>NZ_JBJLSK010000037.1:0-36150 GCF_050871965.1 Kineococcus lubricus
CCAGCATCACCGGCAACGCCCCACCGATCGCGGTCAACGGCGCCGCGGAGGCCACGACGAGGAACACGATCCCGGGAACCCCGATGGAACCGCGCAACCCACCAGCCCGCTGCTCCCCCCGCGCACCCACCGGCGCGACCGCCTCAGCCACGGGGGGTCCACGAACCGTGCGGACCGCGGGCGGCGAGGGTTCCCGCGGGGGCCGGCGGGAGCTGGGGGTGGCGACCGGTCGGGGTCACCCGGGTCGTTTCGGAAACGGTCGCAGTCATGCGAGAACTCCTCTTCGAGTCTACGGCTGTCCGGTCAAAGTACTCGTCCGCCGGGGCACCGACCGTCCCCTGCGCGGGTGCAGGCGTCCTCCCGGGGGTAAGGGTTCCTTCATCCGACCCGTCGCGGAGGGATCGGGTCGGGCGACGTCCCGCCGGAGGAACCCGGCGCCCCGCTCACCGATCGTGGTGGTGGGGGTTCCGGAACTCCCCGAGGGGACGACGGGCACCACCGACGCGTCGACGACCCGCGACCCGCGCAGCGCGTCCACCGCACGCCGGGGCCGGGGCCGGGGTCGTCCTCCACCGGGCCGGGCACCACCTCGCGGGCCCCGCCCACCACGACCGCGTCGGCCCCTGCGGTCTCGTCTCGAGACACGTCACGCACTCCTCGTCCGGGACGTTCGCAGGACCGTGGGGGTCGTCCCTGTCCGTCCGCCTGACCGCGGCGCAGGAGTGAGGCAGAATCGGACGACTGACCAGGCTTCGACCCGGACGGAGGCGGCTCGTGGTGGACACCGGTGCGGCGGTTCGCGATGGCGTCGACGAGGGCCGCGTGGACAGCGCGGGCGAGTGGTCGCGGTTGGCTTCGCGGGCCTTCGTCCCGGTGGAGGTCTCCTCGCACCGCACCGGCTTCCACGGGTGGTCGCGGGTGCAGCGGGCGTGCGGGGTGGTCGTCAGCGACTTGAGGGCCGATGCGACGCACGTGGTGCGGCGGCGTCCGGACCCGTCGGACGGGGGCGCTCAGCTGTGCAAGGTGTCGTTGCAGGTCGAGGGGCGCAGCGTGCTGCGCCAGGGAGGACGGGAGACCGTCCTGCACCCGGGTGAGTACACCGTGTACAGCGCCGATGAGCCCTACGACCTGCACAACGCGGCCGGCTTCCGCAGCGTGGTGCTGATGTTCCCCCGGTCCGCGCTCGGCCTGACCGACCAGCAGTGGCGTCACACCCCCGGCCTGCGCCTGGCGGCGACGGCGGGGAGCAACCGGCTCACGGTCCCCTACCTGCGTCAGCTCGCCGAGGACGCCGCGCAGCTGCGGGGGCCGGTGGCCCGGCGCACCCGGCGGACCATGCTCGACCTCATCGCCACCAGCGTCGTCGAGGCCGTCGGCGGGGAGGGACGGCTGTCGTCACCGACGGACCCCATCGTGCGCTGGCTCGACGACCACCTGGCGGAGCCGGACCTGTCGCCCCGCCGCATCGCCGCCGCGCACTACATCTCCCCCCGCAAGCTGCAGTCCATGTTCCGCGAGGAGGGGACGAGCGTCTCCGGGTGGATCCGGGGGCGACGGCTCGAGGCGTGCCGGCGCGACCTCGCCGAGGCGCACCTGTCGGGGATCCCCATCGCGGCGGTGGCCAGGTCCTGGGGGTTCCAGGACGCGGCCCACTTCACGCGGTTGTTCCGGCAGGCCTTCGGGACCACTCCCAGCGACTTCCGGAACCGGGCGCACGAGCAGGCGGGGGGTGCCGGTCCGCAGGGGTGACCCGCGGCTCGTCAGGCGGAGCGGGTCTGCGGGTCCGCGATCGCCAGCGGTCCCCACTCGGGGTCGGGGTCGTCGACCAGGGGCAGGCGCACGACGAACACCGTGCCGTGCGGTTCGTCGGCCTCGACCCGGATGGTCCCCCCGTGACGGGTGACGATCCGGTGGGCCAGGGCGAGGCCGATGCCGTTGCCGTGCGCCTTGGAGGTGAACGCGCCGTCGAAGATCTTCGCGGGGTCGGGGTGGGCCAGGCCCCCTCCGTTGTCCGCCACGACGACCTCCACCGCGGTCTGCAGACGGCGGGTGCTGATCGTGAGCGACCGCTCCCGGTCGCCCCACCGGGCGAGCTCGTCGACGGCGTTGAACGCGAGGTTGGTCAGCACCTGGCCGATGAGCACGCTCTCGCACAGCACGGGCAGGGGGCACGAGGCGAGGTCCCAGGTGACCCGGACGTCGTGCTGCGAGGCGCGCAGGGTGACGAAGTACTCGATCTCGGCCACCACGTCGTTGAGGTCGTTGACGCGCTCGGCCTGCTCCAGCCGCGTGACGTACTGGCGCAGGGCGGTGAGGATGCGGCTGGCCCGGTCGATCTGCCGCAGCGCGTGCTCCAGGCCGAAGGACAGGTCGGAGGAGGGGGCGTCCAGGTCCGCCAGCCGGCTGCGGACCCCGGCGACGAAGTTGCCGGCGGCGGTGATCGGCTGGCTGACCTCGTGGGCGATGGCCATGGCCATGTCACCCATCGCGTTGTAGCGGGCCAGGTGCTGCAGGTACTGCGTGTCGCGCCAGTGCTGGTGCTCGACCTCCACCCGGTCGGTGATGTCGTGCAGGAGGAGCAGGTGCCCCTGCAGGTCCCCCTCCAGGTCGATGTACTGGCAGGTCCCGGCGAGCCAGGTCCACTCCCCGGTGGGGCGCTGCCAGTGGAGCCGGGCGCCCCGCAGGGGGCGGCCGGGGGCGGTGTGCAGCAGGAGCTCGCGCAGCTCGTTCGCGGACCGGGCGTCGCAGTGGTCGCGGAAGCACCGGCCCTGGAGGTCCTCGATCCCGAGCAGGCGGGCGGCCGACTGGCTGGCGAACACGACGCGGGCGTCGTCGTCCACCACGACGATGCCCTCGCCGAGGTGGCGCAGGAAGGTCTCGAGCCGGGACGACGTGCGACTCAGGTCCTGCTGCACGGCCTTCTCGGCGGCGATGTCGCGGAACTGCACCAGGACGACGGCACCGGCGTCGAGGTCCACCCGGATGGCCACGGCCTCGGTCAGCACGTCGGTCCCCGTCCGGGACCGGTAGCACCACTCGGTGGTGCTGACCCCGCGGTCGACGGCTTCCTGCAGCCACGCCACCCCCAGCTCGCGGCGGTACTCGCGGGCGGGTGAGCTCATGTGGTTCGCCTTGAGCGGCTTGAGCTCCTCCAGGGTGAACCCCAGGAGGTCGCAGGCCGCCTGGTTGGCCCACAGGATCTCCTTCGTGACGGCGTCGTGGACCAGGACGCAGTACCGCAGGGAGTCGACCAGGCGGGCCAGCTCGGTGTCGACCAGTTCGCGGCCGTTCACCGCTCCCCTCGCCGGGTGAGCTCGGCCACGGTGCGCGAGCCGCTGAGCAGGATGTCGCGGACCAGGACGGTGATGCTCTCGGCGTTCGTCTTCTCCCGGATGCGGGTCCGGTGGACGTCCACGGTCTTGACGCTGATGCCCAGCCGGGTCGCGATGTTCTTGCTCGGCAGCCCCTCGATGACGAGGTCGAGGACCTCGACCTCCCGTTCGCTCAGCTGGAGCAACCGCGCGCGCAGGCCTTCCTCGCGGGCTGCCTCGTCGAGGCGGGAACGACTGGCGCGCAGGGCGAGCTGCACGCTGTCGAGGAGCTGCTGGGCGTCGTAGGGCTTCTCGAGGAACTCGACGGCCCCGCCGCGCAGCGCGCGGACGGACATCGGGATGTCGCCGTGGGCGGAGACGAAGATCACCGGCATCGAGGACCCGCGCTCGGCCAGACGGGCCTGCACCTCGAAGCCGCTCAACCGCGGCATCCGGACGTCGAGGACCACGCACCCCCAGCGCCGGGGGTCCACCGCGGACAGGAAGTCCTCCGGGTCGTCGAAGCACTGGGAGTCGATGTTCATCGAACCCAGCAACCAGGCCACCGAGTCGCACAGCTCGCGGTCGTCGTCGACGACGTAGACGACCGGTCCGGCGTGGGCGTCGGGGGCCACGAGGTCGTCGGGGTGGGGCGCCACCGGGGTCACCGGCGCGGGGCGGCGCTGGGCGCGGGGGTGGGACGACCGGTGACCGACATGTGCACTCCTGCCCTCGAGCGGTGTTTCGACGTCGAGGCGGCGCGACCGGTACCCCCGGCCCGGGGCACCTCCGCGTGCCGCCACGAGCCGTCGCCTCGGTCCACACCCTAACCCCAGGCCCGGGGGCGGTCGGGTCCGGCGGGAACCTCCGGCCCGGGCGCGGTGCGTCCGGTCAGTCGGTCACGCGCACGTCCAGGACCTCCTGCCCGGCGTCGCGCGAAACCCTGCTGGTCGCCCCCCTCGTCTCGGCCGAGAGCAGGACGGCCAGCGAGCTGAGCACGTAGGACCCGATGACGAAGGCGATCAGCGGGACGGGCGAGGCCGTGGCGTCCGGCATGAGCTGGGAGGCGACGAGCGGCATGATCCCGGACCCCAGCAGGGCCCCGAACTGGTAGGTGACGGCGAACCCGGTGTACCGGGACTCCACGGGGAACTTCTCGGAGAGGAACGCCGCCAGCGGCCCGAAGACGATCGGGATGAGCAGCGAGTTGCCGACGAGGAACCCCAGCACCACGAGGGTGGCCGACGGCGAGCGCAGCAGGCTGATCATCGGCCAGGCGAGCAGGACGCCGAGGACCCCGCCGGCCAGCATGACGGGCCGGCGCCCGAGGTGGTCGGACAGCAGCGCCCAGACCGGGACCAGGACGGCGGTCAGCAGCAGCGTGCCGGCCAGGACGTACAGGACGGTCTCGCGCGACATCGCCCCGTTCTCGACCACGAGGGGGATCATGAAGACCCCCAGGAGCCCCTGGACGCCCAGGGTGGCGATGACCGCCAGGGTTCCCAGGACCAGGTCGCGCGGGTGGTCCTTGAGGACCTGGACCAGCGGGGCCCGCCGCGGCGCGGCGTCCCGCCGGGACCGGGCGGCCACGAACTCGACGGACTCGGCCACCCGCAGGCGCAGGACCAGGCCGGTCACGACGATGACGGCGCTGAGCAGGAACGGGACCCGCCAGCCCCAGGTCGTGAACTGGTCCCCGGAGAGGGCGGCGAACAGGCCCAGCACGAGGGTCGCGACGACCGTGCCGAAGGGGCCCCCGCTGGCGGACAGGCTGCCGGCGAACCCCCGGCGCCGGACGTCGGAGGACTCCATGGACATCAGGGCCGCCCCGGCCCACTCCCCGCCCACGGCGATGCCCTGGACGACCCGCAGGGACACCAGCAGGACCGGCGCCAGGGCCCCCAGGACCGCGTAGCCGGGCAGCAGCCCCATGAGGACGGAGACGCCGCCGGTCACGACCATCGTGATCACGAGCATCCGCTTGCGTCCCAGCCTGTCCCCGAAGTGGCCGAAGAGCAGGCCGCCCAGCGGGCGGCCGGCGTACCCGGCGGCCAGGGAGACGTAGGACAGCACCACGGCCAGCCCGTGGTCGAGGTCGGCGAAGAACAGCGCGGGGAACACCAGCCCGGCGGACGCCCCGTAGAGCAGGAAGTCGTAAGACTCCATCGTGCTGCCGATGAACGCCGCGGCCCGCGCCCGGCGCTGGGTGGTGCGGTCGACGGTGACCTGCGTGTCGTTCCCGGACGTCGTCTGCGACATCTGTGCCCTCCTCGGATCCGTTCGACGCTGACACGGCGGGCGGGGGGTCGTGAAGTAAAGGAACCTTGCCCCGTTCGGGACCGGTCCCGGACGTGCGCGTGCGGACAAGGGTCGTGCGCCCGTGGAACAGCCCCCGCCCCGGATGAGCTGAGAGGATCCGCCGAACCCCTGGAGGAGGAGACGATGGCGCTCACCTACGAAGAACTGCTGGCTCGCGTGGCGGCACCGGCCGGCACCGGCCGCCTGGTCCACGAGCCGGCCACGGGCGACGCCCTGGCCGAGGCCCCGGTCCACGACGTCGCCGCGCTGGAGGAGGCGATCCGCGCCGCCCGCGCGGCCCAGCGGGACTGGGACGCCCTGGGGCACGAGGGGCGGATCCCCCTGCTGAACCGGGTGGCGGACCACCTGGAGGAGAACTCCGAGGCGCTGGCGCAGCTGCTGGCCCGCGAGCAGGGCAAACCCCTCAACGGGCAGGGGGCGCGTTTCGAGGTCGGGGGGACGATCGCCTGGCTGCGGGCCACCGCCGCCACGCCGCTGGAGCCGGAGGTCGTCGTCGACGACGCCTCGCAGCGCACGGAGCTGGTGTACCGGCCGGTCGGGCTGGTCGCGGCCATCGGACCGTGGAACTGGCCGCTGATGATCGGCATGTGGCAGATCGCGCCGTCCCTGCGGATGGGGAACGTCGTCGTCGTCAAGCCGTCGGAGTACGTGCCGCTGAGCGTCCTGGCGCTGGTCTCGCTCATCAACGACGTGCTCCCCGCCGACGTCCTGCACGTCCTGTCCGGCGACCGCGAGGTCGGGGCCCGGCTCACCGAGCACCCCGGCGTCGACAAGGTCATGTTCACCGGGTCCACGGCGACGGGCCGCAAGATCGTGGAGAGCTCGGCGAAGAACCTCGCCCGGCTCACCCTGGAGCTCGGCGGCAACGACGCCGGGATCGTCCTGCCGGACGCCGACCCCGACGCGATCGTCGAGGGGCTGTTCTGGGGTGCGTTCATCAACACCGGGATGACCTGCGCGGCCCTCAAGCGGCTGTACGTGCACGACTCGCTGTACGACCGGGTCGTCGACGGTCTCGCCGCCTACGCCGCGAAGGTCCCCATGGGCAAGAGCCTCGACGAGGACAGCTTGCTGGGCCCGGTGCAGAACAAGGCGCAGTTCGAGATCGTGGAACGCCTCGTCGAGGACGCCCGGGACCGCGGCGCCCGCATCGTGACCGGCGGGGAGCCGGCCAAGGAGATCGGGGAGCTGTTCTACCCGATCACGCTGGTCGCCGACATCACCGACGGCGCGGCCCTCGTGGACGAGGAGCAGTTCGGGCCGGCGCTGCCGATCATCCGCTACTCCGACGTCGACGACGCGGTGGCCAGCGCCAACCGCCTCGACGTGGGCCTCGGCGCCTCCGTGTGGACGTCGGACGTCGCCGCGGCCCGCCCGGTCGCCGAGCGCCTGGAGGCCGGGACGGTCTGGGTCAACCAGCACGGCATGGTCCACCCGTTCGCACCCTTCGGCGGGGTGAAGGGTTCGGGGTACGGGCTGGAGTTCGGCGTCGAGGGCCTGAAGTCGGTCGCGGCGCCCAAGGCCATCACGCTGCCCGCCGGGGTGGCCGGCTGACCAGCCGCGCGACAGAACGACGAGGGGGACGACCGGTCACGGTCGTCCCCCTCCGTCGTTCGGCGGCGGGCACCCGCCGGTCGGCGGACGACGACGTCCACCGACCCGCCCGCGGTCGCCCGGCCTCCCGCGCGCGCCCGGCAGAGCCCACCCGGACCACCGGCGTGTGACGGGGAGGTTTCCGGCTGCTGAGCATTCCTTCAATTCCTTGACTCCCCCTCCGCCCCTCCGTAGGTTCTCCAGCAGGCACCGCTAGGTCAACCGACCTAGAAAGCGGAGGCGCGCTCGCCGCCTCCCCGCTCCTCGCCCCGGAGGCACCGTGTCCCTCACGCACCGCTCCCCCACCGCCCGGCAGGACGACGAGGAGTTCCTCCTCCACGACCTGCGCGTCGACGTCCTCTCCAGCGGGGACGGCCGTCCGATGGTCTGCGACCACACCGAGGGCGACCACTTCCTGGTCCACGACGACGACCTCGTCAGCTTCCCCACCGGCCGCCCCTTCCCCCTGTTCCCCCTCGCCGCGCTGCTGCCCCTGCTGGCCGCCAAGACCCGCCCGCTGCAGCGCAACGACTGGATGACCACCGACACCGACATCGCCTGCCCGGACCCCTTGTGCGGCGGCGTCTTCCGCATCACCCAGGGCCCTGCTCGCACCTACCGGCACTCCGAGCAGTCCGCCGTCGAGCTCACGCCCACCCCCGCGACCTGAGGAGAACCACCGTGACCACGCCCCGCACCCAGCTGCGCCCCGGCTACACGACGCCCGTCGTCATCAAGGGCAACTGGCAGATCGCCGACGACCACAGCACCGCCGTCGGCGACGACGACGCCGTGTACGAGCACCTCGCCGCCTTCGTCGACGCCGGCATCGACACCCTGGACTGCGGCGACATCTACTACGGCGTCGAGGAACGCATCGGGCGGTTCATCGAGCGCTACCGCCGCGAACGGGGCCGGGCCGCCGCCGACAGGATCTCCGTCCACACGAAGTTCATCCCGGCCTTCCTGGAGGAGGAGGGTCTGCGCGACCTCGACCGCGCCACGATCGTCCAGACGATCGACCGGTCCCTCTCCCGGCTGAAGGTCGAGTCCCTCGACCTGGTGCAGCTGCACTGGTGGAACTACGACGTCCCCGGCAACGTGGAGGCCGCCCTGGTCCTGCAGGACCTGGTGCAGGCCGGCAAGATCCGCCACGTCGGCGGCACCAACTACAACGTCACCGAACTGGCCAGGATGGTCGACGCCGGCGTCGACGTGGTCGTCAACCAGGTGCAGTACTCCCTCACCGACCGCCGCCCCGCCAACGGCCTGAGCCGCTACTGCGCCGACAACGGCATCCACCTCGTCGCCTACGGCAGCATGGCCGGCGGGTTGTTCAGCGAGAAGTGGCTCGGGATCCCCGACCCGGGTGAGCCGAACTTCGAGAACGTCTCCCTGGACAAGTACTACCGGATCATCGTCGACTTCGGCGGCTGGGACCTCTTCCAGGAACTCCTGCGCGCGCTGAAGACCGTCGCCGACCGCCACGGCGTGAGCATCCCCGTCGTCGCCTCCCGCTGGGTGCTGGACCAGCCCGCCGTCGCCGCCGTCATCCAGGGCGCCCGGCACGCCCGGCACCTCGCGGCGAACCTGCGGATCGCCGAGCTCGAACTCACCGCGGCCGACCACGACCTGCTGAACCCGGTCCTGGACCGCGCCACCGGCCCGGCCGGCGACGCCTACGACCTCGACCGCGCCGAGAACCGCGACGCCGTCGAGAACCTGTCCCCGGACTACTTCGACGTCGAAGCCGGCCGGCTGGTCCGCCGGCACCGTCGCGTCGAGGCCCCCGCCGAGCTCTACGGGCACCACCTCGCCGCCGCGCACGCCGACCCGGTCGGCACCCTGACCGCGCAGCGCTGACGCGGTCCCTCCCCCTCCCCCGCCGACCCCGCGAGAGGTTCCGATGTCGACCCAGCCACCTGCCCCGCAGTCGCCCTCCCGCACGGCCGGTCCCGCGGACGCCGCCGCGCCGCCCGCCCTCGCCGGCCGGCTGCGGACCACCGCGATCGTCTTCATGGTCATCGCGGCGGCCTCACCGCTGACCGTGATGTCCGGCGCCGCCCCCCTGGGGTTCCTGCTGGGCAACGGCCCGGGGTTCCCCGCCCTGTTCCTCGTCGGTGCGGGGATCCTGGTGCTGTTCGCCGTCGGGCTGGTGGCGATGGCCCGCAGCGTCCCGCGCACGGGCACCTTCTTCACCTACGTCGGGTACGGGCTGGGCCGTCCCGCGGGCCTGGCCGCGGCCCACCTGGCCCTGGTCTCGTACACCGCCGTGCAGCTGGCGGTGTACGCCTACCTCGGGGCGGTCCTGCGCACGACGGTGACCGGTGCCGGTGGCCCCGACGTCCCCTGGTGGCTGTGGTCCCTGGCCGTCGTCTCGGTCTGCGGCCTCATGGGCTACCGGAAGATCGACGTCAGCTCCCGGGTCCTGGGCGTCCTGCTCGTGGGCGAGCTGCTGATCCTGGTCGCGCTGGTCGTGGCCGTCCTCCTGCGCGGCGGCGGCGTGGACGGGCTGACGCCGGCGCCGTTCGACCCCGCGCAGGTCACCCGGGGAGCCCCCGGCGTCGGTCTCATGCTGGCGATGTCCGCCTTCGTCGGCTTCGAGGCCACGACGGTGTACCGCGACGAGGCCCACGACCCGCACCGCACGATCCCCCGCGCCACCTACGTCTCGGTCGTCGGCATCGGCGTGTTCTACGCCCTCGTCACGTGGGCCATGGTCGCGACCTGGGGCGTGGACGGGATCGTCGCCGCCGCTTCCGACCCGGCGACGTTCCTGTCCCGGACCGTGGGCGCCACCCTCGGCCCCGTCGGTGAGGTCGTCGTGGAGGTGCTGCTGGTGACGAGCCTGTTCGCGTGCGTGCTGTCCTTCCACAACGTCCTGACGCGGTACCAGTACGCGCTCAGCAGCACGGGGGTCCTCCCGGCGGGGCTGTCGTCCGTCCACCCCCGGCACGGTTCGCCGTCGGTGTCGTCGTTCGTGCAGTCCACCACCGCGTTCTCCCTCGTCGCGGTGTGCGCGCTGGTCGGGCTGGACCCGGTCCTGCAGATCTTCACCTGGTTCTCCGGGCTGGTCCCGCTGGCGCTGGCCGCGCTGATGGTCGCCACCTCCGTCGCCGTCCTGCGCTACTTCCGCCGCCACCCGGAGGCGAAGCCGCCGCGGGCGCCGCGGTGGAAGACGGTGGTCGCCCCGGTCCTCGGGGCGCTGGGCCTGCTGCTGGCCATCTCGCTCATGGTGCGGTACTTCCCGATGCTGGTCGGCGACCACGACGACGCCGGTGCGCCCGTGTTCGGCCCGGTCAGCCTGTCCCTGCTCGCCGCGCTGGTCGTCGTGCCGGTGGCCGGTCTCGTGCAGGCCGCGGTGCTGCGGGCCCGCGGGGTGCCGCTCGACCTCGAGCGGATCGAGGCCGAGGTCGAGGCGGCCCCCGCCGCCCGCACCGGCGAGGTCAGCCCCGGAGGTGGTGCAGCAGGGCGCCCGTGACGGCGTCGACCGACTCGAGGTTGGCCAGGTGCGCACCGGGGACGTGGACCAGGTGCGCACCGGCGATCGACGCGGCCAGCCGCTCCTGGTGGACCGGGGGGATGGCCGCGTCGTCGCGTGCGCTGACGACGAGGGTCGGCGCCTCGATCTCCGGCAGCCGGTCCCGCAGGTCCAGCGTCGCCAGGGCGTGGCAGCAGGCGGCGTACCCCTCGTCGGAGACGTCGCGCAGCCAGCCGCGGCACCGCTCGACGAGGTCGGGGTGGGCGTCGGCGAACCCCGGGGTGAACCAGCGGCCCACGACGGCCTCGGCGATGGCCCCCGTCCCCCGCTCCCGCACCGTCTCGATGCGGGCCAGCCACGGCGCCGGGTCGTCAAACGCGGCGGTCGTGAAGAGCAGCGCCAGCCGCGCGACCCGCTCGGGGTACCGCGCCGCGACCGCGGCCGCCGTCATGCCCCCCAGGGACAACCCGACCAGGTGGGCGCGCTCGACCTCCAGCTCGTCCAGCAGGGCCACGACGTCGTCGGCGAGGTCGTCGACGTCGTAGGGACCCGGCGGCACCGGCGAGGGCGCGTGGCCGCGGGTGTCGTACCGCACGACGCGGAACTCCGCGGCGAGGACGGGGACCTGCGGGTCCCACATGCCCAGCCGGGCGCCGATCGACGGGCCGAGCACGACGACGGGGGCGTCCGGCGGCAGGTCCGGGGCGGCGTCGACGGTGTGGTGCAGGCGGGTGGCGGTCACGGTTCCTCCGGGACGTCGGTGACGACGACGAGGGACGCACGACCCGGTGCGGGTCGTGCGTCCCTCGTGCTGCGGGTCAGGCGATGGCGATCGCGGACGGGTGGTGCGCCAGGGGGGTCACCTGGATCGTCATGTACGCGAACAGCGGCAGGTTCCACAGGACCTCGTGGAGGTGCTCGTTGTCACGCACGTCGAAGATGCTCAGGTTGGAGTACTGGCCCGCGCACCTCCAGATGTGCCGCCACACCCCCGACCGCTGCAGTTCCTGGGAGTACGCCTTCTCCCGGGCGACGGTCTCCGCCCGCACATCGGCCGGCAGGTCGGCCGGGATGGCGACGTCCATGGTGACGGCGAACAGCACAGGTCGCTCCAGTTCGTTCGGGGGTCGCTCAGGCGGGGTCGAGGACGAAGTCGTAGGTGACCTGGCCGTCCCGCGGTTCCAGGACCAGCTCCGGCTTCACGGCCTGGGCGATGTCGTCGCCGACGTACTCACCACCGGAGAAGTAGAGCTGGGTGGTGATGAGCTGGAACCCGGGCGCCGACACCTTCAGGTGCAGGTGGGCCGGACGCCACGCGTGCCAGCCGGCCGCGGCGATCAGCGCGCCGCAGGCCCCGTCGGTCGGGATCTGGTAGGGGGCGGGCTGGATGGTGTGGATGCGGAAACCACCCTGCTCGTCCGTCGTGACGGTGCCGCGCAGGTTCCACTCCGGGATGCCCGGGGCGAACTGGGAGTAGTAGCCGTCGTCGTCGGCGTGCCAGATCTCGACCTTGGCGGCCGGGATGCCGTTGCCCTGCAGGTCGCGGACCTGCCCCTGGAACAGCAGGGGGGTGCCCTTCTCGTCCTCCCGGCTCGGGAGGGTGGCGTCCGAGCCGAGCTCGGGGGCGTCCGGCACGTAGTAGGGACCCTCGATGCTGCCCTTGGTGCCCTCGCGGTCGCTGTTCACGACCTCCTCGAGGACGTGCTCGAGCCACACGTCGAGGAACAGCGGCCACTCGCCGTCCTGACCCACGCGGATGAGCCACGCCTTGAGGGCGTTGTACTCGTCGTAGGTGACCCCGTGCCGACGGATGACGTCGTGCGCCGCGGTGATCAGCTCGGTCGCGAGGGTGCTGACACGCTCCTGCGAGACCTGCGACGCGACCTTCTTGTCGCGCTGGAAGCGCTCGGTGGCGTTGGCCCCCGACGCCGCAGCGGTGGCCTCGGTCCGGGACTCGGCCTGGGTGGTGGTCTGGGTCATCGTCGTTCGCCTCTCTGACGTCGTCGTCCGCACTCCGGGCAGGGAAACCGGGCGGTTTCAGCGGTCCTGCCGGTAGTGCGCCAGCTTCTCCTCGTCCACGTCCACGCCGTTCCCCGGCCCGCCGGGGGTCACGAGGTGACCCCCCTCGATGCGCAGCGGTTCGGTGAGCAGGTCGTCGGACATGTCGAGGAAGTTCGAGAGCTCCGCGGCGCGGGCGGCCGAGAGCGGGTGGGCTGCGGCGAAGGCCGCCGAGCAGGCGGTGCCGACCTGACCGTCGATCTGGTTCCCGACGACGACGTCGACCCCCAGGCCCTCGCAGAGCGCCAGCACGGACTGGGAGACCGTGAAACCGGTCCGCGCGGTCTTGATGCTGATGGCGTTGGCGTCCCCGTCGAGCAGGGCCCGCGTCACCTCCGCCGGGGTGGTCGCGCTCTCGTCGGCCACCACCGGTACCGGGCTGGACCGCACCAGGCGCCGTCGGCCCAGGACGTCGTCGGCGGGGCACAGCTCCTCGGCGAACGTGAGGTCGAGGTCGTCCATCAGCCGCAGCGCGCGGACCGACTCCGCGGCCGTCCAGCCGCGGTTGCCGTCGACGTACAACTCGATCCGGTCGCCGAACTCGGCCCGCAGCGCGCGGACGACCGCGACGTCGAGCTCCACCGGCCGCCGGCCGACCTTCACCTTGAAGGTGGAGGTCCCGTGGACCTCGAGCATCCTCGCCGCCTCGGCCACCATGGCCGCCGGCTCGTCGAAACCCAGCATGTGGCACACGCGCAGCGGCAGCCCGTCCCCGCCACCCAGCAGCGCGGTGACGGTCAGGCCCAGGCTGCGCCCCAGCGCGTCCCACACCGCCATGTCGACGGCCGACTTCGCCGTCGGGTTCCCGACCGTGCGGTGCATGGCCGCGCGCAACCCGTTGCGGTCGTGCAGGGAACGGCCGACGAGGGCCGGGGCGAACAGGTCGTCCACGACGGCCTTGATGGAGGCCTGCGTCTCCCCGTAGGTGAAGGGCCGCGGCGGGGCCTCGGCGAACCCGACGACCCCCGCGTCCGTCCGGACCCGCACGAGCACGTGGTCGGCCGAGCGGACCTCACCGCTGGCGAACCGCAACGGCTTGCGGTACGCGATGCTGAACGGGATCGCCTCCACGGCGACGACCCGCACGTCGGACCGCAGGTCGGTCCAGTCGTCGTGCCGCCGGGTCGCGGTGCTCACCGGATCCTCGTCTCGAGCCAGGCCGCCACGTCCAGCAGCCGCCGCACCCGCAGGGGGTGCCCGATGAGCTGGACGCCCAACGGCAGTCCCCGGCCGTCCCGCAGCCCGGCCACCGTCACCACGGGCAGACCCAGGAACTGCCAGGCCCGGCTGAGGACCGGCGACCCCGTCGCGCCCAGTCCCACGGGCGCGACCCCCTGGGCGGCCGGCCCGAGGACCGCGTCGACGTCCTCCAGCGTGGCCAGCACCCCGGCGCGCAGGACCGAGCGGGCCTCCACGGCCCGCGCGTACTCCTCGTCGCTGGTGCGCCGCCCCTGCTCGAACAGGGCGTTGAGCGGTTCGCTCAGGTGCTCCGGGTGCCGGGCCTCCTCGGCGCGCAGGCGGACGGCCTCGAAGCCCATCACGACCTGCTGCAGCTGCGTGGCGCGCTCGGCGACCTCGGCGAAGGTGAAACCGGCGACGCGGCCCTCGTCGGCCACGGCCCCGGCTGCGCGGTCGACGGCGGCGCGCATGTCGGCCTCCACCTCGCTGACGCCCTCGCCGAACCAGACCTGCACGTGCGCGGGCCGGGGCGCGGTGACGACGTGCTCCACGAGGCCGACGGCCTCCAGCACCGGGCGCAGGTCCTCGACCCGGCGCGTCAGCAGACCCACCGAGTCCAGCGTGTGGCTCAGGCCGACGACACCCGCGGTGGACACCCGCCCGACGGGGGCGACGAAGCCGGTGACCCCGCAGTAGGAGGCCGGCCGCGTCAGCGACCCGGCCGTCTGGCTGCCCAGGGCCAGCGGGACGTTCCCGGCGGCCACGGCCGCGGCCGACCCGCTGGAGGACCCGCCGGGGGTCCGGTCCAGCGCGACCGGGTTGCGGGTCGGCCCGGGGGCGAAGTAGGCGAACTCGGTCGTGACGGTCTTGCCGACCGGGACCGCCCCGGCCGCCCGCAGCCGCGAGACCAGCCAGGCGTCGGCCTGCGCGACCCGGCCGCGGCGCAGCACGGAACCGCACTCGGTGGGCTGACCCGCCACGTCGACGATGTCCTTCACCCCGAACGGCAGCCCGTGCAGCGGACCGCGGCGCTCGGCGGCGCGCCCGTCCAGCGCGCGGGCCGCGGCCCGGGCGCCGTCGGCGTCGACCCGCACCCAGGCGCGGACGTCGGGTTCGGTGTGGTCGATCGACTGCAGGGCCCGTTCGACCCTCGCCGCCGCGGACGACCCGTCGCCCGCACCGCCGGTCGTGCCCGCGTCCGTGAAGAGCACGGTCACGAAGCCACCTCGGGCGCGGGGCTGCCGAGGCGGTGGAACTGCCGGTCGAAGTACACCAGGCCGCCGTTCTCCGGGCGCACCCGCACGTCCTCGACCTCGACGAACATGACGCTGTGGGTGCCCTGCTCGGTCACGTGCCGGACCCGGCCCGCGAGCGTCACGACCGCGTCGCTGAGCAGCGGGACGCCGTCCTGGAACTCCCAGGCGTGGGAGGCGAAGCGCTCGTCCATGGGCAGCTTGGTCATACCGGCGAAGTGCCGGGCGACGTCGGTGTGGTCGCCGCTGAGGACGTTGACCCCGACGCGCTCGCTGTTGCGCAGGGCCTCGTGGGAGGAACTGCTCCGGTTCACGCACACCAGGACCGTCGGGGGTTCGTCGGTCACGGAGCAGACGGCGCTGACGGTGATCCCCCGCGGGCCGTCGTCGTCGGACGTCGTCAGCACGTTCACGGCTGCCGACAGGTGAGCCATCGCGTTGCGGAACTCACGTCGGGTCTCGTCGCTGGTCGCGGTGGTGGTGCTCATCTGTTCCTCCTCGAACTGATCCGTCGAGCCGGACCGATCCGGCTGCCCACACCTGAACTCTGCTCCGCGGTGGCGCCCGCGCACCATCGGGGACGACCGTGTCCGCGGTGCGGGAATCGCGCGGCCCGGGAAAGGATTCCCCTACCGGCCGCCCGGTCTCACTCCAGTTCGAGCACCAGGCGGGCCGAGCGCGCCCGGGAGACGCAGGTGGCCATCTGGTCGTTGCGGGCCTTCTCCTTGGCCGTCAGGCAGTTGTCCCGGTGGTCCGGCTCCCCCGACAGGACGGTCAGCACGCAGGTCCCGCAGATGCCCTCCCGGCAGGAGGTGTCGATCTCGACGCCGTTCTCCCCGAGCACCTCGACGATGCTCTTGTCGGCGGGCACCTCGAACACCTCGCCGGTGTCCAGCTCGACCTCGAAGGAGTCGGAGGCCATGCCCGTCGTGTCGACGGCCGTGAAGTGCTCCCGGTGCAGGTTGTCCTCGGGCAGCGTGCGGCGGCCGATGTCCACCACGCGGTCCATGAACCCCTCGGGACCGCACGTGTAGACGTGCTCGTCCTCGTCGACGGCGCCGAGGAACCCCTCGAGGACCTCCTGCTGCTTCTGCCGGGACAGCCCCTCGTGCACGGTCACCGACCCGGCGAACGGCCCCTCGCGCAGCATCGTCACGAACGCCGCGGTCGCGGCGTCCCGCACGAAGTAGTGCAGGGCGAAGGGCTTGCGGAGCCGGTGCAGCTCGTAGGCCATGCTCAGCAGCGGGGTGACGCCGATGCCGGCCCCCACCAGCACGTGCCTGGTCGCCTTGAGGTACAGGGGGAAGAGGTTGCGGGGCGTGCTGACGGTGAGCTCGTCGCCGGGCGAGACCTCCTCGTGCAGCGCCCTGGAGCCCCCGCGGGACTCCTCCTCCAGCTTCACCGCGAACGTCATCTGCGTGCGGTCCTTCGGGGGGCCGCACAGCGAGTACTGGCGGGTGACCCCGGTCGGGCCGGTGACGTCGACGTGCGCACCCGCGGTGAACTCCTCGAAGGCCCGCTTGTCGGTGCGTTGGACGCGGAACAACCGCACGCCCTGTCCTTCGTCGCGCACCTCGACGACCGTGACCTTCGTCATGAACCCCACCACATCGGATCGGAACCGGGAAAGGAGTCGGGTGGCCGTGGCGACTCGCACCACGACCACCCGACGGGGAACGCCTCAGCGCAGGTAGAGACCGCCGTTGACGTCCCAGCAGGCACCGGTGACGCCTGCGGCGTCGGCACCGGCGAGCAGGACGACCACCTTGGCGATGAACTCCTGGGAACCGAGCGTCCTGGCCGGGATGCTCTGCCGCATGGCCTCGACGTTCTCGGCCCCGACGATCTCGTCGACGGCCGTCGACTCCACCGGCCCCGGCGAGACGGCGTTCACCGTGACGCCCTGGGCGGCGAGGTCCCGGGCGAAGACCTTGGTCAGCGTCAGGACCCCGCCCTTGGCGGCGGCGTAGTGGCTGCCGGTGGCCGTCCCGCCGTTCTGCCCCGCCAGCGAGGCCATGTTGACGATGCGCCCGTGGCCCTGCTCGGCGAAGTACCGGCCGAAGACCTGCCCGCCGAAGAACGCGCCGCTGATGTTCGTCGACAGCACGTCGCGGAAGCTGTCCGGGGAGATGTCCAGCAGCTTCTCGGCCCGCGCGTACCCGGCGTTGTTCACCAGGACCTGCACACCGCCGAAGCGCTCGACGGTCTGCGCCAGGACGGCCTCGAACTCGGACTTCTCCCGCACGTCGAGCGAGGTGCCGAACGCCGTGGCGCCGCTGGGGTCGAGCCCGGCCGCGACGTCCTCGACCGCCTGCTGCTTGAGCCCGGTGACGACCACCGAGTACCCCTCGCGGTGCATGACCTGGGCGATGGTGCGGCCCAGACCGCGGCCGGCGCCGGTGACGACGGCGACCCTGCGGGCCTCGTCGCTCACAGCAGGAACCCCGACGCGCTCACCGACTCGTCGGAGTTGACCAGCCGGATCACCTTCAGCGCGATGAGCGGCGTGCCGTCCACGAACCGGATCCGGTGCGTGACGTCCGCGCCGAGCACGAAGGTCCGCTCGCGCTTGTGCCCCACGAGGACCTGCGCGGACGTCAGCTCGAGCTCGTCCCCGGCCTGCTCGCGGACGACGAACCGCGACAGCGTGCGGACGGTGCGCGCGGCGGCCACCGCCGACATCGAGTAGCCGCCCACGAGGCGCTCGACGCGCATCTTCCGCATGCGCTCGTCGTCGTACACCATGTTCAGGGACGCCTCGAAGTCCGTGGTCTTCGGGTCGATCGGGATGACGTACCTGGCGTCGGGGGTGAACAGCTGGTCCCACGCCTCGTAGTCCGGAGCGTCGAGCAGCGTGGCCTCGCGCCAGATCAGCGCGATCGCCTCGGCCACCCGGCCGTCGAAGAGGTGCGAACCGTCACCGGTCACCGTGCTCAGCGAGTCCACCGCGGTCACGCCGACATCATCTCCTTCCACTTCCGGTACGCCTCGCGCATGCCGGTCTCGTCGGTCACGTGCGACACCTTGTCGCCGTTGTCGGCGACGACCTCGCGGCCCAGCCCGCGGTTGACCAGGATCGGGAGGTCCATCCCGCCCACGGCCCCGCGCTGCACGCGGTCCCAGGCCTCGGAGTCGTCCGGGGTCCCGAACCCGAAGGGGCCCTGGAAGTGCTCGTGGATGCGCAGGCGCTCCCGGTTGACGATGTCCGGGCCACCCTCCATCCCGAGGGCGCAGTGCCGGATCTCGGTCTCGGTCGCGCTCACCGGGCGCAGCACCCGGAAGAACGACATGGAGCAGGCGACGTTCGGGAAGAGGTTCAGGTTGAACCCCGCACCGTGCATGGACCGCAGGATCCGGCGCACCTTGGCGGGTTCGAAGTCCTTCACCAGGACCTTCTCGATGTGCTCGAAACGACCCTGGACCTCCTCGGTGCCGTCGTCCTCGTCGAGGTCGACGTGCTCGGGGACCATGACGGCCGCGCTGTGCCCGTTGCCCAGGGCGTGCGTGACGGCGAGCTCGTCGGTCATGAACGAGAGCATGCTGGCCGTCTCGGCGTCGACCGAGGACATCCAGGAGCGGTGGACGATCGGGAAGTGGTACCCGTCGGTGGTGTTCTCCAGCTGGATCTTCCAGTTCCCCTGGAAGCGGAACTTGTGCTCGCCCTGGATGGCGATCGGGTAGCCCGCACCCTGCTTCATGAAGCGGTCGATCCACAGCCGGGCCCCGCCCAGGAAGTCCTCGAGGGGTTCGACCTCGGGGTTGAAGCTGGCGAAGACCATGCCGTTGTAGGAGGCGACCTCCAGCCGCTGCAGCGGCATGTCCTTCTTGTCGGTGACGTCCTCGTAGCCCTCGGGGTACGGGATCCCGCGCAGCTTGCCGTCGAGGCCGTACGACCAGGCGTGGTACGGGCAGGTGAAGCCGTTGCCGTTGCCCCGGGGGGTCTCGCAGACGCTGGCCCCGCGGTGGCGGCAGCGGTTCACCAGGACGTTCAGGCCGCCCTTGCGGTCGCGGGAGACGATGACCGGCTGGTCGGCGACGTGGGACGTGATGAAGTCGCCGGCCTTGCGCAGCTGGCTCTCGTGCCCGACCCACACCCAGGTCTTGTAGAAGATCTTCTGGAGCTCCTCCTGGTACAGCGCCGGGTCGGTGTACAGCGCGGACGCGACCCGGTCCTCCTGCGCCAGGTGGCCGAAACCGCGCGGGCCGGCGGCCGGCGCTCCGGGAACGCCGTCCGCGACGGCGGGACGGGGGGAGATGATGGTCACTGCGAAGCCTCCTCGGCGACGGAGAGGGTCGTGCTCCCGGCGGACGTCAGCGGGCGTCCGACGCGAGCCTCGATCTTGGCGTAGCGCCACAGCTTGACGTCGTCCTCGCCCGGGCCCACCGGGGTGGTGCGGAAGAGGTTGGTGGCCGCGGCGACGGCGGTGAGGTCGTCGGCGTCGGCCAGGACGTACGACGTCCAGGGGTAGGTCGACGACGGGCCCACCATGCTCTGGTCGTCGTCGAGGTCGGCGATGACGCGGATCCCCGGGAGCGCGGCCAGGTCACCCAGCATGGCGCCGAAGGCCTTGAACACCTCCGGGACCCTGTGCTTCGGCAGGTCGAAGAAGTTCTGGTTGATGCCGATGCAGAACAGGACGCGCAGGGGGGCGGTGGACTCGGACATTCGACTCCTCGTGTGGTCTTGGTCGTCGGACGGGGCGGTGGGTCAGACGTACCCGGGGAACGGCTCGGCCCCCAGGAACACCGAACCGGCGCCGTCGTAGATGTTCTCCGTCAGGAAGGCGTGCTGGGGCACCACCGAGGCGTCCCGCAGCAGCCGCTGCAGCGGCCCGGCGCTCTGGATGGCGGCGATGCCGCCCAGGGAGTACGCCGCCTGCGTCACGGAGAACCCGGTGCGGGCGGCGTGGGCCGCGGACAGGCGCAGGAGGCTGTGGTCCTCGCGCGTGACCTCGTCGCCGCTCAGCACCCGGTCGTACACGGACTCGGCCGCTTCGTAGAACCAGGCGCGGGCCGAGCGCAGCTCGGCCTCGGCGCGGGCCAGGGAGATGCGGTAGGTCGGGCGCTCGGCGGCCTTGCTGTTCGCCGTCAGGCTGCGGCGGTCACCGCCGGCCCCCTCGGCGTGGTCGAGGGCGGCGCGTGCGACCCCGAGGCCGACGACCGCGAGGACCTGCGCGGCGTACGCGATCGTGGGGTACCGGTAGAGCGGCTCGTCGACCTGCGGGGCCCCGCCGCGGACGAACGTCCACGCGGGGTCCACCACGACGTCGTCGACGCGCAGGTCGTGGCTGCCGGTGCCCTGCATGCCCACGACGTCCCAGTGGTCGACGATCTCGACCTTCGAGGGGTGCAGCACCGCGGTGAGCGGTTTGCCGGCGACGCCCGGTTCCCCGGTGGAGATCCCGACGCCCAGCAGGTCCGCTCCCATGCAGCCGCTGGCGAACGACCACTTGCCGTTCACCAGGTAACCACCGGGCACGGCCTCCGCCGGCTGCACCGGGAAGATGCCCGCGGAGAAGGCGAGGTCGGGGCCGTCGCGGTAGATCTCCGCCTGGGTCGACAGCGGCAGGGCCGCGAGGTAGGTGGTGGCGGACCCGAAGCTGGCCACCCACCCCGCGGAACCGTCGGCCACCGAGATGGCCTCGACGAGGCGCAGGAACTCGGCCGGGGGCAGCGCGTCGCCGCCGAAGCGGCGCGGGGTGGCCGCGCGGTAGACGCCGGCGGCCTTGAAGAGGGCCACGACGTCGCGCGGGACGTGACGCAGCTCCTCGATCCGGCTGCGCTGGGCGGCGACCTGGGCCACCAGCGAGTCGACGGCCAGCGTTCCGGGCCGGTGGACGACGCGTTCGGGTTCGGCCACGGCGACGGCGCCGTCGCGGTTGTCCGTCTGAGTCATGTGCGGTTCCTCCTTCGGATCCGTGGGGTTCGGGGGCGGGACCTCGCGAACCGCTCGCGACGCTACGGAGCCCCGTGGCGGTGGGGCAATCGGAACTCCGGAGCACTCCGGCGGGGGGACACCCCCGTCGCCGTAGGTGATTCCCTCAGCGGGACGGGCAGCGGTGCCCCGACGCGGTGGGTCCCGGTCGCCGCGCTGCGGTGCAGGCCGCAGAGCAGGATGTCCCGCATGAGCACCGGGATGCTCGCCGCCCCGGTCTTCTCCCGGATGCGCGTGCGGTGCACGTCGACGGTCTTCACGCTGATGCCGAGCCGGCTGGCGACGTGCTTGCTGGGCAGGCCCTCGACCACGAGGTCCAGCACCTCCGCCTCGCGGTCGGTGAGCAGCGTGAGGCGCCGTCGCAGTTCGCGCCTGACCCTCGCCTCCTGCAACCGCGGCTTGGCCGTGCGCAGGGTCTGCTGCAGGCTGTCGATCAGCCGCTCCACGTCGTAGGGCTTCTCGAGGAACTCCACGGCCCCGGCGCGGATGGCGCGCACCGACATGCGGACGTCGCCACCGGTCGAGACGAAGATGACCGGGAGCAGCGACCCGGCCTGGTTGAGGCGCTCCTGCACGGTGAACCCGTCGAGGCCGGGCATCCGGGCGTCGAGCACCACGCACCCCCACCCCGTCGTGTCGGCCTCGGCCAGGAAGCTGACCGGGTCGGACCAGCAGCGGCAGGACATGCCCACCGACTCCAGCAGCCGCGACAGCGACGCGCACAGCTCGACGTCGTCGTCGACCAGGTGGACCACGGGCACCTCGTCCGCGTCCGCCGCCCCGGGCGTCGCCTCGACGCCCGGGGGGCGGCGGTCCCGGTCCACCGGGGTCAGTCCCCCCAGGCGGCGTCGGCCAGCCAGTACTCGCTGCCGTCGGCGCTGACCCCGCGCTGCCACTCCGACGTCCGCACGAGCTGCGGCTCGACCCGGGCCGTCGCGGCGTCCGCGCCGTCCGGGCCGTCCTCGTCGACCTGCCAGTGCACCCAGTTCAGTTCCTTGCCGTGCTCGTCGTGCACGAACAGGTCGACGTGGTGCCAGCCGTACCCGTGCGTGTCCGCGTAACAGGTCAGGAAGGTGTGACGTCCGTCAGCCGACACGGGAAACCTCCTCCATCGAGAGCACCCCCGGCAGGGGGTGCGAGAACATCCGACGAGTGCGGAACCGGCTGATCCTCGCCGGTCCCGATCCCTCTCCTCCCGGCAGCTCGAACGTGACGTCCAGCCGGGCGACGAGCACCTCGCTGGTCCCGTCCTCGTACCGGGAGAGCTGCTGCATGGTCCAGGAACCGCGGGCGGTGCCGTCCTCCACCGGGTCCACGATCCCGGGCGACAGCAGGTGGACGTTCGCCCGGAAGTGCGGTTGCGGCGGGAGGTAGCGGGCCAGGACGGCGAGCACCGCGTCCCGGCCCTCGTGCCGGCCGAACTTCGCGTCGTAGGCGTCGCCGACCCCCTCCCAGACGGCGTCCGGGGTGAAGAGGTCGCTCAACGCCAGGCCGAGGGGTTCCCCGGCCGGCACGTCGCACAGCTGGAAGTAGGCCAGGAGGGTGCGTTCGACCGTCTCGGTGACGTCCACGTGCTCTCCACGTCCTTCCCAGCGTCGGGCGATCCTCGCGGTTCCTGGACCGTTCCTCGAACGTAGGCACCCCCGCGGACGGGAGCAATGGGCGACGTCCCACCCGCCGGTGAGGAACTCCTTCCAGGGGCGAAAGGTTTCCCCTAGCGGGACGCCGCCACCGCAGCGCTCAGCGACCGTCGCCCAGGAGGGCGTAGGCCTCCGGGTCGCGCCGCCGCCGGACCAGGGCCGTCAGGACCCCCACCCCGCAGACGGCCCACACCCCGAGCACCAGGAGGTCCGCGAGCACGGGACCGCTGCCCAGCAGGGCGGAGAAGTTCCGGCTCACCACGCCCAGGGTCGCCAGGAGGCCCACCAGCGCCAGCCCCGGGGCCACCAGGGTGTGCCAGGGCCCGGGGACCGGCCCGGTACCCCCACCGGCCCGCGCCCGGCGGAAGTGCACGACGACGGCCAGCGTGGTCAGCGTCAGCAGCACGAGCAGGGCGTAGGCGGCGATCCCGAACAACCACGAGTAGACGTTCACCGCGTCGACCCCCAGCACGACGAACGGGACGACGACGACCGCGGAGGTCGCCGAGGTCAACAGCGACGCGGCGGCCGGGGAACCGTGCCTGGCGTGCGTGCGGCCGAACGCGGCGGGCAGCACCCGGTTGCGGGACAGGGAGAAGACGTACCGGGAGATCGGGTGGTGCGAGGACAGGATGGAGGCGAAGACGCTGGTCACCAGCAGGAAGGAGACGGTGTCGGCGACGAGCGGGCCCGCGTACTCGCCCAGCGCCCGGGTGAACAGCGTGGTCGGGTCGGCCTGGGCCGCGGCCACCACCTGCGACGGCCCGTAGGCGGTGGTCAGCGACCAGGCGGTGAACACGTAGAACAGGGCGATGAGGCCCACCGCGGCGTACGTGGCGCGCGGCACGGTGCGCTCGGGGTCGCGGGTCTCGGACCGGTAGATCGCCGTGGCCTCGAACCCGATGAACGTGGAGACGGCGAAGAGGATGGCCAGGGACAGCGACCCCTGGCCCAGGACGGCGGCGGAGAACACGCCGAACGGCCGTCCCTCCGGCCCGCCGCGCAGCAGGGCGGGGACGTCGAGGCAGAGCACGACCGCGACCTCCAGCAGCATGAGCACGCTGAGGACCCGCCCGGAGAACTCCACGTTCACGAAACCGAGCACGCCCGCGCAGGCCCAGGCCACCAGGGACCACCCCCACCACGGCACCGAACCCCAGCCGATCGCGGTGACCAGGACCTGCACGGCGGCGCCGAGGAAGGCGTACGCACCGACCAGCTGGGCCAGGTACCCGACGAGGGCCACGAAACCCGCCCCGAGGCCCGGCGGGCGGCCCAGCCCGGCGCTGACGAACGTGTAGAAGGCCCCCGCCCGGGGCAGCGCCCGGCTCAGCGCCGTGAAACCGACGGCGAACAGCAGCAGGAGGAGACCGACCAGGACGTAGGTCATGGCCGCCCCCACGCCGGTCCCGACGGCGATGACGAGCGGGACGACCCCGGCCACCGCTCCCAGCGGGGACGCCATGGCGAGGACGGTGAGCACGAGCTGCACGGTGCCCATCCGCCCCCGCAGCGGCGTGGCCGTGCCGTCGACGAGGGTCGGCGCGTCCGTGCCGGCCGCGGTCCCCGGCGGGACGCCCTGCGAGGAGGTGCCGGCCACGTCGTTCCCCCTCACCGGTCGACCCCGAAGCCCTGGGCGCGCAACGCCGGCAGGACGTGCCGGCCCAGCAGGTCCAGGCCCTCCCGCGGGGTGCGCCCGAACGGGCTGTCGAACTCGATGCGGGTGGCTCCGGCGGCGTAGACCTCCGCCGCGTGGTCGGCGACCTCGGCCGGTGTCCCGCAGAAGCTGAAGCGGTGCAGCAGGTCGTCGGGGATGAGGGCGCCGGCCTCCTGCATCCGGTGCTCGCGCAGCAGGCCGTCCATCCGGGTCAGCAGTTCGGGGTCGACCTCGACCGTGGGGTCGAGCGCGGCGATGACCTGGAAGGGCAGCGCCACCTCCCGGCGCGCCAGCTCGCGGGCGGCCGCGCCGTCGTGGTCGACGACCGTGACGGCCGTCATGACGACGGACACGGAGCCGGGGTCGCGACCGGCGGCCTGCTCCCCCACCGCGACCCGCTCGCGGACCACGCCGACCATCGCCGGGTTGGCGCTCCCCCCGACCTGCACCTCGTCGGCCCGCTCACCGGCGAAGGCCGCCAGCTGCGGGCTCCAGGTCCCCACCATGAGCGGGACGTGGGGGCGCAGGACGGGGTAGTACGGGGCGGTCTTGGGCGCCAGGCCGTGGACCTTCCCCTCGTGCCCCTCCCCCGACGCCGCGAGCAGGGAGCTGACGATGGCGACCGTGTCGCGCACGGCCGTCATGGAGCGGCGGGTGTCCAGCCGCAGCTGGTCCAGCCAGGCGCCGCGGACGATGCCGTAGAACGCCCGGCCCCCCGAGAGGTGGTCGAGGTAGGCGATCTGGCCGGCGATCTCGACGGGGTGCATCGTCCACGGCGTGTAGCAGCCGACGCCGACCCGGAGGCGTTCGGTCACGGCCGCGATCGCCGCCAGCGGCAGGGCGGGCGGCTGCATCATCAGGTCCCCGAAGGCGGTGACGACGTGGAAGCCGTGCTCTTCCAGGGCACGCCCGAGGCCGGGGTAGTCCCCGGGGGGCAGGGTGCCGCCGATGCCGACGCCGAACTCGGTGCGGCTCACGTCAGGTCCGCCGTCCGCAGCTCGACCTCGCGGGTGCGCTCGATCTTCAGCAGCAACCCCTCCTCGGGGTCGGGGCAGCAGACGATCGAGTCCTGCTCCAGCCAGTCCGAGTCGGGGAGCTTGCGCATCTTCGCCGCGAGCAGGGGGACGACCGACTGGATCGCCCAGAAGCAGAACGACTGCCCCGGCGGCAGGGACAGCTGGTCGCTGTTGCGCACGTCGAAGTGGTCCCCGACGGACATCCCGCACACGGATCGGCCCTTGATCTCGCAGACGGTGACGCGCAGGTCGAACAGGCGCATCGTCTCGTCCGGGTCGTCACCGGGGGTCCGGGTGGCGGCTGCGGCCGGTCGGTCGGTCATCGGGTTCTCCTCGCGGGCGGGGGGGGCGGCGCACGCAGCGGTGCACGGGGGTTTCGCGGCGCGTCGCTGCGCAAGCGCTAGGTCGACTGACCTAGTGCAGACGACTATCGGGTGCCCGCCCCCACCGGTCAAGCCCCCGGCCGCCTCGCGGTGGTGCCCGGGGGGTGTGCTGTGCTGTCGGTCGACGACGGACGGGGAGGACGGCACGTGCCACGGGTGAAGCAGGACCACAAGGGCGATCGCAGGGCTGAGGTGCTGCGCGCCGCGCGCACCGCCTTCGTCAGGGACGGCGGGGCCGCGTTCAGCGTCCGCGCGGTGGCCAAGGACCTCGGCATCAGCCTCGGGCACCTGCAGCACTTCTTCCCCACCCGCCAGGACCTGCTGTTCGGGATGCTGGACTTCACGACCGCCCAGTACTGGGCCACCTACGACGCGTTCGTCACCGTGCCCGGCGATTCCCCGGAACGACGTTTCCACCGGGTCGTGGACTACTTCGTCCGCGACGCCGAGGACCCGGAGGTGGCCGGGTTCTTCGTGGAGTTCTGGTCCCTCACCGCCCGCGACCCGCAGGCCCGGGCCCGGTTGCAGACGCTCTACGACCGCAACCAGCGCGAACTGGCCCACTGCATCGCCGCGGTGCGGCCCGACCTGAGCGGCGACCGGGTGGGCGAGCTCGCCGCCCAGTCGGTGATGGTGATCGACGGCTACATCGTGCACGGGTTCTCCGCCGACACCTCCCGGGTGCGGGCGGGCGCGGTGCGGGCGGGCGTCGCCGCGCTGCTGCTGGGGATGGTCGAGGCCGCCGGGGCGGACCGGTGACGGCGGGCGCCGCGCGCGGGCGCGGCGCCGCGTCAGCGGGAGGCGCCCCTCACCCCACGGGCCGCCCGCGGTGGACCAGCGGAACCGCCAGCCGCTCGCCCAGTTCCTCCGCGGTGGCGCCGAACGTCTCCAGCACCTCCACGCGGCCGTCGGGCCCCAGGTCGAACGTCGCCAGGTCCGTGTAGACCCGCGAGACGCACCCCACGCCGGTCAGCGGGTAGGTGCAGGACGGGACGAGCTTGGGGCTCCCGTCCTTGGCGAACAGGGTCATCATCACGAACACCTGCTTCGCGCCGATGGCCAGGTCCATCGCCCCGCCGACGGCGGGGATGGCGTCCGGGGCGCCGGTGTGCCAGTTCGCCAGGTCACCGGCCGCGGACACCTGGAACGCGCCGAGCACGCAGACGTCGAGGTGCCCGCCGCGCATCATGGCGAAGGAGTCGGCGTGGTGGAAGTAGGCGGCGCCGGGCAGTTCGGTGACCGGGACCTTGCCGGCGTTGATGAGGTCGGGATCGACCTCCCCCTCCGCCGCGGCCGGTCCCATGTTCAGCATGCCGTTCTCGGTGTGCAGCACCACCCCGCTGCCCGGCGGCAGGTGGTCGGCCACCAGGGTGGGCTGCCCGATGCCGAGGTTGACGTAGGCGCCGCGCGGGATGTCCCGGGCGACGAGGGCGGCCATCCGGTGCTTGTCCAGCGGCCCGTCCGCCGGGACGAGCGTCGGGGCCTGCGAGGAGCCGGTCACACGACCACCACCCTGTCCACGTAGATGCTCGGCGTCACGATCGACTCCGGGTCCAGTTCCCCGGTCTCGCAGACCTCGCTGACCTCCACCACGGTGGTCCGGGCGGCGGTCGCCATCACCGGGCCGAAGTTCCGCGCGGTCTTGCGGTACACCAGGTTCCCCATCCGGTCGGCCCGGTGGGCGCCTATGAGGGCGACGTCGCCGTGGATCGGGTGCTCCAGGACGTAGGTGCGCCCGTCGATCTCGCGGGTCTCCTTGCCCTCGGCCAGCGGCGTCCCGACCCCGGTGGGGCAGTAGAACGCGCCGATGCCCGCACCGGCCGCGCGCAGGCGCTCGGCGAGGTTCCCCTGCGGCACGACGTCGAGCTTGATGCGGCCCGCCCGGTACAGGCCGTCGAACACCCAGGAATCGGACTGGCGGGGGAAGGAGCAGACCACGGTGCTCACCCGCCCCGCGGCGAGCAGCGCCGCGAGGCCGGTGTCGCCGTTGCCGGCGTTGTTCGAGACGACGGTCAGGTCACCGGCCCCCTGCTCGATGAGGGCGTCGATGAGGTGCACCGGCATGCCGGCCATGCCGAAACCGCCGATGAGGACGGTGCTGCCGTCCCGGACCCCGGCCACGGCCTCGGCCGTCGTGGCGCACAGCGTCGCGGTCACCGCGCACCCCCGGTCGCGTCGGCGTTCTCCAGGACCACGGCCAGCCCCTGCCCCACGCCGATGCAGATGGCGGCCACGCCCCAGCGTTCCCCGCTCTGGCGCAGCCGGTGGGCCAGGGTCCCCACGAGGCGCGCTCCGGAGGCCCCCAGCGGGTGCCCCAGCGCGATCGCACCGCCCGCGGTGTTGACGATCCCCGGGTCGACCCCCCACGCGTCGACGCAGGCCAGCGACTGCACCGCGAACGCCTCGTTCAGCTCCACCGCCCCCACGTCCGACCAGGTGATCCCGGCCCGGGCCAGCGCCCGGTTCGCCGCCTCGACGGGGGCGAACCCGAACTCGCGGGGGTCCAGCGCGTGCACGCCGCGCCCGGCGATCCGCGCCAGCGGCGGCGTCCCCACGGGTGCGGTCCCCGAGGCGATCAGCACCGCCGCCGCCCCGTCGGTCAGCGGGGAGGCGTTCCCCGCGGTGATCGTCCCGTCGGGCCGGAAGGCCGGGGTGAGCCCGGCCAGCTCCTGCGGCGTGGACCCCGCCCGGACGGCCTCGTCGCGGGTGAGGGGCTCGGCCCCGGCGAGCGCCTCGACGGGCCGGACCAGCTCGTCGTAGAACCCCGCGTCCCAGGCGGCCTGGGCGAGCTGGTGGGAACGGGCGGCGTACTCGTCCTGCCGCTGCCGGGAGATGCCCAGGCGGTCGGCGAGCTGCTCGTTGCACTCCCCCAGCGAGACGGTCCACTCGGCCGGCATGCGCTCGTTCACCAGCCGCCAGCCCAGGGTGGTGGAGGCCGCGACGGTGTCGGCGGCGGGGAACGCGCGGGAGGGCTTGGGCAGCACCCACGGCGCGCGGGTCATCGACTCGACCCCGCCGGTCACGACGACGTCGGCGTCACCGCACTCCACGGCGCGGGAGGCGATCAGGACCGCGTCCAGGGAGGAACCGCACAGCCGGTTGACCGTGGTGGCGGGCACGCTGACCGGCAGGCCGGCCAGGAGCACCGCCATCCGGCCGACGTCGCGGTTGTCCTCCCCCGCCTGGTTGGCGCACCCCCACACGACGTCGTCGACGTCCGCGGGGTCCAGGTGCGGCGCGGCCGCCACGACGTCGCGCAGCACCGCGGCGGCCAGGTCGTCGGGACGGTGCTGGGCCAGCGCGCCGCCGAAGCGGCCGAAGGGGGTGCGCCGGGCGGCGTAGACGAACGCGGAGGGCATGTGGGGACGGTAGGCCGCTCCTTCGATCACGTCCAAGACCAGAACGCTGTCGATCGATACCCTCGACTTATGGAAAGCCGTGAGCTGCGGGTCTTCACCGCCGTCGCCGAGGAGTTGCACTTCGGGCGGGCCGCCGAACGGCTCAGCGTCGCCCAGCCCGCGGTGTCCCAGCAGGTCCGTCGCCTCGAACGCCGGCTGGGCCTGCCGCTGCTGACCCGCACCAGCCGGTCGGTGGAGCTGACCGACGCCGGGCGCCACCTGCTGCGCCGCTCGCGGGCGGTCCTGGCCGACCTGTCCCGCCTGGAGGAGGAGATGGCGGACCTGCGGCACGGGCGGGCGGGCCGGGTGGGCGTCGGTTTCGTCGGCACCGCCAGCTACGACCTGCTCCCCCGCCTCTCGCGCCTGGTCGCCGCCGAGCTCCCGTGCGTCCGGCTGGACCTGCACGGCGAGCAGCTCACCCCCCTGCTGCTGACGATGCTGCTGGACCGCACGATCGAACTGGCCGTGGTCCGCAACGCCGACGCGACCCCCGGCCTGGTCCTCACCCCGCTGCGCACCGAACCGCTCGTCGCGGTCCTGCCCGCCGACGACCCCCTCGCGGGCCGAGCCGAACTGGACCTGGCGTCGCTGCGCGGACGGCGTTTCGTCGTCCACCCCTCCGGGGCCCGGTCGGCGATGTTCACCGCGACGCTCGCCGCGTGCCGCGCCGCCGGTTTCACCCCCGTCGACACCCTGGAGGTCCGCGAGACGTCGACGCTGGTGACCTCGGTCGCGGCCGGGCTCGGCGTCGCCCTCGTGCCGGACCCGGTGCGCTCGCTGCACCTGGACGGCGTCGCCTACGTGCCCCTGGCCGGTCCCCCCGTGACCACGACCCTGCTGCTGGCCCACCGCGACGAGGAACTCCCCCCGGTGGTGGAGGGGGTCGGGCGGCTGGTGGTGGAGGCGGCGCGCCACTGAGGGGTCCCGGCAGGATCGGGGGCGGCAGGCCCTGGTCACGGCGACGCCGAGTCCCTACGCTCGCGAGGACACCGCGAGGAGCGACGGAGGTCCTGCGATGCCGAACTACGAGTACCGCTGTGCGCAGCACGGGCGGTTCGAACACCGACTGCCCCTGGGCACCGCGCCTCCCGTGAGGTGCTGCCCGCACTGCGCGGCCGACAGCCCGCGGGTGTTCAGCCCGCCGATGGTCGCCACCCCGAACCGCCGCGCGCTGTCCCTCATCGAGGCGACCGAGCGGACGGCCCACGAACCCGCGGTCGTGTCCGCGCCCCCGCGGCCACCCGGCGGCGGCACCGCCCGGCCGGGCCGCGACCCCGCTCTGTCCCGCCTGCCCCGGCCCTGAGCGGCCGGTCCCCACCCGGAGGTCGAGGAGATGGGAAGCGTCGGACTGCTGTACGTGGGAGCGGTGCTGCTGGTCAACGGCCTGTCGCTGCTCGGTCTGGTCGGGGCGCGGGACGCCGTGCCGATCAACCTGTTCGTCGGGGGCCTGCAGGTCCTGACCCCCACCTACCTGGTGTTCACCGCCGGCGGTGATCCCGACGCCGTGCTGTCGGCCGCCGGTCTGTACCTGTTCGGCTTCACCTACCTGTACGTGGCCCTGGGAACCCTGCTGAAGCTGGACGGGACGGGTCTGGGCTGGTTCTCCGCGTTCGTCGCGGCCTGCGCCCTGGTCTACTCCGGCCTGAACTTCACCCGCTTCGACGACCCCGCCTTCGGGGTCATCTGGCTGATGTGGGCGTTCCTGTGGTTCCTGTTCTTCCTGCTGCTCGCCCGCGGCCGGACCGCGCTGGCGCGCTGGACCGGCGCGGTCGCGGCGGTCCAGGGGATCACGACCGGCGCCGTCCCGGCGTTCATGCTGCTCACCGGGACCTGGGCCGAGCACACCACCACGGCGGCCGTCGTCCTGGCCGTCGTGGCCGTGGTCGCCTTCGCGGGCACCTACCCGCTGACCCGCCGGCCCGTGCCCCCGACGGCCCCCGGCGGCCCGTCCCCGGGCGACCCGCCCGGCAGCACCCACCCGCCCGTCCCCCCGAAGGAGCGACGTCATGCCTGAACTCGTCTTCCCGCTGGACTCGACCAAGCGCTTCGCCGACCAGGAACGGGTCGGGCACAACCGCTGGCACCCCGACATCCCCGCCCAGGTCACCGTGAAGCCGGACACCTCGTTCCGGGTGCACTGCCGGGAGTGGTTCGACGGCGCCATCCGGAACGACGACTCCGCCGACGACATCCGCGACGCGCCGCTGTCCACCGTGCACGTCCTGTCCGGCCCCATCGCCGTGGAGGGAGCGAAACCCGGGGACCTGCTGGTGGTGGACATCCTCGACGTCGGCCCCATCCCCGGTGAGGACTCCGGGCCGCTGGCCGGGCAGGGCTGGGGCTACACCGGCATCTTCGCCACGCAGAACGGCGGCGGTTTCCTCACCGAGCAGTTCCCCGACGCCTACAAGGTGATCTGGGACTTCCGGGGCCAGACCGCGACGTCGCGCCACGTCCCGGGCGTCTCGTTCACCGGGATCGTGCACCCCGGCCTCATGGGCACCGCCCCCTCGCACGACCTGCTGGCTCGCTGGAACCAGCGCGAGGGCGCGCTCATCGCGACCGACCCCGAGCGGGTCCCGCCGCTGGCGCTGCCCCCGCTGCCGCAGGACGCCCTGCTGGGGAGCCTGGCCGGGGACGCCTTCGAGGAGGCCGCCGCCGAGGCGGCCCGCACCGCTCCCCCGCGCGAGAACGGCGGGAACCAGGACATCAAGAACCTCACCAGGGGCAGCCGGGTGTTCTACCCCGTCTTCGTCGACGGGGCGAACCTGTCCATGGGCGACCTGCACTTCTCCCAGGGGGACGGGGAGATCACCTTCTGCGGCGCCATCGAGATGGGCGGGTTCATGGACCTGCACGTCGACGTCATCCCCGGCGGGATGCAGACGTACGGCGTCACCGAGAACGCCGTGTTCATGCCCGGCAACACCGATCCGCAGTACAGCCAGTGGCTGGCGTTCTCCGGGACGTCGGTCACCCTGGACGGCGAACAGCGGTACCTGGACTCCCACCTGTCGTACCAGCGCGCCTGCCTGCACGCCATCGACTACCTGACGAAGTTCGGCTGGACCCCCGAGCAGGCGTACATGATCCTCGGAGCCGCACCCATCGAGGGGCGGCTGTCCGGTGTCGTGGACATCCCGAACTCCTGCTCTACCGTCTACCTGCCGACCGCGATCTTCGACATCGACGTCCGGCCCTCGGTGGGCGGCCCGGCGCGCATCGACCCGGGACAGGGGGTGCCGCGGTCCAGCTTCTGACCGGCGTCCCGAGAGGAACGGGGTCGGGTCGTCCCGGCCCCGTTCCCCGCGTCGCGCCCGTCAGACCTCGATCGTCCCGAACCCCTCGGGCAGCGTGAACGGGCAGTAGGGGCTCATCTGCGGCTCGACGCGGTCCTGCGCCCGCTGCAACGCCTCGGCCGCCGGGACGCCGCTGTAGAGGATCGCGTCCCGGGCCTCCACGGACGCGTCCCACAGCACCTGGCCGGCCGGCAGCGGTGGGCGGGACGTGGAGTACTGGAGCTCGTCGACGAAGAACTGCAGGGACGGGTCGTAGGCGGTGGGGTCGGCCAGCACGTCCTTGCGGGTGGCGAGGCGCTTGAGCGGGCCGAGGAGCTCGCGCTGACCGGTCGTCCCGGCGTAGTGGGACATGAACCGCCACACCTCCTCCGAGCGCGAGGACCCCTTGGGCGTCGCGACGGCGAAACCCCCGGACCACGTGTACGGCCGGTCGCCGGCCGCGTTGACGGGCAGGTGGGTGACCCCCCAGTCCAGGTCCGGCGCGTACCGGTCGAAGTTGGACAGCCACCACGGCGTGGCCGTCACGAAGGCGCGCCGTCCGGTGAGCACCGTGTTCGCCGACGGCGGGCCCGAGGCCGGCTGGTAGGTGGCCAGGAACAGGTCGGTCTTGGCGAAGTCCAGCCGGTCGCGCCACTGCTCCAGGAGCTGGTAGGCGTGCAGGATCGGTTCGTCCAGCAGGTCCACCGTGCAGGTCGCGTCGTCGAAGTACGAGGCGCCCCCGGCGAAGGAGTACGTCATGGGCCACCCCTCGTCGCTCCAGGGGATCCAGCCCATCGTGGTGTAGTTGCCGCGCTCGTCCCGGGTCGTGACCGCGTCCCCCATCTCCAGGACGCGGTCGAAGGTGACCGGGCCGTTCGCGGGGTCCAGCTCGTCGGGGTCGATCCCGGCGTCGCGCAGCACCTGCTTGTTGTAGAACAGCGCCCGGCAGTCGGTCTCGGTCGGCAGCGCGTACAACTGGCCGTCGTAGCTGGCCTCGTCGATCGCGAACTTCATCCAGCCGGACTTGAACTCCTCCACCGAGGTCCCGGTGTACTCCTCGATGAGCGGGTCCAGCGGTTCGAGGAGGCCGAGCGAAGCGTACTGGGCGGTGGTGAAGCGGTCCAGCAGCCACACGTCGGGTGCGGTCCCGCCCCGGACGGCCGTGATGATGCTCGCGCCGTAGTTCAGCGACCCCGCCGGGACCTGGCTGGCGGTGATGGAGACCCCGGGGTTCGCCGCCGTGTAGGCGTCCAGCAGGGCCGTCTGGGCGGGCAGGTCGTCCCCGCCGGCTCCCCAGAAGGCGATGTCGCCGCCGGCGCGGGCCCCCGAGCCGCAGCCGGCCAGCCCGGCGATCCCCGCCGCGGCACCCCAGCCCAGGACCTGTCGACGCGTGTGGCTCACTTGAAGCTCCCGACGGTCGCGCCACGGATGAAGTAGCGCTGGAAGACGAAGAACAGGACGACGAGCGGCACGATGACCAGGAACGAGACGGCCATCAGCTGGTTGTACTGGAAGTCCTCGGTCGACGCCGTCATGGTGTAGGCCTGGATCCCGATGGACAGCGTCTGCACGTCCTGGTCCTGCAGGTACAGCAGAGGACCCATGAAGTCGTTCCAGGACCCGACGGCCGCGAAGATGGCGACGGTGGCCAGCGCCGGCCTGGCCTGCGGGAACACGACGAACCACAGGGTGCGCCAGGCGCTGGCACCGTCGATCGAGGCGGCGTCCAGCACGTCGCGGGGGAACTGCAGCAGGAACTGCCGGATGAGGAAGACGTAGAACGCCGAGGCGAACATGGACGGCACCACCAGCGGCGCCCAGGTGTTGATCCAGCCCAGCGAGGCGTACAGGTCGAACATGGGGATGAGCGTGATGGGGAAGGGGATGAACAGCGTCGCGATGACGACGTAGAACACCTTGTCGCGCCCCGGCCACCGCAGGCAGGAGAACCCGTAGGCGACGACGAAGTTCGAGAACACGGCGAAGACGACCGACAGGACCGTGACCACGACGGTGTTGCGGAAGAACGTGAAGAACGGCATCGACTGCACGGCCGCGGAGAAGTTCTCCCAGTGCAGCTCCTGCGGCCACAGCGTGGGCGGGAAGGCGGCGAGTTCCTCGTCCGACTTCAGCGCGCTGGCCACCATCCAGTACAGGGGCGCCAGGAAGGCCAGCGAGATCACCACCAGCACCACCCGGGCGATGACGCTGGAGTACCACTTCTTCGTGCTGCCGTCCGCCCGGCGTCGCGGGGTGGTCGGGTGGGCGGTGCGTGGGGACAGGCTCACGGCCACGTCGACGTCTCCTGAGCTCTCGTGGGTGGTCGGGTCAGCCGGCGTCGAGGTCGTAGTTGACGAAGCGCTTCGACAGGACGTACACGAACGCCGACAGGGTCACGCCGACGACGAACAGCAGGAAGGCCAGCGCCGAGGCGTACCCGAGGGAGGCGTAGCTGAAGGCGTTGCGGTAGACGTACAGCATGTAGAACAACGTCCCGTTGTCCGGGCCCCCGACGGCGTCGGAGACCCCGCTGGACACGACGTAGCCCTCGGTGAAGATCTGCAGGGCGCTGGAGATCCCGGTGATGAGGTTGAAGAGGATCACCGGGGAGATCAGGGGCAGCGTCAGGGAGACGAACTGCCGCACCGGCCCGGCTCCGTCGACGCGGGCAGCCTCGTACAGCGACGGCGGGACGGCTCGCAGCCCCGCGAGGAAGATGAGGGCGGCGTTCCCGGCGGCGAGCTGGGCCATCGCGACGATGACGAACTTGATGGTCTGCGGGTCGCCGAGCAGGTTGACGTCCTCGGCGCCGAACAGGCGCAGCGCCTGGTTCACGACACCGAACTGCGGGTTCACGAAGACGATGAAGATGAAGCCGAGGGCGAACGTCGGGACGAGCGAGGGGATGTAGAGCGCGGTGCGGTACCAGCGGACCTCCCGCAGGTCCTGGTTCATGGCGACCGCGACGACCAGGGCCACGATCAGGCTGCAGGGCACCGCCACCACGGCGTACAGCGCGGTGTTGGCGATCGACGTGCCGACCAGCGGGTCGATGGCCGCCGAGAGGTAGTTCGTGAACCCCACGAACTCGGGGGAGTTCATGCCGGAGTACCGGGTCAGGCTGATCACGAAGGAGTAGACGATCGGGTAGACGACGAACACGCAGACCCCGACGGCCCACGGCGAGATGAACGCCAGGCCCGTCCACAGGCGGCGGCGGTCGCGGTCGCTCAGCCGCGCCCGGCGGTGCCGCCGGAGCGTCGGTCCCTCGTCCGCGGCGTCGAGCAGCGGACCGGTCGTGGAGCCGGCGGTGGTGGACACGGAGCCTCCGAGAGCAGGACGTCATCGTGCTGCACGCCGGCCCTCCTCGGCCGGTGACACGTCTAGGACTACCCCCGCCCCTCTGCGTCTGTCAACGTTCCCAGAGCGAGACCGACGACCGGCGACGGAGACGACGTCCGGTCTGGAGAGGTCGGCCGGCGCGTCGGCGCACGTCCCTCGGGTCGCTCTCGCAGCGAACTGCCCGTGCTGCGACCTCAGCACCGGGGGCGCGAGAGGGGTCTTCCCGGACGACGAGGCCGGTGCGCGTGCAGCGCCGCCACCGGTTCCCGCGCGGCGCCGCGGCCACGGGCGGGCACACCGTGCCCGC
>NZ_JBJLSK010000038.1:0-35010 GCF_050871965.1 Kineococcus lubricus
CCCCCCCCCCCCCGCCCCCCCCCCCCCCCCCCCCCCCCCCCCCCCCCCCCCCCCCCCCCCCCCCCCCCCCCCCCCCCCCCCCCCCCCCCCCCCCCCCCCCCCCCCCCCCCCCCCCCCCCCCCCCGTGGGGGAGGGGGGCCGGGTCAGGCCGAGAACGTGTGCCGGTACTCCGTCGGCGACGTCCCCAGGACCCGCTGGAAGTGGGTCCGCAGGTTCGCCCCCGTCCCCAGCCCCACCCGGCCGGCGATCTGCTCCACGCCCAGGTCCGAGCGCTCCAGCAGCTCGCGGGCCGCGTCGACCCGCGCCCGCAGCACCCACTGCATCGGGGTGTACCCGGTGTTCTCCACGAACCGGCGCGAGAACGTGCGCGCCGACACCCGCGCGTGCCGCGCCAGCGCCGACAGGGTCAGCGGCTCGGCCAGGTGCGCCAGCGCCCACTCCCGCGTCCCGGCGAACACCTCGCCCACGCCCTCGGGCACGCTGCGCGGGACGAACTGCGCCTGCCCGCCGCTGCGGTACGGCGCGGCCACCAGCCGCCGCGCGACGTGGTTGGCCGCACCCACCCCGTGGTCGCGGCGCACCAGGTGCAGGCACAGGTCGATCCCCGACGCCGCACCCGCCGACGTCAGCACCTGACCGGAGTCGACGAACAGGACGTTCTCGTCGACCCGCACCCGCGGGTGCCGCCGCGCCAGGTCGCGGGTGTAGTGCCAGTGCGTCGTCGCGCGCTCCCCGTCCAGCAACCCCGTCGCGGCCAGCGCGAACGCCCCCGTCGAGATGGCCGCCAGCCGGGACCCGCGCCGGTGCGCGGCCCGCAACGCGTCCACGACGGCGGCCGGCGGCTCGGTCGCGGCCGGTTCCCGGTACCCGGGGATGAAGATCGTCTGCGCCCACGCGAACGTCTCCAGCCCGGAGTCGACGTGGTACGACAACCCCTCCCCGCCGCGCACCAGCCCCGGTGCGGCCCCGCACACCCGCAGGTCGTACGGCATCGACGGGCGGTTCGAGAACACCTGCGCCGGGATCCCCACGTCCAGGGGTTTCGCCCCGTCCAGGACGAGGACCGCCACCCTGTGCACCCCCGGAAGATACCCCCGCCGATACCCTCGGGAGGTGGACGTCGACGCCTTCCGGGCCGTGCACGAGCACGAGTGGACGCGGCTGCGCCGCCTGGTCTCCCGGCGCACCCTGGACGGCGACGAGGCCGACGAGCTCGTCGTCCTCTACCAGCGCACCGCCACCCACCTGTCGGCGCTGCGCTCGGCCCAGTCCGAACCGGTGCTCCTCGACGAGCTGTCCACGCTGCTGGTCAAGGCCCGCGCCCGGCTCACCGGGTCCCGGTACACCGCGTGGCGGCAGCTGGTCCACTACGCCACCCGCGGCCTGCCCGCCGCCCTGTGGCGGCTGCGGTGGTGGACGACCGGCACCTTCGCGTTCACCACCGTCCTCGCCGTCGTCGCCGGGGTGTGGATCGCGGGGAACCCCGCCGCCCAGGCCAGCCTGTTCGGCTCCGACGAGCAGATCCGCCAGCTCGTGTACTCCGACTTCGAGGGCTACTACTCCGAGTACGGCAACGCCGCCTTCGCCGGGCGGGTCTGGACGAACAACGCCTGGGTCGCGGCCACCTGCGTGGCCCTGGGCATCGCCGGGGTCCCCGTCGTCGTCGCGCTCGCCGTCAACGGCCTCAACGTCGGCCTGCAGGGCGGTCTGCTCATCGAGCACGGCCGCGGCGAGCTGTTCTTCGGCCTCATCGCCCCGCACGGCATCCTCGAGCTCACCGCCGTGTTCGTGGCCGCCGGGGCGGGCCTGAAGCTGTTCTGGTCGTGGGTCTCGCCCGGCGCCCGCAGCCGGTCGGTGGCCCTGGCGACCGAGGGGCGGGCCATGATGGGCGTCGCCCTCGGGCTCGTGTTCGTGCTGTTCGTCTCCGGCGTCATCGAGGGTTTCGTCACCCCCTCGGGCCTGCCGACGTGGGCCCGGGTCGGCATCGGGGTCCTCGCCGGGGTCGTCTTCTGGAGCTACTGCCTGCTGCTGGGCCGCCCCGCCGCGCGCGCCGGCGAGACGGGGGACCTCGAGGAGCGCTACGCGGGGGACTCGGTGCCCACGGCGGGCTGAGAACCCAGCAGGCTGCGGGTCAGCTCCTCGGCGTCGGACAGCAGTTCGTCCAGCGCCGTGCGCACGTCGTCGTCGCGCACGTCGTGCCCCGCCTCGGCGCCCACGAGGACGGCGCGGCGCAGCAGTTCGCGCGCGAAGCTCGCCGTCACGCCCTCGGCGCGGTCGGCCGCCTCGGCCAGCACCTGCTCGCTCACCGGCAGTCCCCGGGCGTACAGCCGGAACAGGGCCAGCCGCGCCGCCCGGTCCGGCAGCGGCACGTGCACGGCGAGGTCGACCCGCCCCGGCCGCTGCGCCAGCGCCCGTTCCAGCAGGTCCGCCCGGTTCGTCGTCAGCAGGAACGCCACGTCGGCGTCCCCGTCCAGACCGTCCATCGCGTCCAGGAGCTGGAACAGCAGCGGCCGCTCCCCGGGGTCGGAGCCGCGGTCCTCCGCGACGAGGTCGCAGTCCTCGAGGACGACGATCGCCGGCTGCATCGCGCGGGCCAGGTGCGCGGCCGTCGTGACGTGGGCCAGGGCCTGACCGGCGAGCAGCACCACCGTGGTCCCCTCGGCCCGGGACACCAGGTGGCGGACCGTGAGGGTCTTGCCCGTGCCGGGCGGGCCGTACAGCAGCACCCCGCGCTTGAGGTGCTGCCCGGCGGCGGTGAGCCGGCGCGCGTGCGTCCCGACGTCCACGACGTGCCGCGCGATGCGTTCCAGCGCACCGGGCGGCAGCACGACGTCGGAGGCCTCCACCCGGGGCCGGGGCAGGAACGTGATCCCCGCGTTGTGCGGTTCGTAGGGCGACCCCGAGAACGACAGGACCTGCCCGCGCAGCACGCTGTGCTCCACCACCGCCCGGCGGACCTCGGCGAGGAACGACGCCACGACCTCCTCGTCGGGGCACACCACCTCGATCGTCCCGGGCAGGCCGAACTGCCGCTGCGCGGCCCGCTGCAGCACCGCCAGCGGGGTGCCCGCGAACCGCAGCAGCCGGACCCCGAAACCGACCGCGCGCCGGGTCGAGGCCGGACCGGTCGGCAGGTTCACCCGGTCCACCGCCCCCACGCCGAACCGGGCCCACGGGTTGGACAGCAGGTCGGCGAACCCGTGGTGGTTGCGCTGCTCGCCCCCGCCCACGCCCACCACGTCCCCGCCGCCGCCGCGCTCGGACAGCAGTTCCAGCGCGATGTCGAGGTCGACGAACTGGTGGTCGGGGACCTCCTCGCGCACCACCGGCAGACCCTTCGAGGCCGTCCCCAGGTGCGCGTCGACGACCTCGCTCAGCGGCGGGCCGGTGTCCTCGGCGTCACCGAGCCGGGACTGCACCACGTCGTCGAGGAACCGTCGGACCGCCCGGGCCAGTTCACGCGTCTCGTCGTCCACCCCGCGATCATGTCGGTCCCGCCGGGCCGCGGGCCAGCGACTTCCCGAACGCGGCCAGGTCGGCGGCCGGCCGGTCGGTCAGCAGGGCCAGGCAGGTGCCCGCGGCGGGGTCCAGGACCAGCGCCGCCCCGCCGGTGCGCCACCCGTCCCCGGCCTCCAGCGTCCCCGCCGGCAGCGCCCGGCCCAGCGCGTGGACCTCCTCGGCCGTCCCGAACAGCCCCGCGTGGCCGGCCGGGCGCCGCAGCGACCGGGCCAGCTCGTCGCCGACGACGCCGGTTCCCAGGACGGGGCCGGGCACCGGCCCGAACCGCGGGCCGTCCAGGCCCAGCGGGAGCGTCACGAACTCCTCGACGAGGGAGTCCAGCCCCTGCCCCGTGGCGTCCTCCAGGAGGTCGCCCAGCACGACGTACCCCACGTCGGAGTCGCGGACCACCTCCCCGGGGGCCGACAGCAGCGGGGAGTCCAGGACGCGCTGCAGCTTCTGCGCCGGCCGCAGGTCGTCGCGCCGCCACGCGTCGCTGCCGGCGGGCAGGCCGGAGGTGTGGGTCAGGAGCTGGCGCGGGGTGAAGCCGCGCCCGGTGGGCCGGTCCAGGTCGATCGCGCCGACCTGCGCGAGCTCGTGCGCGACCACCGCCGTGCACAGCCGCGTCAGCGGGCCCAGGTCCGCGCGGGTGCCGGGGGTGACGGGCGCGGGGTCGCCGGGGGTCACGGTCCCGGCCGCGGCGCGGTGCACCCGGCCGTCCGGTCCGGAGAACGCCGCGGTGGCGCCGCCGAACAGCCCCCGGCGCACCCCGTCGGCGAGGGCGTCGGCGAGGGCGTCGGCGAGGGCGTCGGCGAGGTTCACGGTGCGTTCCACGGGGTCGGCCGGTCGGCGTGCGCGGGGTCCAGGGCGATCCCGGCCCGCGCCCCGCCGATCCCCGGCGGCAGCCACGGCCGGGCGCGGGGGCGGTGGGGTCCGGGGGGCACCGCGCCAGGGTGTCAGGGCGGCGGTGGTCCGGCGACACCGGCGCCGCCGCCGGGGTCAGGCGGTCAGGGTGAACCAGACGGTCTTGCCCTCCGGGTGCGGCTGCACCCCCCAGGCGTCGCTGATGTAGTCGACGAGCCTCATGCCCCGCCCGTCCTCGGCGCCGGCGTCGGCTCGACGGGGGCTCGGCGCGTTCGGCTCGCCGTCGCTGACGTGGACCTGCAGGCCGCTGCTGCCGTCGCAGGCCACCCGCAGGGTGATCGGCGGGGCCGCGTGGCGCACCCCGTTGCCGACCAGTTCCGAGACGAGCAGTTCCGCGCTGTCGAGCACCGAGGCGGCGTGCGCCCGGCAGATGGCGGCCCGCAGGAAGCGGCGGGCTTCGCCGGCGGCACGCGGATCGAGGGGCAGCGTCGTCTCCACCGCCGGTGTCTGTTCACACACGGTAGCTACCTTGCCACTCTGCGTAAGAGAGTGCTGGGTCGGCGCCCGCGCGACCACCCGTCACCGCCCTACGCGTCCGCCACCCGCTCCGGCGCGTGCGCCGGCCGCGACCACGCCTCCCACAACCGGGCGTACCGCCCGCCGAGGGCGAGCAGCTCCTCGTGGGTGCCGATCTCGGCGATCAGCCCGTCGGCCATGACCGCGATCCGGTCGCAGACGGCGGCCTGGCTCAGCCGGTGCGCCACCACCAGCGCGGTCCGGCCCCGCACGACGGCGACGGCGGCCTGCTCCAGGTCGCGGGCCCCGGCGCTGCCGGCCTCGGCGGTGGCCTCGTCGAGCACGACCACGGGCGGGTCGCGCAGGACCAGCCGCGCCAGCGCGAGCTGCTGGGCGCGGGCCTGCGACAGCGGCAGCTCCCCGGGACCGACCCGGGTGCCCAGGCCCTCGGGCAGCGCGCTCACCCAGTCGTCGGCGCCCACGACGCGCAGCGCGTGGTGCACCTGCTCGTCGGTGGCGTCGGGGCGGGCCAGGGTGAGGTCCTCGCGCAGCGTGCCGGTGAACACGTGCGACTCCTGGGCGATGACCCCGATGCGCTCGCGGACCGCCTCGGCGTCCAGGTCGGCCAGCGCGACGACCCCGTGCTCACCGGTGAGCTCACCGGTCAGTTCCACGGTGCCGCCGGTGGCCGGGAACACCCCGCCCACCACGGCGGCCAGCGTCGTCTTGCCGGCCCCGCTCTCCCCGACCACGGCCAGCGAGGTGCCCGCCGGGACGTCCACGTCGATGCCGCGCAGGACCAGCGGCCCGCCGGGGGCGTCGGAGTAGGAGTGGGTGAGGCCGCGCACGACGATCCCGACGCCGCGCCGGGGCGCGCGGGCCAGGACGGCGGGGTCGGCGGGCGGGTCCGCGGGCAGGTCGACGACCCCGACGAGGCGGTTCAGCGCGGCCGCGGCCCGGGAGACCTCGTCGAAGGACAGCAGCAGCATCCCCAGCGGCCCGAACAGCCGGTGGAACAGCAGCGCGGCGGCGGTGACGGCCCCGACGGTCACGAGGTCGGCGCGGGCCAGCCAGAAGCCGGTGAACAGCAGGGCCGACAGCCCGACGGCCTCGGCGCCGTTCATGGACATCGAGAACCGCGCGAAGGTGCCCAGCGCGTTGCGCGAGGCCCGCACGGTGCGGGCCGAGGCCGTCTCGACGCGGTCGCCCTGCAGGTCGGCCATGCCGTAGGCGTGCACGGTCGAGGCCCCGTGCAGGGACTGCAGGAACACCTGCGAGCGCTGCGCGGCGACGGCCCGCTCGGTGGCGTACAGCGGCCCGGCCTTCGGCAGGTACCAGCGCAGGCTGGCCGCGTAGACGGGGAACACGACGCAGAACGCCAGCGCGAGCCGCCAGTCCAGCGCGAGGAACCCCGCGGCGGACAGCACGACGGTGACGGCGGAGGTGAGGACGTTCGCGGCGAGCTGCACCGAGGAGGTGAACAGCTCCACGTCCTCGGTGACGCGGGAGGCGACGTCCCCGGCCCCGGCCCGTTCCAGGACCCGCGGGTTCATCCGCAGCGAGCGGTCGACGACCCGTTCGCGCAGGTCGGCGGCGACGGAGGCGCCGAGCCGTTCGGCGTCACGGCGGGCCAGGGCGGTCGTGACGGCGGTGAGGACCGCCACGACGGACAGCTGCACCAGCAGCGGGGTGAGGGACTCGCGGGCGCGGACGACGTCGACGGCCCGGCCCAGCAGCAGGGGCAGCAGGACGGTCCCGGCGCTGGACAGGACCGTCGTCGCGACGGCCCGGGCCAGTTCGCCGGGGTGGGCGGCGGCGGTGCGCCACAGGACGACGGCGCTGCGCCGGCCGGGGGCGACGGGCAGGGCACCGGCCGGGGTGGGGACGGGGGCGGAGGTGGGGGTGGGGGTGCTCACCGGGCCACCGCCGCCGCGTACTCGGCCCCGAGGTCGGGGTGGTCCAGCAGCTCGGCGTGGGTGCCGCTGGCGTGCCGGCCGTCGCCGGTCAGCAGCACCACCCGGTCGCAGCGCGACAGCAGCAGCGGCGAGGACGTGACGAGCACCGTCGTGCCGGTCCCGGCGCGCAGGGCGCGGACGCCGGCCGCGACGCGGTCCTCGGTGACGGCGTCCAGCGCCGTCGTGGGGTCGCGCAGCACGAGCACCTCGCGGTCGGCGGCCAGGGCGCGCGCCAGGCCGATGCGCTGGCGCTGCCCGCCGGAGTAGTTGGTGCCGCCGTCGGCCAGCGGGGCGTCGAGGTCGGTGGGGGCGGCGGCGGCGGTCAGGGCGTCGGCCAGGGCGACCCCGCGCCCGGCCGGGACGGGCCCGGAGTCCAGGGCCTGGCCGAGGGTGTCGCCGAGCAGGTGCGTCTCGGCCGGTTCGACGAGGGTGCTGCGGGCCCCGCCGGCGGCGCGCAGGCCGGCGGTCACGGCGTCGGCGGTGGCGGTGTCGGTCGCCACGACGCCCAGGACCTCGCCCGGGGTGAGGGCCAGCGGGGCGGGCAGGGCGACCCCGGCCTCGGGGGCGCGGGGCGCCGGCGGGGCCAGCAGCGTCGCGACGCGGCGGGCGCTGGCCCGGGACACGGCGAGCTGCTGCACGCAGTGGCTGATGTTGCGCACCGGGTCGGCCAGGAAGCTGGCCATCCCGACGACGGTGACGAACTCCCCGACGTCGAGGCGGCCGCCGGCCACGAACGCGCCGGCGACCCCGGCGGTGGCGACCAGGACCGCGCCGGTGGCCAGGGTGCTGACGCCGACGACGACGGAGGTGGCCCCGGCGGCGCCGACGGCCGCGCGGCGCGAGACGGCGCTGGCCAGGTGGTAGCGGCGGACGGCCTCCGGGACGCCCCCGAACCCGCGCAGCGGGCGCAGCCCGGCGAGCAGGTCGGCGGCGACGGCGGCGGCCAGCCCCGCGCTGCGCTGGCGGTCGTGGACGCGGGCCTCCAGCTGCGGGGTCAGGGCCTGCAGGCCCAGGACCAGCACGGGGACGGCCACGAGCAGCCCGAGGCCGAGGACGACGTCGATGCGCAGCAGCACGACCGCCGCGACGACCATCCCGAAGCACCCCGAGGCCAGGAAGCTGACCAGCCCGAGGGACTCGGCGGTGTGCCGGGCGTCGGAGGTCGCGACGGACAGGGCGTCCCCGACCTGCCGGTCGCGCAGGACGGCGGGGTCGCGCAGGACCGCCCGGGTGACCGACGTCCGCAGGAAGTGCGCCTCGTCGAACGCGGCGCGGTCGATGACGACGAACGCGGCCGTCCCGGCGCTGGTGAGGACGGCGAACAGCAGCAGGACGCCCAGGACGGACAGGAGGATCGCCGTGACGTCGTCGGTGCCGATGACGCGGTCGACGACGAGGCCGATCGCGACCGGGACGAGCGCCTCGCAGGTCTGGTGGACCATCGAGGACCCGCAGCCGACGGCGACCGCGCGACGGTGCCGGCGCAGGACGTCGAGCACCGGACGGGAAGGGGGTTGGGCCACGTGAGGGGAGCCTAATCCCTCGTCGCCGTGCGGTGCAGCGGGTTTCCCCCGGGGGCGGCCGCGCTCACTCCACCTCCGCCGCGGCCCCGGCGAACTGCGCCGCGTGCAGCCGCGCGTAGGCGCCGCCGGCGGCGACCAGGTCCTCGTGCCGGCCCTGCTCCACGACCCGGCCCGACTCCATCACCAGGATGAGGTCGGCGTCGCGGATCGTGGACAGCCGGTGCGCGATGACCAGGCTGGTGCGGTCGCGCCGCAGCCGCGCCATCGCGTGCTGCACGGCGCGCTCGGTGCGGGTGTCCACCGAGCTCGTCGCCTCGTCCAGCACCAGCACCTGCGGCCGGGCCAGGTACGCCCGCGCGATCGTCACCAGCTGCTTCTCCCCGGCGCTGAGCCGGCCCGCGTCGTCGTCCACGACCGTCTGGAAACCGTCCGGCAGCGCCGCGACCACCGTGTCGACCGACGCGGCGCGCGCGGCCTCCCGGACCTCCTCGCCGGTGGCGTCGGGCCGGGAGTACGCGATGTTCTCCGCGATCGTCCCCTCGAACAGCCAGGTGTCCTGGAGCACGATCGCCGCCCGCGAGCGCAGGTCCCGCCGCGACATCGTGGCCGTGTCGACCCCGTCGAGCAGGATGCGGCCGGAGTCGACCTCGTAGTACCGCAGCAGCAGGTTCACCAGCGTCGTCTTGCCGGCGCCGGTGGGCCCCACGATCGCGACCGTGTGGCCCGGTTCGGCGGTGAACGACAGGTCCTCGATGAGCGGGGTGTCGGGCTGGTACCGGAAGGAGACGCGCTCGAACTCGATGCGGCCCGGGCCGGACGGTCCCGGCCCGCCGGCCGGGTCCGGTGACACCTCCGGGGCGTCCAGCACCTCGAACACCCGCTCGGCCGAGGCGACCCCGGACTGCAGCAGGTTCGCCATCGACCCCAGCTGCGCCAGCGGCTGGGTGAACTGCCGGGAGTACTGCACGAACGCCTGCACCCCGCCGATGGTGATGGACCCGCCGGTGACCATCGTCGCGCCCACCACGGCGATCGCGACGTACACGAGGTTCCCGATGAGCATCGTCGAGGGCATGATCGTGCCCGAGAGGAACTGCGCCCCCGAGCCGGCGGTGAACAGCTCGGCGTTCTTCGCCGCGAACCGGGCGCGCACCTCCTCGCGGCGGCCGAACGCGGTGACGACGTCGTGGCCGGTGAACGCCTCCTCGATCTGCGCGTTCAGGGCGCCGGTCTCGCGCCACTGGGCGACGAACAGCGGCTGGGAGCGCCGGGCGATGAGCGCGACGACGACGAGCGTCAGCGGGACCGAGACCAGCGCGAGCAGCGCGAGCCGCCAGTTGATCGTGAACATCATCACGACGACCCCGACGACGGTCAGGGCCGAGACGAGGGCCTGCGACACGGTCTGCTGCAGGCTCTGGGAGATGTTGTCGATGTCGTTCGTGACGCGGGACAGCAGTTCCCCGCGGGGGGTGGAGTCGACGTGCGACAGCGGCAGCCGGTGCAGCTTGTCCTCGACGTCGGCGCGCAGCCGGAACACGGTGCGCTGCACGATCCGGTTCAGCAGCAGGCCCTGCAGGAACGACCCGAGCGCGGACAGCACGCACACCCCGACGACCAGCAGGATCGTCCGGGTCAGCCCCGCGCGGTCCAGCGGCCGGTCGCCGAACGCGGCGTCGACGACGAAGTCGGTGGCCTCGCCCAGCAGCTTGGGGACCCACACGGTCAGGACGACGCTGGCGACCGCCAGCACGAACACGAGGGCCAGCCGCGCCGCGTCCGGGCCCATCCGGGACAGCAGGCGCCGGGCGGAGGGGCCGAAGCTCACCGAGGTCTGCGAGGGCATGCCGTGCATGGCCATCAGGCGGCCACCTCCACCTGGCTGGAGACGATCTCCTCGTAGGTGGGGCACGTCCGCAGCAGGTCGTCGTGCCGGCCGCGGCCGACGACCCGCCCGCCCTCCACGACGACGATCTCGTCGGCGTCGACGATGGTCGAGACCCGTTGCGCCACCACGAGGACCGCCGCGCCGGGCCGGTCGTGGGCCAGCGCCGCCCGCAGCCGGGCGTCGGTGGCGGTGTCGAGGGCGGAGAACGCGTCGTCGAAGACGAGGACGCCGGGGTCCTGCACGAGCAGCCGCGCGATGGCCAGCCGCTGCCGCTGACCGCCGGAGACGTTCGTCCCGCCCTGGGAGATCGGGGCGTCGAGCCCCTCGGGTTTCGCGGCGACGAAGTCGGCGGCCTGCGCGGTGCGCAGCGCGGCCCACAGCTCCTCGTCGGTGGCCTCGGGCCGGCCGAACCGCAGGTTCGTGGCGATCGTCCCGGAGAACAGGTACGGGCGCTGCGGGACGAGCCCGACGCGGCGGCGCAGCTCGTCCTCCGCGACCGAGCGCAGGTCCACCCCGTCGAGCAGGACGGCGCCGGAGGTGACGTCGGCGAGCCGGGTGGCGAGGTTCACGACGGTGGTCTTGCCCGAACCCGTCGAGCCGATGATCGCCGTCGTGCGGCCGGGGGCGACGGAGAACGTGACCGCGTCCAGCACGGGCCGGTCCGCGCCGGGGTAGCGGAACGACACGTCCCGGAACTCCAGCGACCCCGCACCCGTCGGCGCGACCGGCGCCTTCGGCTCGTGCACGCTGGCCGGGGTCCGCAGGACCTCCTCGATGCGGCCGGCCGAGACCGCCGCGCGCGGGCCCATCACCGCGAGGAACGTCGTCATCATGACGCCCATGAGGATCTGCACCAGGTAGGTCAGGAACGCGACGAGGGAACCGACCTGCAGCTGCCCGCTCTCGATGCGGCCCGCGCCGAACCACACGACGGCCGCGCTCGCGAGGTTCATGACGAGCGTGACGAACGGGAAGACGACGGCGAACAGCCGCCCGGTGCGGATCGCCACGTCGGTCAGCTCGGTGTTGGCCCGGGCGAAGCGGGCGCGCTCGGCGTCCTCGCGGACGAAACCGCGCACGACCCGCAACCCGGTCAGCTGCTCGCGCAGCACCCGGTTCACCACGTCGAGGCGTTCCTGCAGCTGCCCGAACAGCGGCCCGAGCCGGACCATGACCAGCGCCATCACGGCGACCAGGACGGGGACGGCGACCACGACGAGCCAGCTGAGCCAGACGTCCTCGCGCAGCGCCATGACGATGCCGCCGACGCACAGGATGGGCGCCGAGACGATCATCGTGCAGGTCATCAGGACGAGCATCTGCACCTGCTGGACGTCGTTGGTCCCGCGGGTGATGAGCGAGGGGGTGCCGAAGCGGCCCACCTCGGCGCCGGAGAGACCCAGCACGTGGTCGAAGACCGCGCCGCGGACGTCGCGGCCCAGGGCCATCGCGACGCGGGCCCCGCACCAGACGGCCGCGATGGTGGCGACCACCTGCACGAGCGTGGTGGCGAGCATCAGGGCGCCGGTGCGCCAGATGTAGCCGGTGTCGCCGGTGGCGATGCCCCGGTCGATGATGTCGGCGTTGAGGCGGGGCAGGTAGAGGGACGCGACCGTCTGCAGGACCTGCAGGACGACGACCGCCCCCAGCAGCCCGCGGTGCGGGCGCAGGTGCTCGCGCAGGAGGGTGAACAGCACGGGAGTCAGGTCTAGCAGCCGGGTGGCCCGCGTCACATCAGACTTTCGTGTCCCCGGCGAACCGGCCGGAGCCGTCAGAGCCGTCCGGCGGCCTTCAGCGCCAGGTAGCGGTCGGCGAGCGCCGGGGCGAGCCCGTCGGGGCCGGCGTGCACGACCTCCACGCCCAGCCGGGACAGCAGCCGCGCCGTGCGGTCCCGCGTCGCGGTCGCCGTCTCGGCCGCGGCGGCGGTGTAGACGGCCTCGGCGTCGGAGCGGTCCCGGGCCAGGCGGCCCAGCGCCGGGTCGTCGACCGCGGCCAGGACGACGGTGTGCCGGGTGGCGAGCTGCTCCAGGACGCCGAGGAGCCCGGAGTCCAGGACCGAGGAGTCCAGGGCGGTGAGCAGGACCACCAGCGAGCGCTGCCGGGTGGTGGTGCGGACCTCGGTGGCGACCGCGTCCCAGTCGGCCTCCACCAGGGACGGCTCCAGCGGGGCGAGGGCCTCCACCAGGGAGGGCAGCAGGTCGCCGCGGGACCCGCCGCGCACCCGGGCCCGCACCCGCCGGTCGTGCGCGACCAGGTCGACGCGGTCCCCGGCGCGCGAGGCGAGGGCGGCGGTCAGCAGCGCGGCCTCGATCTGGGCGTCGAGGCGGACGGTCGGGGTGGGCCCGTCGAGGCGGGCCGCGGAGGTGCGCGAGCAGTCCAGGACCAGCAGGACGCGCCGGTCCCGCTCGGGCCGCCAGGTCCGCACCACGACGGCCTGCCGGCGGGCGCTGGCCCGCCAGTCGATGGAGCGGACGTCGTCGCCGTCGACGTAGTCGCGCAGCGAGTCGAACTCGGTGCCCTGGCCGCGGTGCTGCACGGCGCTGCGGCCGTCGAGCTCGCGCAGCCGCGCCAGCCGCGACGGCAGGTGCTTGCGGGAGGTGAAGGGCGGCAGGACGCGCAACCGGCCCGGGACGGGCGTCGAGCGCTGCCGCGCGGCCAGGCCCAGCGGGCCCCGGGTGCGGACGGTGACGCGGTCGGCGAGCCGGTCCCCGCGGCGGGTGGGCACCAGGACGACCTCGAAGCGGCGGCGCTCGCCGGGGGGCACGTCGAGCCGGTGCCGGGTCCGCCGGGCCCCGGCGGAGGGGACCCAGGCGTCGCGCAGCAGCCCCCGCAGCGGCCGGTCCCCGGTGTTCTGCACGAGCAGCTCGGCGGTGCGCGGCTCCCCGAGCCGGACCGCCGGCAGCGGCGGCCGCGTGAGCGCCAGCCGGCGGGGCGAGGGGGCGAGCACGACGTCGAGCGCGACGAGCAGCACGCACACGGCCAGCCACACCCAGAACGCGGCCCACCCCGGCCAGGCGACGACGAGGACCAGCCCGGCCAGCGCCAGCGCGGCCGCACGTCCCGTGACGGTCACCGGGTCGTCCTAGCGGGGGACCGGGACGGACCCGAGCACCGAGTCGAGGACGGCGTCGACGCTCACGCCGTCGAGCTCGGCCTCCGGGCGCAGCTGCACGCGGTGGCGCAGGGTGGGCCGGGCCAGGGACTTCACGTCGTCGGGGGAGACGTAGTCGCGGCCCGACAGCCACGCCCAGGCGCGGGCGGTGGCCAGCAGCGACGTCGCCCCGCGCGGGGAGACGCCCAGGGCCAGGGAGGGGGAGTCGCGGGTGGCGCGGCACACGTCGACGACGTAGCCGATGACCTCGCGGGAGACCTGGACGCGGCGGACGGCGCCGGCGGCGATGGCGAGCTGCTCGGGGGTCGCCACGGCCCGCACCCCGGCCGCGGCGAGGTCGCGCGGGTCGAACCCGGTGGCGTGCCGGGCCAGCACCTCCACCTCGTCCTCGCGCGGCGGCAGCGGCAGCGTCAGCTTCAGCAGGAACCGGTCCAGCTGCGCCTCCGGCAGCGGGTAGGTGCCCTCGTACTCCACGGGGTTCTGGGTGGCGGCCACGATGAACGGGTCCGGCAGCCGGCGCGGTTCGCCCTCCACCGAGACCTGCTTCTCCTCCATGGCCTCCAGCAGGGAGGCCTGCGTCTTCGGCGGCGTCCGGTTGATCTCGTCGGCCAGCAGGATGTTCGTGAAGACGGGGCCCTCGCGGAAGGAGAACCGGGCGCTCTGCGCGTCGTAGACCAGCGAGCCCGTCACGTCGCCGGGCATGAGGTCGGGGGTGAACTGCACGCGCTTGGTGTCCAGCGCCAGCGAGGCCGACAGGCTGCGCACCAGCAGCGTCTTCGCCACGCCCGGGACGCCCTCGAGCAGGACGTGCCCGCGGCACAGGACGGCGATGACGAGGCCGGTGACGGCCGCGTCCTGGCCGACGACGGCCTTGGCGACCTCCTGACGGACCGCGCGCAGGGCCTGCCGCGCGTCCTCGACGGCTTCGGTCGAGGGGCTCTGGGTCACTGTTGGTCGACCTTCCTGGGTGAGGGGGTGCGGACGTCCCGTTCGAGGGCGTCGAGTTGCAGGGCGAGGGCCACGAGGGCGGGGTCGTCGCGGGGCGGTGCGCCGGCGAGGAGCTCGCGGACCGAGGCCGCGGGGCGGCCGGTGATCCAGGCGACCTGGTCGGCGACGTCGGAGACCCCGGCACCGGCGTCCAGGCCCGTCCCGGCGCGCAGCCGCCGCAGCGTCGCGGCCCGCAGGGCGTGCGCGGCCCGGTCGGCGGCGCGGGCGCTGGCGTACAGCCGCCCGTGCCCCTCGACGGTCTCGGCGGCGCGCACGACGACGGGCAGCGGCTCGGCGACGAGCCGGCCCAGCCGCCGCCCGCGCCACAGCAGCGCCAGGGCGGCGGCCAGGGCGACGACGGCACCGGCGGGGCCGGTCCAGCGCGGCAGGAGCGCGGTCAGCGGGACGGTCGGGGAGTCGGTGTCCAGCGGGTCCGGCAGGTACCAGACGAGGTCGCGGTGCGCACCGAGGGTGCGCAGCGCCAGGGCGGCGTTGCCGTCCTGGGCGACCCACCGGTTGGTGAGCAGCCCCGACTGGCCGACGACGGTGAGGGTGCCGCCGGGCAGCTCGTCGCGGACCCAGGAGCCGCCGTAGCAGGCGGTGGCGTCGCCGGAGGCGGCGTAGACGCTGCTGCCGGCGCGCGCCGCTCCGGCGGCGCGCGCGTCGGCGACGTCGCAGCCGGGGTCGCGCACGGCGGCGGGGGCGGTCCCGTCGGGGACGACGTCGCCGGTCAGCGCCTCCAGCGCCGCCGCGCCGGGCCGCAGCAGCACCAGGTCCGCCCCGGAGGCGGCGAGCTCGCGCAGCCGGCCGTCCGACAGCAGGTCCGGCCGGGTGACCAGGACGGTGGAGCCCGCGCCGGTGGCGTCGACGGCCGCCGACCAGGACCGCACGTGCGCGATCTCGACACCCCGGTCGGCGAGCACCCGCGCGACCGCGCGCCCGCCGCCGGGGGCGACGGACTCGGGGGAGAACTCGGCCTCGTCGCTGCGGGGGGTCAGCACCGCCACGAGCACGGCGGTGGCCAGCACGAGCGCGACGACGGCCAGGACCCCGCGGTAGCGGCGCACGAGCGTCATCCGGCGTGCTCCGCGACGGCCGGGGCCGGCGTCGGGGGGGTGCCGGGGGCGGCGGGCCGGGCGGCGGCCACCTGCCGCACGACGGCCCGCAGGTCCTCGTCGGTGGCGGCGCCGGCGGGCCGGCCGCCGTAGCGCACGTCGTCGAAGGTGCGCGCGGCCCGGTGCAGGGCGTCGGCGGCGTCGGGCAGGGCGCGGGCGCCGGAGCCGGCGATCTCGGCGGCCGTCCGGCCCGGCCGCGGGTCCAGCAGCGCCCGTTCCTCCAGCGCGCGCACCAGGCCGCGGAACCGCTCGGCGACGGCCAGGCCGTGGTCCCCGGCCGCGGCGGCGGCGTCGGCGCGGGCGAAGTGCGCCGAGGACGGTTCGGGCGCGGCGTCGAACACCGGCTCGGCCGGGGCCTGCCGGGCGCTGCGCCGCAAGGGGCCCGCCACCAGGTGGACCACCGCCAGCAGCGCCAGCAGCAGGACGACGACGACCACGACCGACGTCCAGCCCGTCCCCAGGCCCGGGACGGACACGCCCTCCAGCCGGTCCCACAGCCAGTCCCACGCCCGCGCCAGCCAGGACCCCTGCTGCTGCCGGTACTCCGGGCCCGCCAGCTCCTCGGCCAGCCAGCCGCGGGCGGTGCCCCGGTCCGGCTGGACGGGCACGCCCACCGGGACGATCAGCGGGAGGGCCGTCACCGCGTCGAGGCCCGGTGCAGTTCCACGTCCAGCCCCTCGCGGCGCATCCGCAGGTCCACGTACAGCAGCGCCGTCACCGACGCCAGGAACGGGTAGGCGACGATGCTGCCGATCATCGAGCCCAGCGTCGCGATCGACTGCTGCGCGGCCAGGGCCGCCGAGCTCGTGGGGTCGCCGAACGCGGCCGAGACCAGACCGCCCACGGCCCCGAACGGGAACGAGACGGCCGCCACCACGAAGTACACGACGACGGCGGTGAGCAGCTGGATCCCCAGCAGCCGCCAGAACGAGCGCCGGGTCAGCGCGAACGACCGCTTCAGCGCCGCGCCCACGCCCAGGCCCTCCAGGAGCATCGCGGGCGTGGCCAGCGACCACTTCACCCACAGGAAGGCGCCCCCGACGACCCAGGCCAGGACGCCCAGCAGCAGCGCCACCACCCCCACGCCCGTGACGAGGTCCGACCCGCTGAGGGCGACCAGCGCGATCCCCGGCGCCAGCGTCACCGCACCGACGGCCACCGAGGCGACCGTGATCAGCAGCGACAGCGCGACGAGCCGCAGCAACCGCGGCCGGCACAGCGCCCACAGCTCGCCGAAGCCGACGGTGCGGCCGATCACGGCGCGGCTGACGCTGACGATGAGCATCCCGTTGAGGGCCTGCACCGCGACCAGCTGCAGCACCCAGCTCAGGACCAGCAGCGGCACCGAGCGCTGCACCGTGGAGAACAGCTCGTCCAGGGAGCCGTCCCCGGCCTCGAAGCTGCTCATGACGCCGATCAGGTCGCGGGTCGTCACGAACGAGGCGACGAGCCCCACGACGGAGGTGATGACGACGACGATCGCCGACAGGCCCACCATGACCTTCGGGTTCTGCCGGAACGCGCGGAACGCGCCGTCCCAGATCTCCCCGAGCCCCAGGGGCCGCAGCGGCACGATCCCGGGCCGCGGGGCCACCGGCCGCTGCGGCGGGCCGGGGTGGCCCACCGGCCCGGCGGGGGCCTCACCCCACCCGGTGAGCGGGGCCTGCCGGGGCGCGTCCCAGCCGTCCGGGCCCTCGCCCGGACCCTCGTCCGGCCGCTGCCACTGATCGGTCCCCATGCCGCCACATCGTGCCAGAGGGGCGTCCGCGCGGCGTGGTGGTGACCACGGACCCGGTCCCACGGGGCAGGATGGCCCCATGAGGGGACGCGTCCTCGTGGTGGACGACGACACCGCGCTCGCCGAGATGCTGGGGATCGTGCTGCAGGGGGAGGGTCTGGAGACCCGCTTCTGCGCCGACGGGGACGAGGCGCTGGGCGCGTTCCGGGCCACCCGCCCGGACGTGGTGCTGCTGGACCTGATGCTGCCCGGCACCGACGGCATGGAGGTCTGCCGGCAGATCCGCGCCGAGTCCGGCGTGCCCATCGTCATGCTGACCGCCAAGAGCGACACCGTCGACGTCGTCCTGGGCCTGGAGGCCGGCGCCGACGACTACGTCGTCAAGCCCTTCAAGCCCAAGGAGCTCGTCGCCCGCGTCCGGGCCCGGCTGCGCACCGCCGGGGACCGCCCGCCGGAGACGCTGCGCATCGGCGACCTGACGATCGACGTCGCCGGGCACTCCGTCCGCCGCGACGGCCGGTCGCTGCCGCTGACGCCGCTGGAGTTCGAGCTGCTGGTCACCCTGGCCCGCAAGCCCTGGCAGGCGTTCACCCGCGAGCTCCTGCTGGAGCAGGTGTGGGGGTACCGCCACGCCGCCGACACCCGCCTGGTCAACGTCCACGTCCAGCGGTTGCGCTCGAAGATCGAGCGCGACCCCGAGCACCCCGAGATCGTCGTCACGGTCCGCGGGGTGGGGTACCGCGCCGGGCCGCTCTGACGATGCGCCGGGTCCTCGCCCGCTGGCGCGACTCCCTGCAGCTGCGCGTCGTCGTCCTCACCACCATGCTCGGGCTGGCCGTCGTCGTGGGGGTCGGCTCGTTCCTGCTCGACGGGATCGCCGACGGCCTCGTCGCCGAGCGGCAGGAGGTGGCGCTGGCCGACGCCGCGCGCAGCGCCCAGACCGCCCAGCAGCAGTTCGACGCCGCCACGACCACCAGCTCCGCCGAGGTCGACCAGCTCGCCGGGGACGTCGTGTCCTCCCTCGAGGGCGCCGGGCCCGACCGCGTGCGCGGGGTCGTCCTGCTGCGCGCGGCCGGGGCGCCGGACACCGCCGCCAGCGGCCAGGTCGTCGTGCGCGACGTCGCCTCCGAGGGCCTGCAGGCCGCCGACATCCCGATGGCGCTGCGCCGCGCCGTGGTGTCCTCCGACGTGCAGCAGCTGCAGATCGTCGACCTGCCCGACGCCTCCGGCGCCCCCTCCCTCGTCGTGGGCTCCACGGTAACGCTGCCGCGGGCCGGGGAGTACGAGCTGTACTTCGTCTACTCCCTGGCCAGCGAGGAGCAGACGGTGTCGCTGGTGCGCACCACCTTCGTCGGCGGCGGCATCGCGCTGGTGCTGCTCGTGGGGGCGGTGGCGTGGGTGGTGGCCCGCATGGTCGTCGAACCGGTCCGGGAGGCCGCCGGGACGGCCGAGCGGCTCACCGGCGGGCACCTCGACGAGCGCATGCGGGTGCGCGGCAGCGACGACCTGGCCCGGCTGGCCCGCGCGTTCAACGAGATGGCCGCCGGGATGCAGCAGCACATCGAGCAGCTGGAGGAGCTGTCCCGCGTCCAGCGCCGGTTCGTCTCCGACGTCAGCCACGAGCTGCGGACCCCGCTGACCACGATCCGGATGGCCGGGGAGGTCCTGCACGACGCCCGGGAGGGTTTCGACCCGGCCTCGGCGCGGTCGGCCGAACTGCTGCTGACCCAGCTGGAGCGGTTCGACACGCTGCTGTCGGACCTGCTGGAGATCTCCCGCTTCGACGCCGGGGCCGCCGCGCTGGAACCGGACCCGCAGGACGTGCGGGCCCTGGTGCACCGGGTCGTGGAGTTCACCTCGACCCTGGCCGACCGCCGCGGTTCGCAGGTCCTGGTGTCCGAGCCGTCCGGCCCGTGCACGGCCGAGGTCGACGCGCGCCGCATCGAGCGGGTCCTGCGCAACCTCGTCGGCAACGCGATCGAGCACGGCGAGGCCCGCCCCATCGAGATCACCGTGGTCTGCGACGAGCACGCCGTCGCCGTCGGCGTCCGCGACCACGGCGTCGGGCTCCAGGCGAGCCAGCTGCCCCGGGTGTTCGACCGGTTCTGGCGGGCCGACCCGGCCCGCGCGCGGACCACCGGCGGCAGCGGCCTCGGGCTGGCCATCGCCCTGGAGGACACCCGGCTGCACGGGGGGTGGCTGGAGGTGTGGGGCCACCCGGGCCAGGGGTGCCACTTCGTCCTGACGGTGCCCCGCACCGCGGGCCGGTCCCTGCGCAGCTCCCCGCTGCCGGTGGTCCCGGTGGGCTGGCGCGAACCGGTCGCCGCGCTGCCCCCGGGCCCGCGCCGGGACCCGGCGTGAGGACCGGCCGGGCGGCGGTGCCCGTCCTGGCCCTGGCCCTGGCGGTGGCCGGGTGCGGCGGCATCCCCCGCTCCGGTGACGTCGTCGCCGGGTCCCGCGTCGAGGCCGACCCCCGGGTGGGGCTGCTGCAGGTCATCGCCGACGGGCCGGTCCGCGGCGCCGGGCCGGTCGACGTGGTCCGCGGTTTCCTGCTGGCCGCGGCGTCCTCCGACGACGACCACGGCGTCGCGCGGGAGTTCCTCACCGCCGCGGCCGCGCAGACCTGGCGGGCGGACGCCTCCACGACCATCGTCACCGGCGCGCCCGACCTGGCCCTGGTCTCCCTCGACGGCTCCGGGGACGACGCGCAGGCCGTGGTGTCCCTGACCAGCACCACCACGGCCGTCATCGACGCCGCCGGGCACTACGTGGAGCGGGCGCCGGGGCCCCCCACGACCCGGCAGGTGCGGCTGGTCCGGGAGGACGGGCAGTGGCGGCTGGCCGACCCCGGGGACGGGATCGTCCTGACGAGCCTGGACGCCTCCCGCACCGTGCGGTCCTTCCCGGTGTACTTCGTCACGGCCGGGCCGTCGCCGCAGCTGGTCGCCGACGTCCGCTGGTTCGGCTACGACTCCTCCACCGCCACCCGGATCGTGCGGGCCCTGCTGGAGGGCCCGTCGCCGTGGCTGGCGCCCGGGGTCGTCTCCGGAGCCCCCCGCGGCACCTCGCTGCGCGTGGGCACCGTCCCGGTGGCGGCCGGCACGGCGACGGTGGACCTGTCCGACACGGCCCTGGAGGCCGACCCGGCGCAGCGCTCCACGCTGCTGGCCCAGCTGCGCGCCAGCCTCACCGGCCTGCCCGGCCTGTCCGACGTCACCGTGTCCGTCGACGGGGCCGAACTCACCCGCGACGGCTCCCGCGGCGCCGACCTGCCCCGCTCGGCCGTGCCCGCCGACGCCCGGCTCGTGGTGCTCGGGCCGGAGGGGCTGTCCCGCTGGGACCGGCAGGCGCTGCGCCCGGTCGCCGGCACCGGCCCGGGGCTGGCCAGCACCGAGGGGGCCGCCCACCCCGCCGCGGCCCCCGACGGCACGACGTACGCCGTGCTCACCGACGAGGGCCGCGTCGCGCGCGTCCAGACCGCCGGGGGACCGCTGCAACCGGCCGTCAGCGGCCGCGGGCCGCTGCTGCCGCCGGCCGTCGACCGCTTCGGCTGGTTGTGGACCGCGGCCACCGCCACCGGTCAGCCGCTCGTGGTGCCCGTCGGGGCGCCCGCCACGCCCGCCGAGGTCGTCGAGCCGCCGGCCGGCGGGTTCGGCGGGACGCTCACCGGGCTGCGCGTCTCGCGCGACGGGGCGCGGGTGCTCGTCGTCGTGCGCGGTGACGACGGATCGGGCGCGGGCGGCTGGCACGTGCGCGTCCACGGCGTCGTGCGCGACGGCGCGGGCCGGCCGCTGCGGCTGGGGGAACCCGGCGCGGACCTGGCCCCCGGCGCCGGGGAGGTCCTGGACGCGGCGTGGCTGGTGGAGGACCGGTTCGCGCTGCTGGTGCGCCGGGCCGACGGCAGCACCGTCCCGGTGCTCGCCGAGGTGTCCGGCCCCAGCGCGCCGCTGCCCGCCGTCCCCGGCGCCGTGTCGGTCGCCGGCGGCTGGAGCGACCGGGACCTCGTCGTGGGCACGGCCGACGGGAGGCTGCTGACCCGCAGCGGTGCCGACTGGATCGTCGTCGCGGACGGGCGCGACCCCAGCTACCCCGGCTGAGCCCGCCCTGCCCGGCGGCCGGGGACGGCAGCCCTGTGGACGACGCCACCGGGCCCGCCGCCGCGTCCTGCACGCTGGGGCCCGTGCGCGCCCTCACCGCCACCCTGTCCTCGGTCGCCGACCTCGTGTGGCCCGCGCACTGCGCCGGGTGCGGCCGCCCCGGTGCCGTCTGCTGCGCGCCGTGCCGTCGGGCCCTGCGCGCCGGGGCCCGCACCGACCTGCCCGACGGCACCCCCGTCCACGGCTGCGCCCCGCACGACGGCCCCGCGCGGCAGGTCCTGCTCGCCGTGAAGGACCGGGGCCGCGCCGAGGCGCGCCCCGCCCTGGCCGACGCCCTCACCGACGCCCTCACCGACGCCCTCACCGACGCCCTCGCCGACCTGCTCGGTGCGCCCGCCCCCGGCGTCGTCCTCGTGCCCGTCCCCACCCGGGCCGCCAGCCGCCGCGCCCGCGGCGGGGACCTCGTCGCCGACCTCGCCGCCCGCGCGGCGGCCACCGCCCGCCGCCGCGGGCACGACGTCGACGTCCGGCGGTGCCTGCGCCTGGCCCGCCGGGTCCGGGACCAGACCGACCTGGACGCCCGCGGCCGCCGCGCCAACGTCCGCGGCGCCTTCACCCTCGCCGGCCCGGCCCCCGCCCGGCCCTGCCTCGTCCTCGACGACGTCGTGACGACCACCGCCACCGCCGCCGAGGCCGTCCGCGCGCTGCGGGCCGGTGGCGCGCGGGTGGACGCCGTGCTGACGGTGACGATCGCGTGAGCGCGCGGGGCGGGGGCGCCGCACGCCTGTGCGCCGGAGCCGCCGGGGGTCTAGCGTTGGTGCATGGCAGCCAGGAACGGTGTCACGGCGGGTCGCACCCCGGCGGTGTCCGAGGACGGACCCGGCACCCGGGGCGCTCACCGGCGCCGTCCCTGCCCGCCTGCTCACCGCGCCCACCCCCGGGGGGTGGCCCGCGGCACGAGGTGACGGTCCGAGGCGGGCCGGCCCCACGTGCCGGTGCCGCCAGCTCGAACGAGGGAGGCATCCCGTGGAAGTTGTGGTCACCGGACGGCACACCGACGTCAAGGAGAGGTTCCGCCGGCACGTCGAGGACAAGCTGGAGGCGAAGGTCACCCAGCTCGCCCCGCGCGCCCAGCGCATCGACGTCGAGGTTTCCCACGAGAAGAACCGTCGACAGGCCAGCAGTTGCGAACGCGTCGAGATCACCGTGCGGGACAAGGGGCCCGTCGTGCGCGCGGAAGCCTGCGCCGACGACCCCTACGCCGCGCTCGACCTGGCCACCACGAAGCTGCTCGAGCGGTTGCGGCGCGCCCGCGACCGCCGCAAGGTGCACCACGGCCGGCACCGGCCCACCTCGGTGCACCAGGCGACGGCCGGCCTGTCCGACGAGGTCCTCACCGGTGCCTTCGACCCCGCCCGGCCCCTGGCCGAGCAGGTCGAGCCCGAACCGGCCGCCGACGGCGCGGCGGCACCCACGCCCGCCGTGATGGCCGACAGCCACCCGCCCACGGCCGACGCCCCCGAGGCCGCGCTCGCGGACGCCTCGCCGGTCGTGATCCGGGAGAAGCGGCACGACGCGCACCCGATGACCCTGGACCAGGCGCTGTACGAGATGGAGCTCGTGGGCCACGACTTCTACCTGTTCGTCGACGCGGCCACCGGCAGCCCCAGCGTGGTGTACCGCCGTCGCGGGTGGGACTACGGCGTCATCCACCTCGACGTGAAACCCGCCCCCGCCGACGAGGCCGACCAGGACCACCGGGGGACGACCGACGCCGCGCTCGCGGCCGCCGTCGGAGCCGGGCTGGGCTGAACCGCCCGCACGGGGTGCCACCGCGGGCCGCGCGGTGGCACCCCGTGCCGCTCGTGCCAAGATCGACCGACGCGCAGGAGGCCGACGGCGACCAGGGGGACGGGCATGAGCGAGACCATCCGGATCGTGGTCGTCGACGACCACTCGCTGTTCCGGCGGGGACTGCAGATGGTCCTGTCCACCGAGGACGACCTCGAGGTCGTCGGCGAGGCCTCCGACGGCGCCGAGGCCGTCCAGCGCGTCGAGGAGCTGCTGCCCGACGTCGTCCTCATGGACGTGTGGATGCCGCGCCGCTCCGGGATCGACGCCTGCGCCCAGATCAAGGCCGTCGCCCCCTCCACCAAGATCCTCATGTTGACCTCCTCGGAGGAGGAGGACGACCTGTTCGGGGCCGTGCGCGCCGGCGCCAACGGGTACCTGCTCAAGGACGTGCCCGCCGAGGAGGTCGCCGACGCCGTCCGCTCGGTCATGACCGGGCAGTCGCTCATCACCCCGAAGATGGCCGGGCTGCTGCTGGGGGAGTTCAACGCGATGCGCCGGCGCGACGAGGAGCGCAACCTCGGCCTGCCCGGTGCGCCCCGGCTGTCCCCGCGCGAGCTCGACGTCCTGCGGCTGCTGGCCCGCGGCATGGCCAACCGCGAGATCGCCGGCGAGCTCGGCATCAGCGAGAACACCGTGAAGAACCACGTCCGGAACCTGCTGGAGAAGCTGCAGCTGCACTCGCGGATGGAGGCCGTCGTCTACGCGGTCCGGGAGAAGATCGTGGAGCTGTCGTGACCGGCGGGGTCGAGGAGATCTCGGCCCGCACGGCCCGACGGGCGGCGCTCGCCGCCCAGGGCTTCGACCGCCGCCGCCCGGCCACCGTCACCGCCGCCCACGTCGGGCGCGTCGTGGACCGGCTCGGCGTCGTGCAGATCGACAGCGTGAACGTGCTGTGCCGCAGCCACTACCTGCCCTTCTTCAGCCGCCTCGGCCCCTACCCGGCCGACCTGGTGGACCGCGCCGCGCAGCGCGGCCCGCGCCGGCTGGTGGAGTACTGGGCGCACGAGGCCAGCTACGTCGCGCCCGCCACCCACCTGCTGCTGCGCTGGCGGATGGAGCGCGCCGACTCCGACGCCTGGGGCAGCATCCGCTCCATCGCCCGCGAGCGCCCCGACCTGCTCGAGGCCGTCGAGGAGCACGTCGCCGCCGCCGGTCCGCGCACCGCGCGGGAGCTGGAGGCGGCGCTGGGCCCGGCCGCGCCGCGGGCCAAGGAGCACTGGGGCTGGAACTGGTCGGACGTGAAGCGGGCCTGCGAGCACCTGTTCTTCGCCGGCCGGCTGTCCGTGGCGGGCCGCACCGCGCAGTTCGAGCGGCGCTACGACCTCACCTCCCGCGTCCTGCCCGCCGCCGTCCGCGACCTGCCCGTCCCCACCCCGGAGGACGCCGTCCGCGACCTGGTGCGCATCGCCGCGCGCGCCACCGGCGTCGCCACCGAACCCACGCTGCGCGACTACTTCCGGCTCACCCCGGCCCTGGCCCGGCGCGCCGTCGCCGAGCTCGTGGAGGCCGGGGAGCTGGAACCGGTCCGGGTCGCCGGGTGGGCCGCGCACCGCCCGGCCTACCGGTGGGCCGGGGCCCGCGCCCCCCGCGTGCGGGCCCGGGCCCTGCTGACCCCGTTCGACCCGCTGGTGTGGCACCGCGCCCGCACCGAGGAGGTCTTCGGGGTGACGGTCCGGCTGGAGTTCTACGTGCCCCGGGACAAGCGCGTCCACGGGTACTACGTGCTGCCGTTCCTGCTGGGCGAGGACGTCGTGGGGCGCGTCGACCTCAAGGCCGACCGGGCCGGGCGGGTGCTGCGCGTCGAGGCCGCCCACGCCGAACCGTCCGCGCCCGCGGGGACGGCCGAGGAGCTGGCCGCCGAGCTGCGGGACCTGGCCGGCTGGCTGGACCTGGACGACGTGGCCGTCGCCGGGCGCGGGGACCTGGCCGCCGAGCTGGCCGCCGCCGTCGCCCGAACGGCGCACTGACGCCTCAACACCGTCCCCCGCCGCGCCGACACCCCACTGTGGACGTCGCCGCGCTCTCCCCCGACCAGGTCGGGCTCGCCAGCCAGCTGCTCGAGCACGTCCTGACCGAGCTGTCGGCGGGGACGTCCGAGCGCGACGTCCTGCGCCGCGCCGCGGCCCTGGCCGCCGACCTCGTCGACGCCGACGTCGTCGCGGTCTGCGAGGGCGCGCACGTCCACGGCGGGGTGGGCCTGGGGCAGCGCTTCCTGCCCGAGCGGGGGCTGGCGCGGGTCGTGCGCGACGGCGGCGGGTCCTTCGCGGTCCCCGGGCTGGGGCGGGTGCGGGCCAGCGTCGTGGAGGTGCCGGCGCTGGCCGGCGTCCACGTCGTCGTGGGCCGCGCCGAGGGCGCCGGGGACGCGGGGGACGCGGGGGACGCCGGTGCCGCCGAGGCGTCCCTGGCCGCCGTCCGGCTCGTCGCGCGCGCCGTCGGGCTCGTCGTCCTGGGCCGGCACGGCCGCGAGCGGGAGCGGTGGCACCGTCAGCAGGGTGCCCGCGGGGCGGCCGAGCGCGGACGCCTGCAGCAGGCGCTGCGCCAGCGCGAGCAGGTGCTCACCACGTCGGTGCGCTTCCAGCGCGCCGTCTCCAGCCGCCGTCCGCTGCCGGAGCTGCTCGTGCAGATCGCCGCGAGCTCCTCGGAGCTGATGGACCACCGCGCGGTCACCCTGGTCCTGGCCGACCCGCGCTCGCAGATGAGGATGAGCGTCGTCGCCGCCGTCGGGGAGCCGCCGCTGGACCCCGAGCTGGCGCTGGCGGCCGCGAACGCCCTCGGCGGGTTCGGCGTCGCGGTCGGCGACGGGACGGCCCCGGCGGCCGCGGCGGTGCACATCAACGGCCGCAGCGTCGGGGCCCTGGTCCTGGACACCCTGGGCAGCGGCCCGCTGGACCCGGTGGGGGCGACGGTGCTGCGCGCCTTCGCCGAGCACGCCAGCATGGCGCTGAGCCACGCCGACACGGTCCGGGCCGTGGAGGCCGCCTCGTCGGACTCCCTGACGAGCCTGCCCAACCGGGCGACCCTGCTGCGCCACCTCGAGGTGGCGCTGCGCGCGGGGGAGTCCGACGGGCTCGGCACGGCCGTCCTGTTCATCGACCTGAACGGCTTCAAGCAGGTCAACGACTCCCTCGGCCACGCCGCCGGTGACGAGGTGCTGTCCCGGGTGGCGCGCCGGCTGCGCCGCTGCCTGCGCGGGGACGACGTCGCGGCGCGCCTGGGCGGGGACGAGTTCGCGCTCGTGGTGCGCGACGTCGAGCCGGGCCGGGCCGCGCAGCGCATCGCCGCCCGCGTGCAGGCCGACGTGGCGCAGCCGTTCGAGACGGCCGGCGCGACGGTGCGGGTGGGCGCGAGCATCGGCATCGCCGTCGCGGCCGAGGGGGTGGGGGCCGCGGAGCTGCTGCGCCGCGCCGACAGCGCCATGTACATGGCCAAGGGCGAGGCGCACGAGGCCGGGCCGGAGGCCGGGACCGGGATCGTCCCCAGCTGCGTGGTGGTCTTCGAGGCCGACACGCACGACGCCGACCGGCTGCGCCGCCAGCTGGAGCACGACCTGCTGCGCGCGGTGAAGGACGACGAGTTCGAGCTCGCCTACCAGCCGATCGTGCGGCTGGCCGACGGCGCCGTGGTGGGGGCCGAGGCGCTGCTGCGGTGGCGCCACCGCACGCGGGGCCTGCTGGAGCCCGGCGCGTTCCTCGCCGGTGCCGAGCGGTCCCCGGCGGTGGAGGAGCTGTGGCGCTGGGTGCTGCGGACGGCGTGCGCGCAGGCCGTGGCCTGGCGCGAGCGGGTGCCGGACCTGTCGGTGACGGTGAACCTGTCGGCCGCGCACGTCATGACCCGCGGGGCCGCCGACGACGTCCGCGCGGCCCTGACGGGTGCGGGGCTGGACCCGACGGCCCTGGTCCTGGACGTGCCCGCCGACCTGCTGGGGGAGGACCCGGACCTGCTGGCCGCGCGGTTGAAGAAGCTGCGCGCGACCGGCGCCCGCATCCTGCTGGACGACTTCGCGACCCTGGACCCGGGGCAGGGCGGGGTCCTGGTGAACCACTCCCTGGCGCCGCTGCGCCAGCTGCCCGTCGACGGCGTGAAGCTGGACCGGACCCTCGTCGCCGAGATCGACGGCCCCGAGGGGGCGGACGCCCTGGCGGCCGTCCGCACGCTGTGCGAGCTGGGTGCGGCGCTGGACCTGGGGGTGGTGGCCGAGGGCGTGGAGCGCACCGAGCAGGCGCTGCTGCTGACCGAGGCCGGGTGCGCGGTCGCGCAGGGGGTCCTGCTGGGGGCGCCCCGCTCGGTCGCGGAGCTGGGGTCGGAGCTGACCGAGCTGGGGCCGGTGGAGCGGGCCGCGCCCGCGCTGGCGGCCCTGGTGGAGTTCGTGGAGCCCACGGACGCGCCGGAGCCGGCGGAGCAGCGGGCGCTGGACGCGGCGGCGCTGTTCGCCCGCCAGCTCGGCCCGGTCGGTGCGCCGGGCGCGGACGCGGTGGCCGGCGGGCCGCGCGTCCCGGCGACGGGACCGGTCCCGGTGCCGATCAGCGGCATCCGCCCGCACGACCTGCGGGCGATGCTGGACCGGTCGCGCTGAGCCACCGCTGCGGTCCGTGCTGTCACCGTCACCGGGCGTTGCGCCGCTAGAGTGAAGGGGTGCCAGCGATCGTCGAAAAGGTCCTCCGCGCCGGTGAGGGCCGCGTGGTCAAGCGTCTGCACCGCATCGCGGAGCAGGTCAACGCTCTCGAACCCGACTTCGAGGGGATGAGCGACGCGGAGCTGCGCGGTGAGACGGACCGCTTCAAGGAGCGCCTGGCCGGCGGCGAGACCCTCGACGACCTGCTGCCGGAGGCCTTCGCGGTGGTGCGCGAGGCGGCCCGCCGCACGCTGGGCCAGCGGCACTTCGACGTGCAGCTCATGGGCGGCGCGGCCCTGCACCAGGGCAACATCGCCGAGATGCGCACCGGTGAGGGCAAGACCCTCGTCGCGACGCTGCCGGCGTACCTCAACGCCCTGACCGGCGAGGGCGTCCACGTCATCACGGTCAACGACTTCCTCGCCGAGTACCAGTCCGACCTGATGGGGCGCGTCTACCGCTTCCTGGGCCTGACCAGCTCCTGCATCCTGTCGCGGATGCGCCCGGACGAGCGGCGCGAGGCGTACGCGGCCGACATCACGTACGGCACGAACAACGAGTTCGGCTTCGACTACCTGCGCGACAACATGGCGTGGAACGTCTCCGAGATGGTGCAGCGCGGGCACCACTTCGCGATCATCGACGAGGTCGACTCGATCCTCATCGACGAGGCCCGCACCCCGCTGATCATCTCCGGGCCGGCCGACCAGGCGACCAAGTGGTACACCGAGTTCGCCAAGATCGTCCGCCGCCTGACGATCGACGTGGACTACGAGGTCGACGAGAAGAAGCGCACCATCGGGATCCTCGAGGCGGGGATCGAGAAGGTCGAGGACCTGCTCGGCATCGAGAACCTCTACGAGAGCGTGAACACCCCGCTCATCGGGTTCCTCAACAACGCCGTCAAGGCCAAGGAGCTGTTCAAGCGGGACAAGGACTACGTCGTGTCCCCGAACGGCGAGGTCCTCATCGTCGACGAGCACACCGGCCGCATCCTGGCCGGCCGCCGCTACAACGAGGGCATGCACCAGGCCATCGAGGCCAAGGAGGGGGTGCCGATCCAGAACGAGAACCAGACGCTGGCGACCATCACCCTCCAGAACTTCTTCCGCATGTACGACAAGCTCGCGGGGATGACCGGCACGGCCATGACCGAGGCCGCCGAGTTCCACCAGACGTACAAGCTCGGCGTGGTGCCGATCCCGACGAACCGCCCGGCGGTGCGCGTGGACCAGCCCGACCTCGTCTACAAGAACGAGCAGGCCAAGTTCGCCGCCGTCGTGCAGGACATCGCCGAGCACCACGCGACGGGCCAGCCGGTCCTGGTGGGCACCACGAGCGTGGAGAAGAGCGAGTACCTGTCGAACCTGCTGACCAAGGCGGGGGTCGAGCACACGGTCCTCAACGCCAAGCAGCACGAGCGCGAGGCGTCGATCGTCGCGCAGGCCGGCCGCAAGGGCGCCGTGACGGTCGCGACGAACATGGCCGGCCGCGGGACGGACATCATGCTCGGCGGCAACGCGGAGTTCCTCGCGGTGGCGGCCATGAAGGACAAGGGCCTGGACCCCGACGAGGCGCCGGAGGCGTACGAGGCCGCCTGGCCCGAGGTCCTGGAGCAGGCCAACGCCTCGGTCAAGGCCGAGCACGACGAGGTCCGCGACCTCGGCGGGCTGTACGTCCTGGGCACCGAGCGCCACGAGTCGCGCCGCATCGACAACCAGCTGCGCGGCCGCTCGGGCCGTCAGGGCGACCCGGGGGAGTCCCGCTTCTACCTGTCGCTGACCGACGACCTGATGCGGCTGTTCAACGCGGCGCTGGTCGAGACGTTCCTGACCCGCACGGGCATCCCCGAGGACGTCCCCATCGAGTCGAAGATGGTCTCGCGGGCCATCCAGAGCGCGCAGGGGCAGGTCGAGGGGCGCAACTTCGAGATCCGCAAGAACGTCCTGAAGTACGACGACGTCCTGAACCGCCAGCGCGAGGTGATCTACGCCGAGCGGCGCAAGGTGCTCGAGGGCGAGGACCTGCACGTGCAGATCCGCCACTTCATCGACGACGTCGTGACGGCCTACGTCTCGGAGGCCACCGCGCGCGGCTTCGGGGAGGACTGGGACCTCGAGGAGCTGTTCACGGCGCTGCGCAGCCTCTACCCGGTCTCGGTGACGCCCGAGGAGGTCGTCGAGGCCGCCGGTGGCCGCGGCAACCTCACGGTCGACCGTCTCGTCGAGGAGCTGCGCGGTGACGCGCAGGCCTGCTACGACGCCCGTGAGGAGGAGCTCGGCGAGGCGGTGATCCGCGACCTCGAGCGCCGCGTCGTGCTCTCGGTGCTCGACCGCAAGTGGCGCGAGCACCTGTACGAGATGGACTACCTGCAGGAGGGCATCGGCCTGCGCGCCATGGCCCAGCGCGACCCGCTCGTGGAGTACCAGCGCGAGGGCTACCAGCTGTTCGGCGCGATGACCGACGCCATCAAGGAGGAGTCGGTCGGCTACCTGTTCTCCCTGCAGGTCCAGCCCGCCGCGCAGGCCGGGGTCGCCCCGCCCACCCCGGGTCTCGGCGCCCCGCCGGTGCGTCAGCAGCTGCAGTACACCGCGCCGACGGCCGAGGGCGACGTCGAGGTGCACTCCGGTGACGCCCAGGCGACCGAGGCCGCCACGGGCAACCGGGCCCAGCGGCGCGCCGCGGACCGTCAGCAGCGCCAGGACTGACGCTCAGCCCAGCTCCAGGGCGGTGACCCGCCACCGCTGCCCGGAGCGGTCGGTGCAGCGCTCGACGCGCAGGGCCGCGGCCCGCACGCGGTCGGTGTCCTTCAGGACGGCGCCGACCTCGGCGACCCCGTCGCGGGGGAAGGAGACGCGCAGGCTCGCGACGCGGGCCGCGCGCACCGCGGTGCCGCTGCGGGTGGTGCGCATGCGCGCCTGGAGGGCGGCGCGCCGCTGGACGCCGGCGTAGATGTCGGGGGTGGACCAGCGCAGCAGCTGCTGGGTGGGCCGCAGGCCGGTGAGGACCTCCAGCAGCGTCACCAGGTAGCGGCGGGTCCAGCCGGTGACCTCGGGCAGGTCCGCCGGGGGCCGCAGCCGCACGTCGGCGAGGTCGAGCGCCAGCACGCCCTGGTCGGGGCTCAGGTGCGTCAGCACGGGGCCCTCGGGGCCGTGGGCGTCCTCGTCGTCGAGGTAGTGCGGGAGGCGGGTGGTGCTGGACACGTGCGGGCTCCTCAGTGTTCGGTGCAGGGGGTCGGGGATCGGGACGGGGTCGGTCAGGGCAGGCGCAGGACCTGGCCCGGGAGCAGGACGTCGGGGTCGGCGCCGATGACGTCGGCGTTGGCTGCGTAGAGGCGCTCCTGCTCGGCGAGCACGTCGGCCCGGCTGGCCCCGGGGCCGCACCGCTGCTGGGCCAGCGACCACAAGCTGTCGCCGCGGTGGACGACCAGTTCCTCGCCCGCCGCGGTCGGGCGCGCGGGGCCGGCGACCGGCGCGGGCGTCGGGGACGGCGGGGACGGCGCGGCGAGGGCGGGCGTGGGCACCCAGCCGGCCTCGACGGGTGCGCTGACGGCCCACCCGGCCTCGGGCAGGTGGGTGGCGGCGCCGCGTTCGGCGGCGACGGCGGACAGCGCGCTGGAGCCGAGCAGGACACCGACGACCAGGGCCACGACCCGGCGGACGACGACCGGCACGCCGGGGGTGAGCCGCACGGCGCGGCGCGGCGAGCGGCGGACCCGCAGCTCGTCGACGAGGGCGACGAGCACGCTGAGCGCCAGCCACAGGACGACGAGCGCCCCGGCGACGGCGCACACGCCGACGACCACGTCCGCCGGCGTCCGCACGGTGACGTGCGGGGCGATCCAGTGCGGCAGGTGCACGTTGAGCCCTCCGGGTGGTCTTTGGTGTCGTTTGGTGCTGTTTGGTGGCGCATGTCTATCCGCCGCCTGTGCGCAGGGCCAGCGAGTCGCCCGTCTATGCCCCGTTCGGAAGGCACCGGCTGACCGACGGTCACGACGGATGACTCGTAGCGTGGGTCCGTGCGGTGGGACGACCTCTTCGAGGACCTGGAGGCCCAGGCCGACCACGGCCGTCGCCAGGACCTCGCCGCCGAGGTGGCGGACCGCACCGCCCGCGAGGAGGCCACGGTCGCCCTGGCGGACCGGTTGCGGGCGGCGACCGGGGAGGTCACCTGGGTGCTGCACGACGGGGGGACGGTCACCGGCACGGTGCTGGGAGCCGGCCCGGGCTGGTCGCTGGCGCGCGAGCGCAGCGGCCGCCAGGTCCTCGTCCCGGCCCACGCGGTCGCGTTCCTGCGGGGCGTCCCGGCGCACAGCGCCGCTCCGGCCGGGCCCGTCGCGGCGCGCCGGACGTTCCTGATGGCGGTGCGGGCGCTCGCGGCAGCGCAGGAGCGGGTGACGGTGCGCACGACGGCGGGCGCGGTCTCGGGCACGGTCCGCCGGGTCTGCGCCGACCACCTCGACGTCGAGGACGGGGCCGGGGCGCGGTCGATCCCGTTCGGCGCCGTGCTGGCGGTGCTCGAACGGGTGTGAACCTCAGTCGGTGAGGTGGTCCTCGCCGGCGTGGACCATCTCGCGGGTCTGCGCGTACATGCGCTGGATGTAGTCCTCCAGCTCGGACTCCTCGACCCGCCACTGCCCCCGGCCGCCGACCTTGATCGCCCGCAGCTCACCCGTCCGGACCAGCGCGTAGGCCTGCGCCGAGGAGATCGCCAGCGTCTCGGCGACGTCCGCGAGGGGGAGGAATCGGGCGGGCACGAGGTCTCCTGGGCACTGGGAGGGTCACTGTCGGGTACGGGACCCGACCGTGCCCGCATCTTGCCACGCGACCACCCGGTCGGCGCTGACCCGATCAGGTGGCCTGTGGACAACTCCGGCCGGTCCCGTGCCGCGGGTCCCACCATGGGTCGTCGGTCGAGGACGGCCGGCGGGGCCGGGTGGGGGAGTGGGGACGAGTGCGGACAGCGGTGCGGCCGGTGCGGGGGCGCGACGTCGCCGAGGCGGGGGCGGCCACGCGCCGGGTCAGCGCCCCGTCGTGGCGCGACCCCCGGTTCCTGGTCGGGGTGGTCCTGGTGCTGGCCGGCGTCGTCGCCGGGGCCCGGGTCGTGGACCAGGCCCGCGACACCGTCGAGGTGTGGGCGCTGAACCGGCCGGTCGGGGCGGGGCAGACCCTCACCGCGGCCGACCTGACGGTCGCCGAGGTGCACCTGGACGAGGCCACCCTGGCCACCTACGTCAGCGCGCGCACGCCGCCGGGCGACGTGGTGGCCCTGCGGGGCCTGGCCGCGGGCGAGCTGCTGCCCCGGACCTCGATCGGGGGTGCCGACGCCCTCACGGCCCGTCCGGTGACCGTGCCGGTGGCCGGCTCGGTGCCCCCGGGCGTCGCGGTGGGCGCGCTCGTGGACGTGTGGGTCGTCCCGGCTCCGGCTCCGGCGGACCTGGGCGGCGCCGACGCGCGGTCCGCGCCGGAGCGGCTCGTCGAGGCGGCGGAGGTCTCCGCGCTCGTCGACGGCGGCGGGGCGCTCAGCGCCCGCAGCGGTGCGGACGTGCAGGTCGTCATCCCCGTGGGCGCCCTGCCCGCCGTCCTGCAGGCGGTCTCGGCCGAGGACGACCTCGTCCTGGTGCCGGTGCCGGGCAGCGCGGCGCCGGGAGCGCGCTCGTGACGCTGCCCGTCCTCGTCGCCATCCCCGGCCCCGGGGAGGCGCGCCTGCTGGCCGGCTGGGAGGCGCTGCGCCGCGAGCTGGTGGTGGTCCGACGCTGCGCGGACGTCGCCGACGTCCTGGCCGCCGCCGCGGCCGGGCTGGCCCGCGCGGTGGTGATCGGCGCCGACCTGCCCGGCTGCGACACGGAGGTCGTGGCCGCCCTGCGGCGCCACGGCGTGGGCGTCCTCGTCCTCCTGCCCGCCGGTGCGGAGGGCGAGCAGGCCGAACGGCGCTGGCGCGGTCTGGGGGTCGGCCGCTTCGCGGTGCAGGACCAGGAGCCGGCGCAGGTGGCTCGCGAGGTCGCGCTGACCGTGGCCGGGGGCGGTGAGCCGGCTGTCGCGCCGGAGCTCCCGCCCGAGCCGGCGACGGGTGCCTCCGGACGGGTGGTCGCGGTGTGGGGGCCGCACGGTTCCTGCGGCCGGACGACGGTCGCCGTGAACCTCGCCGCGGAGCTCGCCGGGACGGGGCAGACGGTGCTGCTCGCGGACGCGGACACCCGGGGCGCCTCGGTGGCGCAGGCGCTGGGGCTGCTGGACGACGCGCCGTCGCTCCTGGCCTGCGTGCGGGCCGCGGCCGACGGGAGGCTGGACGTCGCGGCGCTGCGGGCGAGGGCGGCGGCCCCGGCCACCGGGCTGTCGGTCCTGTCCGGTGCCGCGGAGCCGTCGCGCTGGAGCGAGCTGCGTCCCGTGGCGTTGCGACGGGTGCTCGAGGTCGGCGCCCTGGCCCACGACTGGACGGTCGTCGACCTCGCCGGGGGGTGCGACGACCTGGCCGAGGAGTCGGGCCGCGACGCGGTGCTCGCCACGGTGCTCGGATCCGCCGACGTGCTGGTGGTCGTGGGGGCCGGGGACCCGATCGGGCTCCAGCGGCTGTCCCGCGCCTGGCTGCAGTTGGCCGACCTCGCGCCCGACGCCGTGCTCGTCCCCGTCGTGAACCGGGTGCGTGCCTCGGCGCTCGGGTCGCCGGCCGCCCGGCGCACGACGGCGGTGCTCCGCCGGTCGGCCGGGATCGAGGACGTGGTGACCCTGCCGCACGACGACGCGGCCGACGGGGCGCTGCTGGCGGGACGGACGCTGGCCGAGCACGCCGGGCGCAGCCCGTTGCGCCGGGCTCTGCAGGGGCTGGCGGTGCGGGTCGAAGCACTGGCCGACGCGCCGGACCCCGTCGAGGTGGACGACCCGACGGCCGGATTTGACCCGCTGCTGGCCCGCAGTTAACGTAGTTGTCACACCCCAGCGGGGAGGAACGGACGGGAAGCCGGCCGGTCTCCGCGGTGGTGGGGAGCTCCGATCGAGATCGGTCGCCACGAACGCTCAAGAGCGCGCGAGGCCTGCCGATGAACAAGGAGCGTCCTGACCGGGCCTGAAGGTCCGGTAAGCTGGACGAAGTCCGCAGACGAGAAGCCACGAAAGTGGCCGACAGTCGTGCGTCCGGTTCTTGAGAACTCAACAGTGTGCCATAAATGTTGATGCCAATGCATTAACCCCCAATGACCGCTCATCCTGTGTGGTGGGTGGTTGGGGATTCCTTTGGGATCTACCCCTGTTCTGG
>NZ_JBJLSK010000039.1:0-34861 GCF_050871965.1 Kineococcus lubricus
CCCCCCCCCCCCCCCCCCCCCCCCCCCCCCCCCCCCCCCCCCCCCCCCCCCCCCCCCCCCCCCCCCCCCCCCCCCCCCCCCCCCCCCCCCCCCCCCCCCCCCCCCCCCCCCCCCCCCCCCCCCCCCGGGGCCGACCTCCGCCGTCGGCGTCGCGCTCGTCCTGCCGGCCGGGGAGTCGGTCTCCGTGGCCCCGGCCACCACCGGCGAGTTCCCGTGCACCCGCCACCGTCACCCGTCACCCGTCCCGGGTCCGGTGGTCGCGGGCTCGGTGGCGGCGGGGAGGGCCGGTTCCCGCCGGCCGTCGGGGGACCGTCCGGGGGAGTCGCGGCGCCGGACCCGTGCGGGACCCGGCGGCCGCGGTGTGCGCGCGGCGGGTGCCCGCCCGGCGCCACCGGTTGACACCGGAACTCCGGCGGCGCACGCCGGAACTGCCGGACCGCCGCCGGAGCGACCGTGGCGTCGGTCTCCTCCGTGGGCGGAGGAAACCCCGTCCTGCTCCGGGGAGTTCCCCCGGCGACGGCCCGGGGGAGGGGAGTTCGGCCAGGGCGGTCCGCCCGGGACCGCCGCGGCCGGAACCCGGGTCCTGGTCGCGGTGGGCGGTGCGGGAGCCGGTGCGGGGAAACTCCCCCGGCGGGAGGGGAACTCGTCGTGCCCGCCCCCGCGAACCCGTGCGGCGGGTCAGTTCCAGGTGACGGGTTTCCCGTCGTAGGAGTCGTAGTCGGTGTCGTAGGAACTGAACTGCGCGGTCGTGATCTCCAGGGAGGACGGCGCGACGAACACGTTGCAGGTCTGGTACGTGCTGCCCTCGGTGAAGTCGACGCCCTGGTCGCCGTGGGCGCAACGGTCCCACTCCTGGAACAGGATCACGGGGGTGGCCTCGGAACCGTCGGGCAGGAGCGCGGAGATGTCCTGCGTGATGTCGGTGCCGCGCAGGGCAGCTGCGTTCTGCCCGCCGGTGACGGTGTAGCGGACGTAGAACGGGCTCATCCCGGCGACCTGGTCGCCCAGGTCGAGGTCGGCCAGTTCGGCGTCGGTGCCCCGTTCGATCGCCTCCACGGTCACGGTGTAGGTGCCGGTGGTGCCGGACAGTTCCACGGGCAGCGTCGCGGGCGCACCCAGGCGCAGTTCCGTCCCGGGGGCGGTGAGACCGGCCGGGGAGACGGCGGACGCGCTGGGCGACGCCGTGGCCGCGGCGGCGGTCGCGGCGGGAGCCGCGTCCCGGGTGACGGTGACGGTCGGAGCGGGCTGCGCCTGCGCGCCGAGGCCGCAGGACGTCAGCAGCGCGGCGGGCAGCAGCAGCGCGGTCGCGGTCAGGGCGTGCTCGAGTTTCACAGGGGATTCCTCCGGGAGAGCGGGTCTGTGCCCAGGGTGGCCGTCGCCGCGACGGCACCGGTGACGGTGGGCGATCTTCCACCCGCTCGGCGCAGGACCGCGGTCATCCGTCCGGCGCAGTCCGGCGGGGTGCGGGGCGCGGACGGGTGAGTCCGGGTGGTCCCGGCCGGGCTCGACAAGGGGGTGGGCGGCAGGCAGGATCGTCCCGCCCCCGCCCCCGCGGTGGTCGCGACGACGCTGTCACGCCGAGGAGAACGGGTGCCGATCGACGTCCCCCCGCGCGCCGTCCGCGAGGTCGCCGAACCCGGCGCGGTCCCGGTGTGCCGCCGCGCGGGAGTTCGGCCGCCGGACGGCCGTGGGCCCCGCGGGGCCACCGTCCCCCCGAACCCGCCGCGTGGTCCTCCCACCCGCCGCGCGCCGAACCCGCTCACCCACGAACCCCGGAGGTCACCGTTGCCCGCCACCGTCTCAGCCCTCGTCGCCCGCACCCTCGCCCGTCACGTCGAGCACGTGTTCGGGATCATGGGGCACGGCAACGCCTACTTCCTCGACGCGCTGCTGCGCGAGACCCCGGCCTCCTTCACCGCGGTGCGGCACGAGTCCGGGGCCGTGGTGGCCGCCGACGCCCACCACCGCGCCGGCGGCGGCCTGGCCGCGGCGACCGCCACCTACGGCGCGGGGTTCACGAACACCCTCACCGCGCTGGCCGAGTCGGTCCAGGCCCACGTGCCGCTCGTCCTGGTCGTGGGGGACGAACCCACCTCCGGGCCCCGCTCGTGGGACGTCGACCAGATCGCCCTGGCGGCGGCGGTCGGTGCCCGCACCTACACCGTCGGCCGCACCGACGCGGCCGCGACGACCGTGCTGGCCGTCGAGCACGCGCTGACCTACCGGGTGCCGACGGTCCTGGCCATCCCGTACGACGTGGCGCGTCGCGACCCCGGGCCGGTCGACGCCGTCCCCGACGTCGTCCTGCCCCAGCCCGTCCCGGTCGGCGGGCCGTTCGACCGGCGGCTGCTGCAGGAGGTGGCCGGGGCCCTGGCCACGGCCCGCCGGCCCCTGCTGGTGGCCGGTCGCGGGGCGTGGCTGGCCGGGGCGGGCCCCGCGCTGGGGGAACTCGCCGACCTCACCGGCGCGCTCACCGCGTCGACGGCCCTGGGGCGGGGCATCTTCCCGCGCCAGGAGTTCGACCTCGGGGTGATCGGCGGGTGGGGCGCGCCGGGAGCCGTGGACCTCGTGCGCGAGGCCGACGTCGTCCTGGTGGTGGGGGCCGCGCTGAACCAGTTCACGATGCGCTTCGGGCAGTTGTTCGCCCCCGGCACCCAGGTGTTCCAGGTGGACCTGCGGGACTCGGCCACCCACGCCCACGTCCGGGGGTACCTGCGCGCCGACGCGGCGCTGACCGCCCGGGCGCTGGTGGCGGCCGTCCGCGCCGACGGTTCGGGCCCCTCGGGGTGGCGGGAGTCGGTCGACGTCCCCGCCGCGCGCACCCACGACCCCGGGACGGGGCTGGCCGCCGACGGCCGGCTGGACCCGCGGTCGGCCGCCCGCCGCCTGGCCGAGCTGCTGCCGCCGGACCGGGTCGTCGTCTCCGACGGCGGGCACTTCATGGGCTGGCCGAACATGTACTGGCCCGTCGCCGCCCCCGACCGGGTGGTGATGGTGGGCACCGCCTTCCAGTCCATCGGGCTGGGCCTGCCCAGCGTCGCGGGGGCCGCGGCGGCCCGCCCCGGCGCGACCGTCGTCCTGAACACCGGCGACGGCGGCGGGCTCATGGCGCTGGCCGACCTGGAGACCGCCGTGCGCGTCGCCGGCGGCCGGGGCGTCGCCGTGGTCTGGAACGACGCCGCCTACGGCGCCGAGGTGAACGTCTACGGCCTCAAGGGCCTGGCCCGCGGGCCGATGCTGATCCCCGAGGTCGACTTCGCCGCCCTGGCCCGCAGCGTCGGCGCCGAGGGAGTCGTCGTGCGCGAGCCGGCCGACCTGGACCGCCTGGGGGAGTGGGCGGAACGGCCGGTGGCCGAGCGCCCGTTCCTGCTGCTGGACCTGCGGGTTTCCCCGCTGGTGGTGGCGCCCTACCAGCAGGAGATCGTCGCGGTGACCCCCGACCCGAAACCCTGATCGGCGCCCCCCCTCGCCGGCCCGACACGCCCCCGGTTCCCCCCGCGTCCCCCGCGCTGCTAACCAGGAGTTTCACGGTGCGGTGGACGCGGGCACCGCACCCCGGCGAGGGAGACGGGGGCGACGTCGTGCAGGACGACGGGGTGGAGCGGGGACGGGGACGGTCCCGGCGGGTGCTGGGCGGGTCGGTGCTGGCGGCGTGCCTGGCGGTGACGGTCCTGGCCGTCCCCGCCCGGGCGCAGCAGCCGCCCGGCGCGGTGCCGGTGGAGGAGGCGTCCTTCGTGGACCCGACGGCGCAGGTGCGGTACGCGCCCTCGGTGCGGCTGGGCGAACGGGTCTACGTGGGCCCCTTCGCCCGGCTGTCCTCCGGCCGGCGCGCCGGCATCACCATCGGCCCGGAGTCCAACGTGCAGGACAACGTGCGCGTCGAGGCGCTGCTGGCGCGCGACGGCGCGGAGGTGCGCGCGATGGCCGCCGCGGGTCTGCGCCCCACCGCCGGGGTGCAGATCGGCGAGCGCGTCATCCTCGCCCACGGTTCGGCCGTGCGGGGCCCGGCGCGCCTGGGCGTGGGGGAGGCCGACCCGGCCGACTCGGGCGTCTTCGTCAGCTTCGGCGCCCTCGTCGACGGGGCCGTGCTGGAACGCGACACGGGGTTGTCCGCGCTGAGCCGGGTGGGGCCGGGTGTGGTGCTGCGCAGCGGCACCCTCGTCCTGCCGGGCAAGGACGTGCGCACGCAGGCCGAGGCCGACGACCCGGCGCTGGGGAAGGTCCGTCCGCTGGTGGAGGCCGACCGGTTGTTCAACGCCGCCGTCGTGGAGGTCAACGTCGGCCTGGCCCGCGAGTACACCCGGCTGGCGGCCGAGGAGCCCGACGCGGTGCGCGGGATGAACGTCGACCCCGGCGGGAACGTGTTCGACGCCTCGCGGGACGCGCCCACCGTGGAGTCGGCGCTGTGCACGGGGCCGGAGGTGCGCGAACCGCGTTTCCGCAACCGGGTCATCGGTGACGTCTGCTTCGAGGACGACCTGCGGACGCTGTCGCGGCGGATGGGGTCGAGCATCTCCCTGCGCGCCGACGAGGGCGGGCCGTTCTCGGTGGGCACGGTGCGCAGCATGGGCGACGGCACGATCTTCCACGCGCTGGAGGGTTCGGACCTGTCCGTCGGCCACCGGGTCACCTACGGCGAGCGGGTCGTCGTGCACGGCGGGGGCCGCCCGGCGGTCGACCCGACCACGGGGGTCGCCGCGCCCACGACGATCGGCAACGACGTCCGCCTGGGCGACGGGTCGGTGGTGTTCCGCTCCCTGGTGCGCAACGGCGCGGTCGTCGGGGAACGCAGCCTCGTCGTCGGCAGCGAACTGGCGGTCGGGCAGGTCGTGCCGGACCGCACGGTCTACGCCAACGACGAGGTGTTCGGCCCGGTCGAGTGGTGAGGGCGCGCGTCGCGGCGGTGCTGCTGGTGGCGGGGCTGGGCGCCGGGTGCTCGGCCGCGGAGTCGGTGCCGCCGCCCCCTCCCGGCCCGCCCGCCGTCACGTCCGTCGCGCTGTCGGCCCCGGCGGACCTGCGGGTCGCCACCGCGGAGACCCGCGGGGACGGCACCGGCCCCGGCGGGGCGCCGGTGGTGCAGTGGAGCGTGGACTGGGAACTGCGGTGGGCCCCGGTGGCCGGGGCCGCGTCGTACGCGGTGCGGTACGCCAGCGCGGAGGGGGTCCCGGAGGGGGCCGCGCCCGACGACACCACGACGGCCACCGCGGTGCGGGTCACCGCCGCCGCGGGCACCTCGGCACCGGAGCGGTACGCCACCGAACGCGACGCCGGGCTGCTGCTGACCTCCTCGCAGCTGCTGGTGTCGGTCGCGGCCCTCGGCCCGGACGGCACCGAGGGCCCGGCGACGGGCTGGGTGCCCGTGGGGGACGTGCCCGCCGACGGCCGCCCGGTGACGACGCTGCCGCACGGGCACTGAGCGGGCGGGCGGCGGCGGGTCAGGCCGCGGGAGGGGCCTTCACCGGGGAACTGTCCGCGGCCTCGAAGCGCCGTCCCCACCCGGTGAGGACGGACACGACCATCACGGCGGTGAGGGCGAGCGGGTAGACCGTCCCGGCGAACAGGGCTCCGGCGGAGATCGACGCGCCGTTGGCCTCGACGAGGGTGGCGCCGATGAACAGGAACGCGGACAGGAACGGCACGACGCAGCCCAGGCCCATGGCGAAGCAGTCGAGCACGTTGGACCGGCGGTAGGGGTGCAGCCCGACGCGGCCGCCGATCTCGTCCGCCACGGGCCCGAAGGCGATCATGGAGGCGGAGTTCACGCCCCCGAACAGCACCGTGGTGGCGGTGCTGCCGACGGCGATCGCGACCTCGGCCCCCGCCGGGGTCCGCCCCAGGCGGCCGGTGCGCAGCGCCGACGTCAGCCGCTCCAGGACCCCGGCCTCCACCAGGACGCCCATGATGCCGAAGACGCCGATGACGAGGGCGACGGTCCCCAGCACGGCGCCGACACCGGTCACGAGGTACCCGGCGGGGGCGCCGTCGGCCACCGACAGCACCTGCGCGGGCGAGATCAGCCCGGCCACCAGGGCGGTGAGGGTTCCCAGCACCAGCCCCACCGCGACGGCCCGGAAGATGTCGCGGGTGCGCACCGCCACGACGAGGACGGCGACGATGGGCAGCAGCATCCACAGCCCCCGCGGCGCCGCGGCCTCGGCCAGTTCCGGCGCCCGGGCCGCACCGTCACCGGCACCGCCCAGCAGCGCGAACACCACCGCGCTGGCCGCCGCCGCCACGAGCGCGTAGGGGGCGCGGGAACGGACGACGCCCCCGACGTCCGCGGTGCCCGGCCGGGTGCGGAAGGACTGCGTGGAACTGGAGATGATGGTGGTGTCGGAGATCGGCGCCAGGTTGTCCCCGAAGACCGCACCGGAGACGATCGCGCCGGCCAGCACGGCCGGTTCGGCGCCCAGCGACGCACCGGCCGCGAAGAACACGGGGAACGCGGTGAACATCGTCCCGATCGACGACCCCGTCGAGACGGCGACGACGCAGACGGCGAGGAACGTGAACAGCGTGAAACCCGCACCGGTGATCCCGAGGGACTCGGCCAGCCACGCGAAACCGCCCGCGACCCCCGACGTCTTGACCAGTTCGGAGTACATGCCGATCACGAACAGGATCAGGACGATGGTCACCGAGGCGGGGCTGGAGATGCCGCGCACGGCCGCGTCCCAGTACCGCGCGTGCTCGCGGCAGGCGACGGCTCCGGCGAGCAGCCCCACGAAGGCCGACATCGCCAGCGCCGACATGTCGAACGCCTTGAACACCACGAAGTAGGCGACGCACCCGGTCAGGAACACGAGCAGGGGGACGAAGCTGAGGGTCCAGCCGCCGGCGAAACGCAGGGCAGCCGTGGCCGGGGTTCTGCCCGAGGGGGCGGAGGGGTGGACGGTGGCGGGCACGCGGACCTCGATCCTGGGGAGGGTCAGGGGTTGGGTGGGGTGACGGCGACGAGGAACTCCGCCGGGACCGTGGACGTGTTCAGGTACCGGTGCGGCGCGCGGGAGTCGAAGGAGATGCTCTCCCCGGTCACCAGCTCGTGCCGGCCGTCGCCGACCTGGACGGTCAGGGTCCCGGCGAGGACCACGGCGCACTCGACCGAGGCGTGCCCCCAGGGTTCGGCCGACGTGGCCCGCCCCGGTTCCAGCCGGCCGCGCAGGACCTCCAGGTCGGTGCGCCCGGGGGTCAGCCGCTCGTACACCACGGCGCCCTCCCCGGCCGACAGCAGCGGCCGCCGGCCGGGACGGCTGATGTGCGGGTCGCCGGGGGGCGGCTCGGCGAACAGGGTCGCCAGGTCGGTGCCGAACGCCTCGGCCAGGCGGCGCACCGTGGACAGGCTCGGGTCGGTCACCCCGCGCTCGACCTGGCTGAGCAGGGCCGCGGACAACCCGGTCGTCTCGGCGAGCTGGCGCAGGGACAGGCCGTGCTGGGCGCGCAGGGACCTCACCCGTTCGCTGAGCACGCCCGGGTCACCGGCCGGTGGACCCGGGCGTCGCGACGGCGGGGACCGCCACGGTCCGGTCCAGCAGGGGCAGGACGCGGGTTCCGATCAGTTCCACGCCCTCACGCGTGTCCAGGCCCTGCGGGGTCCCGAACTCCACCCGGTCCACGCCGGCGTCGATGAGCCGCTGGGCCTGCGCCGCGACCTGCTCGGGCGTCCCGGAGAACGCGAAGCGGTCGAGCAGGTCGTCGGGGATCAGCCGGCCCGCGCCGGCGTGGTCGTCCTCGGCGAGGTGACGGGCGATGCCGGTGAGCAGGCCCTGGGGCAGGTCCACGGTGGGGTCCAGCTCACCGACGACCGCCAGGTACATCGCGACCTCGGCGCGGGCCTTCTCGCGGGCCGCCTCCCCGTCCTCGGCGACCACCGTCACCGCGCCCAGGCACACGCGGGTGCTGCCCGGGGTGCGCCCGGCCGCGACCTCCCCCACGGCGAGGCGCTCGCGGGCGACGGCGACGACGTCGGGGTTGGCGCTGCCCCCCAGCTTGACCTCGTCGGCGATCTGACCGGCCAGGGCCAGGCCCTTGGGGCCCCAGGTGCCGATGAGCAGCGGGACGCGCGGGCGCTGGAGGGGGAAGCGGAACGCGGTGCCGGGGGCCATCCGGAACTCCCGGCCCTCGAAACCGCCGGTGTCCCCGGCCAGCAGCGCGCGCACGCAGTGCGCGGCCTCCCGCAGCCGGGTCAGCGGGCGGGGCTGGTCCACGCCCACGTCCCCCAGCCAGGTGCCGCGGGCCAGGCCGCAGTACGCCCGGCCCGCCGAGGCCAGGTCCAGGGCGGCGACCTGACCGGCGATCTCGTAGGGGTGCATCGAGTAGGGGTTCCAGCAGGCCGCGCCCAGGCGGACCCGCTCGGTCACCGCGGCCATCTCCAGCAGCGGGAAGATCGGCGGCTGGAACATCAGGTCGGCGAACACGGTGAGGACGTCGAGGCCGTGGTGCTCGGCGGCGCGGGCCAGGTCGGCGTACTCCCCGGCGCGCTTGTCGCTCTGCAGGCCCAGCCCGACCTCGACGCGGCGGGCGGTGCCCGGGGGCGTGGTGGCGGGGGCGCTCACGTGAGGTCCTGCGAGCGCAGCCGCCGCGTCCCGATGCGGTCGATGCGCATGACGAGCCGCTCCTCGGGGTCGGGGCAGGCGACGTGGGAGTCCTGGCTCATCCAGTCCCCGGCGGGCAGGTCGCGCTGCTTGGCGGCCAGCATCGGCAGGACGGCGGCGAAGGCGTACAGGCAGAAGTGCTTGCCCTCGGGCAGGCGCATCTCGTTGGAGCGCACGACGTCGATGTAGTCGCCGACCTGCAGGCCGCACACCGACCGGCCCTCGATGCGGTCCACGCAGACGCGCAGGTCGTGCAGTTCCATGTCGGTGCCGTCGGGGGGTGTGTCGCTCATCGGTCTGCTCCCGTCGTGGTCGCGCTGTGGAGCACAGGTGAACGTCAGTTCGCCCGCAGCGTACAAGCCGGTGACGGCGGGTGGAAGGACCGGTCACCGCGGTTCGCGGGAAGGCCCGCGCGGGCGCGGTGCCCGCCCGTAGGTTCTCCCCGTGCTGATCGCCGACCGGGCCGCCCTGCTCCTGCTCGACGCCCGGGGGAGGCGGCGGCTGCCCGCCCGCGCGGCCGCGACCGTCCTGGCGGGCGCCCTGCTGAGCGAGCTCGTCCTGCGCGGCGACCTCGTCGCCGACGCCGGGACCGGGGCCCTGCGCGCCCGGCCCGCGGCGGCCCCCGGACCCCGGCTGGCGGCGGCGCTGGGCGCGGTCACCGCCTCCGGCGGGGACGCGCGGCGCTGCGTGCGGGCGCTGGCGGCGCGGCCGCTGTGGGACGACGCGGTCGCGGCCCTGGGGAAGAGCGGGGCGGTGCGCACCGAGCGCCGTCGCCGGTTCCTGGTGTTCACGTCGGTGCGCTGGTTCCCCCGGGAGGGGTCGGTCACCGCGCTGCGGACGCAGGTGCGCGCCGCGCTGCAGGCCGCCCGCCGCCGCGACCGGCTCGCGAAGGCGCGGGCGGTCGACCCGGCGACCGTCAGCCTCGTCGTGCTGCTCGCCGGCGCCGGGTGCCTGCCCGCGGTGGCCCCGCACCTGCCCGGCGGCCTCGACACCGAGGAGGCGGCCGACGTCCTGGCCGAGGCCCGGGACCTGACCCCGCAGGCCCGGGAGGCGCTGGAGGACGTCGAGACGGCGGTCTCGGTCCGGGTGCACGCCCTCACCGGCGGGGACTCCTCCTCCGACACCTCCACGAGCGGTTCCGGCGACGACCACCACGGCGGGTCCGACGGGGATTCGGGCGGGGGTTCGGGCGGGGGTTCGGACGGCGGGGGCGACGGCGGGGGAGGGGGCGGCGGGGACTGAACCACCGCGTCCGGCCGACGGTCAGGTGCCCGGAGGTGGCCGCAGGAGGTCGACGAGCTGGGCGAACCGCGCACCGATCGAGTCGCCGTCGACCGCCCCCGGCAGGGTCCGCACCTCCAGCACGTCCGGTCCCGGCCGGACCCCCAGCACCCGGGTGAGGTTCACGTCGCTGAACTTCGTCACCGCGGTCCGGGCCGCCGCCGCGCGCAGCGACGCCCAGTCCTCCCAGTCCGCCCGGACGAGTTCCACCAGGTCGGGTGGCAGCGGCGCCAGCCGGGTGCAGCGCGGGTTCGTCCCGAACCGCTGCGCGAGTTCGGCCCGCCGTTCCCCGAACGTCGTCACGACGTGCCGGAAGGCCCGCACGTCCCGGAACGGCGCCGCGTCGAGGTTGACGTGGACGGCCGCCTCGGCGGGCACCGTGAAACCCAGGTCCCGCGCCGGTCCCAGCAGTTCCTCCAGGCGGCGGGCGTGGTCGTCCGCCCACGGCGGGGTGACGACCTCGCACGGGCGTTCCCGTTCCCCCGGCAGCGGCGCGGCCAGCGCGATCGACGCCCCGGCGGCGTCGTCCAGCCGGTGCACGCCGCGGACCTCGCGGACCCGCGTGCCGAACAGCCCCGCCACCGGGTCCAGCACCGACCCGATGCCCTCGGCCGGGTCGGCGTGACGTTCGACCAGGCGCAGCAACCGGGGGTCGTCGCTCACGACCCGGTACCACCCCGGTCGCGGGGGTGCCGTCGCGTCGAGGTCCGCGACGATCGTCGTGTCGTCGACGAGGGAGCAGACCGGACCGCCCGCGGCGTCGAGGACGTCGAAGGCGGGGGTGAGGTGCCAGAACGCCCGCACCCCCGGCGTCGTGGACCCCTCGGTGTCGACGTGGAACCTGCGGCGCACCGAACCGCCCGCGCGGGCGGCGAGCTCGCGCGCGAGGTCGAGCCTGCTCGCCCCGGCCGGGGCGAGCAGTTCCACCTCGAAACCGGCGCGCACCACGTCAGGGCGCGACCGGCAGGGTCCCGCCCGTGAGCAGTTCCCGCCCACCGGTGACCTTCGCCTCCCAGGGGTCCACGTGCCAGACCGCACCGAGGGCCACCGCGTCGTCGTAGGTGTACCCCGCGGCGAAGAACGCCTCGACCGCCTCGGACTCCTGCGCCGGGAGCCCGGAGGCGGGGACGGCGGGCGCGGGCGCGGAACTGCCGGGGGCGATCGGCAAGGTCTGCCCGGCGGCCAGCGCCCGCCCGCCGGTGACCTTCGCCTCCCAGGGGTCCTGCGCCCACTGCTCACCGAGGACGACGGCGTCGTCGTAGGTGTACCCGGCGTCGAAGAACACCTCGCGGGAGGCCTGGTCGGGGTCGACCGGTTCGTCGACGAACCCGGGGACGGGTCCGGCGGGCTCGGCGGCCGCGCTCGTCGCGCGGGCCGGCGCCTCGTCGGCGGAGTCCGCGTTCGCGTAGGCGGTCCCGCCGGCGAGGGCGATGCCGCCCGCCACGACCGTCGCGGTGACGATCCGCGCCGCGCGCCGGTTCGCCGGGGTCCTGGTCTCGTGGTCGCTCATGCCGGGGAAGACGTCGCGCGGGCCGGCGGGGTTGCCCCCGTTCACCGGGGGACCGGGAGCTCGTCGCCGTCGGCCAGCACCTGCCCGCCGAGGGCCTTGGCCTCCCACGGGTCGACGTTCCACAGCTCGCCCAGCGGTACGGCGTCCTCGTAGCCGAAACCCGCGTCGGAGAACACGTCCCGCGCCGCGTCCGCGTCCATCGCCAGCACCGGCGGCTCCGTCCCCACCCGGGGGGTCCCCGTCGCGGTCGCCGACGGGGCCGACGGGGCCGACGAGGTGGACGGGGTGCTCGCCGGCGCGAGGGCCCGCGGCGGCGCCGACCGTCCCGCCCACACCACCCCGCCCGCCACCCCGCCCGCCACGACCACCGCCGCGGGCAGCGCCACCAGCGCGCGGCGCCGCCGCACCCGCCGCCGCCCGCCCTCGCGGACGCGCCCGAGCAGGTCGTCGCCCGCGCGCACGTCGCGCACCGAGGCGTCGAGCTCGTACCGCAGCCGGTCCTCCCAGCCGCTCAGCCGTTCGTCCACCGCGCACCCACCCCTTCCCCGCTCTCCTCGTGCACGAGGCGCCGCAGCGACGCCAGCCCCTTCGACGCCTGGCTCTTGACGGTCCCGCGGGACACGTCGAGCTCGTCGGCGATCCGTTCCTCCGACCAGTCCTCGAAGTAGCGCAGGACGATGACGGCCCGCTGCCGCGGCGGCAGGCGACGCAGCGCCTGCACGACCGCGGACCGCTCGGCCCGCTCCTGCGCACCGTCGCCCACGACCCCGCTCACGAGGACGCCGGGGTCCTGCTCCAGACCGACCTCGCGCGGCCGGCGCGCGCGGGCCCGCCACCGGTCGGTGACCTTCCGGGCCAGGGCCGTGCGCGCGTAGGCGTGCGGGTCCTCGATGCGCCGCCAGCGGACGTACATCCGCTCCAGGACGTCCTGCACCAGGTCCTCGGCGTGGCCCCGGTCCCCGGTCAGGAGCACCGCGAAGCCCAGCAGCCGGTCGCCGCCGGTCCGCACGAACTCCTCGAAGGAACTCACCACACCCGCCCAGACGACGCGGGGGCCCCCCGGGTTGCCCCGGGCCCGCCGTCCGTCGCGACGCGGCCCGTCACCGCAGCGGGCTCAGCACGCCCATGGCCTCCCGTTCCCGGTCGGCCAGTTCCCGCAGGACCGCCGAGGCGTCGGCGAGGTGGTGGGCCTCGCCGTCGTCCGCGGCCGCCGCGAGGTGCTCGGAGACCCGCGTCCACAGCGGGGCGATCTCCTGGAACGCCCCGTGGGCGCGGGCGAAGGCGTCGTCCCCGGTGAGGTCGGCGCACTCGCCGAGGAAGTCGCGGTAGAGGGCGCGGAAGAGGGAGCCGCCGGTCCCGCCGCGCTCGACCAGCGCCGCGGCCGTCGCGATCCGCGGCCGGGGGTCCCCGTCGCGGTCGAGCCAGGTCAGCACCCGCCGGGCGGCCACCTCGATGCCGCGGTGCCCCAGGTTCGCCACCGGCGGGTCCAGGAAGGCGCGCGCGGTGCGGCCGGCGGCGGCCCGCACGACGTCGCCCACCGGTGGCCGGTCCCCGGCGGCGGTGAGGGTGAAGGACAGGTTCCTGGCCGTCATGGGCCCGCGTTCGGCGCGGGCCCGTTCCAGGCTCGCCCGGCTCACCGAGACCGCCCCGCCCTGCTGGGCGGTCTCGACGAGGTGGACGTGGGTGTCGTCGTACCCGTAGGCCGCGACGACGTGCCCGCCGAAGTGGACCTTCGAGGTGAAGTGCTCCAGGTGGTGGGAGTCGAGCTGGAGGCCGACGGGGCGCCCGGCGTCCAGGGCCCCGGTGAGGTTCTGCCAGGCCTTGCGCGTCGAGGTGGTCTCCTCGACGTGCAGCGTCGCACCCAGGTGCGCGGCCAGGGTCCGGGCCAGGGCCATCGGCTTGCTGCGGCCGGCCAGGAGCGGGAAGTCCATCGCCTTGCTGTCCCAGTAGAGGAAACCGAGCCCCTCGCCGATCCCGAAGCGCAGGGGTTCGGACAGGTGGACGCCCTCGTGGTGCAGCAGGACGCCCAGCGCGGTCGTCTCGCAGTGCTGCCCGGCGAGCCGGCTCGCCGCCTCGGCGACGGTGTCGATCAGCATCGGTGCTCCTGGTCGGGTGGTCCGGCGGGGCGGCGCGCCGCCGTCCCGCAGAGCTTGACAGGTGCGTCCCGCCAGGGGTAAACCGAACGTTCGGTCGATTGTTCTCGAGGGCGAGGAGACGGTTGTGCACCAGCGGTCGCCGCCGCGCCCACCGCGCCGTCGACCTCACCGCACCCGCCCCGCCCACCGCGTGCCCCTGCCGACAGAACGATGGAGTTCCCATGGCGACGACCACGACCGGGGGCGCGTCCGCGCGCCTCACCCGTGACGAACGCAGAGTCCTCGCCGGCACCCTCGCCGGCACCACCATCGAGTGGTACGACTTCTTCATCTACGCCCAGGCCGCCGGCCTCGTCCTGGCGCCGCTGTTCCTGGCCCCGCTCAGCGAGTCCTCGCCCGGGGCGGCCACGATCGTCTCGCTGGCCACCATCGGCATCAGCTTCCTGTTCCGGCCCCTCGGGGCCATCCTCGCCGGGCGCTTCGGGGACCGGCTGGGGCGCAAGCGGATGCTGGTGCTCACCCTGCTGATGATGGGCTCGGCGACCTTCCTCATCGGCGTGCTGCCCACCTACGGCCAGATCGGTGCCGCCGCCCCGCTGCTGCTGGTGCTGCTGCGGGTCCTCCAGGGTTTCTCCGCCGGCGGTGAGTGGGGCGGGGCGGCCCTCATGTCCGTCGAGCACGCCCCGGTGCACCGGCGCGGCCTGTTCGGCGCCTACCCCCAGGTCGGGGTCCCGCTCGGCCTGATCCTGGCGACCGGCGTCCTGTGGGTGCTGACGACCGTCACGACCCCGGAGCAGTTCGACGCCTGGGGCTGGCGGGTGCCATTCCTGCTGTCCGTGGCCCTCATCGCCGTCGGCTACGTCATCCGCCGGTCGGTGGAGGAGAGCCCGGTGTTCCAGGACATGCTCCAGCGCAAGCGCGCCTCGGCCGCCCCGTTGCGCGACCTGTTCCGCCGCAACACGCGCAACGTCCTGCTGTCCGCGCTGATCTTCGTCGCGAACAACGCCGCGGGGTACCTCGTCATCGTCTTCTTCATCACCTACGCCACCGGGACGCTGGGCATGGACCGCCCGCCGGTGCTGCTGGCGACGGTGTTCGCCTCGCTGGGCTGGCTGACCTTCACGCTGTACGGCGGCGCCCTGTCGGACCGCATCGGCCGCGTGCGCACCTTCCAGATCGGCTACGCGCTGATCTTCGTCTGGCTCATCCCCATGTTCCTGCTCATCGAGACCGCGAACATCTGGTTGTTCGGGGGCTCCATCTTCGTGCTGACCATCGGCCTGGGGCTGTCCTACGGGCCCATGTCGGCGATGTACGCCGAGATGTTCCCGACCGCGGTGCGGTACTCGGGAGTCTCCATCGGGTACGCCCTGGGCGCGATCCTCGGCGGTGCCTTCGCACCCACGATCGCCGAACTGCTGATCCGTTCCACCGGGACGTCGGTGGCCGTGGGCGGGTACGTCATGGCGCTGGCCCTGATCTCGGTGGTCGCCGTCACCGTGGCCGGGGAGACGCGGGGGAACGACCTGCACGTGACGGGTGGCGACTGAGGTCGTCAGCCCACCGGCACCGCCGCACGGGCCGGGTCCATGTGCCCGATCGGGAAGGGCGTCGTCCCCGTGGTGACGAGGTCGGCGGCGATCCTGCCGACCACGGGGGAGATCTTGAACCCGTAGCCGGTGAACCCGGTGGCCACCACGACGCGGTGGCTGCCGGGCCAGCGGCCGAGGAACGCCGTGCCGTCGGCCGACCACCCGTCGGCGTGCACCGAGGTCCGCACCGGCAGCTCCGACAACCCGCGCAGGCGGCGGGCGACCTGCTCCCCGATCGCGGAGAGCTCCGCGGTCCGCACGTCCCGGTCGAGGGCGTCGGCGGTGGCCGGGTACCCCCAGTCGTCGTCCCCGGCGACCTTGACCAGGGCCCCGTCCAGCGTCGGGCCGCCGTAGAGGAAGACCTCCCCGTCGGCGCGCACGAACCCGGGGAAGCACGACGGGCGGTACCGCGCCGCCGCCTGCGCGGACGTGGGGAGGAACCAGGTGAGCAGCAGGCGCCGCGGTCGCACGGGCAGACCCGGCAGCAGGTCCGGCGCCCACGGCCCGGGGGCCAGGACGAGCCGCCCGAAGCGGTAGGTGCGTTCGGCGGTGTGCACGAGCACGTCGTCGCCGGCCTGCTCCCAGGAGGAGGCCCTGACCCCGGTCACGACCCGGGCGCCGGCGGCCGCGGCCGTGCGCAGCTGCGCGGCCACGGCGACCTCCGGGCGCAGCAGGCCCCCCAGGTCGTCGGCCACCACGACGTCGTCGGACCCCAGGCGGTGCGCCGGGTAGCGCTCGCCCGCCTCGGCGCGGTCCACCACGTGGACCCCCTCGCGCCGTCCGGCCAGCCGCACCAGCCGGTCCACCCCCGGTGTGCCACCGCGGCCGATCACCAGGCCGCCGCAGCGCACCAGCACCTCGATGCCCGATTCCGCCTCCAGCTCCTCCCACGCGGCCGGCGCGGCGGCCAGCAGCCGCTCGTCGTCCTCGTGGCGCTCCAGGTAGGGCACGGACCGGAAGACGCGGCTCTCCCCGGTCGAGGCGCCGCGGTCGTGCACGGGCCAGAAGCGCTCCAGCCCGACCACGTCGACCCCCCGGCGGGCGAGCTGGCGCAGGGTCGCCGCACCGACGGCCCCCAGGCCCAGGACGCCGACCTCCGCGTCGCGGGTCACCGGGACACCTGCTGCGCAGCGGCGTCACCGGCGGTGGGACCCGGGGTCCCGGCGGCCTCGGTCAGCGACAGCGACGACGTCTCCGGCGCCCAGGCGAACGAGACGGCCGCGCCGACCAGGGCCACCCCGCACAGGGCGGCCATCGTCGGCCCCGCCCCCCAGGCGGCCAGCGCCGGGGGCAGCAGGAAGGTGCTGGCCGCCGAGCCGATGCGGCTGGTCGCCGCGGCCAGCCCCACCCCGGAACCGCGCAGGTGGGTGGGGAAGACCTCACCGGGGACGACGTACTCCATGTCGGAGGCGGCGCTGGAGATCAGGACGAAGAGGACGAACGCGGTGAGGGTCACCGCGATCGGCAGCACCCCCGCCCAGCCGACGACCGCGAGGGTCGCGGCGGTGAGGAGGAAGGACCAGATCAGCCAGCCCCGGCGCGGCAGCCGGGCGGCGGCCCAGAGCCCGGCCACGGACCCGACCAGCAGCGCCCCGTTGACGAGCAGCGACCCGGTGAACTCGTCCTGGACGCCCACGGCCCCGAGGGCCTGCGGCAGGAAGATCGTCAGCGCGAACAGCGGGACGACCTGGCACATCCAGAAGATCCCCGCGAAGGCCGTGCGGGTGCGGTACCGGCGGGAGAACAGCTCGCGGTACTGCCCGCCGTCCTCGCGCCGCTCCACGACGAGGTCGTCGACGCCGTACTCCGGCCCGACGTGGCGCTGGACCACGGCCAGGGCCTCCTCGGTGCGCCCGTGGGTGATCAGCCAGCGCGGGGACTCCGGCAGCCCCCAGCGCAGGGCGAGGACCACCGCGACCGGGACGGCGCTGCTGGCCAGGACGACCTGCCAGGAGGCGCCGGCCGAGCGCAGTGCCGTCGAGACGAGGTAGGCCAGCACGAAGCCGACCACCCAGGCCGCGTTGAGCGCCCCGAGCAGGGCCGGTCGCGCGCGGCGCGGCGAGAACTCCGAGAGCAGCGCCGTCCCGATGGCGTACTCGGCGCCGACGGCGAGGCCGATGACCAGGCGCACGACGAGGAGCTGGGTCGCGTCGGTGACCACCAGCTGGGCCAGGCAGGCCACCAGCAGCAGCACCAGGTCCAGGGTGAACAGACGCCGCCGGCCGAGCCGGTCGGTGATCCGGCCGACGACGAGGGACCCGAGGAAGATGCCGGCGAGCGCAGCCGCCCCGATGGACCCGGTCCACCACGACGACAACCCCAGGTCGGGCCCGGCCATCGCCAGGGCGACCCCGATGCCTCCGAGGACGTAGCCGTCGCAGAGCATGCCGCCGGCCGTGGCGGCCAGCAGCCGCCGGTGGAACCCGCTGAGCGGGGAGTCCTCGATGCTGCGTCCGGACGTGTTCACGCCGACCTCCTCGTGCTCCGGCCCGGACGTTCCGCGACGGTGCGGTCCGGACGGTCCCACTGTGCGCGCGGACCGGCCGGTCGTCTTGCTCCTGGGCGCACGCACCTTGCGGCTGGGCGAACGGTTCCGTCAGGTCGCCGGGGGGTCGCCCAGGCAGCGGCGGTGGAAGTCGCGGGGGCTCTCGCCGTAGGCGGCCCGGAAGCTGCGGCTGAACTGCGAGGGGTCCGGCAGTCCCCAGGCGGCGGCCACCGCGCTCACCGAGCGCTGCCCGGACCGCGGGTCGGCCAGCTCGCGACGGCAGCGCGCCAGCCGCTCCTCCCGGATCCAGCGGGTCACCGACGTCCCCTCGTCCTGGAACAGGCCCTGCAGGTACCGCACCGACACCCCGTGGGCGGCGGCGATGCTCCCCACCGAGAGGTCCGGCTCGGCGAGGTGGCGGTCCACGTGGGCCAGGACCCGCGTCAGCAGGGCACGCCGGCCCACCTGCTGGGCGCCGCGCCCGGCGGGTGCTGCCGTGCGGCGGGCGTGCGCGTCGACCACGGTCGCCAGGACGTCGAGCACGTTGTGCGACAGGCGGTGCGCCAGCAGCGGGTCGAGCCCCGGCTGAGGCGTCTGCAGCGTCCGCAGCACGGCGGCGAGGACGTCGCGGGTGGCCGCGTCCCCCAGCCGGGAGGCGGTGAGCTCGGCGACGGCGGCTTCGGGGACGGCCAGGGTCGAACGGGGGAAGCGCACGACGAGGGAGCGCGAACGTCCCGGGAACGTGAGGCTGAAGGGGCGGGTGGAGTCGTAGATCGCGAACTCCCCGGGGCCCAGGGTCGAGCAGCGGCCGTCCTGGAGGACGCTGCACCGGCCCTCCAGCTGCAGGCTGACCTTGTACCAGCCGACCTCGTCGGCGGCCGCCTGCCGCGCCGTGCGGTGCACCGCGTGGGCGTCGACCCGGATGTCGGACACCTGCAGGGGCCCGGCGGCCGAGGAGGTCAGGGTGCTGCTGAAGGGACCGGCGGCTGCCCGGACGGCCGTCATCGGGACGAAGGCCCGCGCGATGTCGCGCCGGTACGCCTCGAAACCGTCCTGCCCGGGTCCTGCCGCGTCGAGCACCGCACCCCCTCCCCTGATCCTCCGGCCCGAGGGTACGCGCACGACGGCCCGGGACGTCGGCAGCGGCGCGGACCGGTGGACGAAGCCGTCGCGGGGGTTTCGCGGGGGAAACCCGTGGGGTACGTTTCGTTTCTACAGCCGGAGACTCAACGAGGAGGTTCCATGACCACGTCGACGAGCGCACCCGTCACCCCGGCCCCGGAACGGGGCTGATCGGCGTCCCCGTCGACGTGCGGGACGACCTCACCACCGGGGTTCCACCGGCGTCGGCGTGATCCGCGGTCGGCCGGGGGAACCCGTGCCCGGGAGTTCGAGGGATCCCCCGGGCGAGCCCCGCGGAAGACGGGACCGTGCCCGTGAACCCGGCCCTGCCGGCGGTTCCGCCGACCTGGACGTCCTGGGCGGCCGGGCCGTGCACCGCCCCGGCCGGTCCGCACCCACCCCCACGAGCCGAGGACGAGATGAGCACCGGTTACCTGTGGCACGAGTTGTACGGCTGGGCCGACACCGGCAGCGGGTCGTTGTTCCCCGCTGATCCGGGGGTCGGGTTGCAGCCGATCGCCCACCACGTGGCCCACCCCGACACCAAGCGGCGCATGCACGAGCTGGTGGTGGTCTCCGGTCTGATCGACCACCTCCAGCGTCTGCAGCCCCGGCACGCCGGCGAGGAGGAACTGCTGCGGGTGCACACTCCCGAGCACGTGCGCCGCATCCGGTCCGAGAGTCGGCTGCCCAAGGGTGGGGACGCAGGCGATGGGATCTCCCCGTTCGGCCGGGGTGGGTACGAGATCGCGACGTTGGCTGCCGGTGGGGCGATCGAGGTCGTCGACGCCGTCGTGCAGGGGCGGGTCGAGAACGGGTACGCGCTGGTGCACCCGTGCGGGCACCACGCTCCCGCCGACACCGGGATGGGGTTCTGCGTCTTCAACAACGCCGCCGTCGCGGTGAAGCGGGCCCGGGAGGTGCTCGGGGTGCCGAAGGTGGCGGTGGTGGACTGGGACGTCCACCACGGCAACGGGACCCAGTCGATCTTCTGGGACGACCCCTCGGTCCTGACCGTCTCGATCCACCAGGACCGGTGCTTCCCGCCGAACTCCGGGTTCGGCCACGAGCGGGGTGGGGGAGCGGGCCACGGGTACAACCTGAACCTGCCCCTGCCGCCGGGTACCGGCGACGGTGGGTACCTCTACGCCGTCGAGAACGTCGTCGTGCCCGCCCTGCGCGCGTTCGCCCCCGACCTCATCGTCGTGGCGTCCGGGATGGATCCCAACGCCATGGACCCCCTGGCCCGGCAGCTGGTGACCTCCCGGGGGTTTCGGGGGATGACGCAGGCCGTGCTGGACGTCGCGCAGGAGGTCTGCGGCGGGAAGGTGGCGATGGTGCAGGAGGGTGGGTACTCCCCGCACTACGTGCCTTTCTGCGGGTACGCGTGCATCGAGACCCTGGCCGGTGTGCGGTTGCTGGACGATCCGTTGTTCCCGGTGGTCGGGGGGATGCACGGTCACGACCTGGAACCGCACCAGAAGGCGGTGTGCGACGAGATCGCCGAACTCGTCGCCGACATCGGCTGACGCTGCGCCACCCGGCGGAACCTGCCCGTCCACGCCTCCGGGCGCGGTCCCCGGCACGCCTTCCCGCACCACTCCCCGAGACGGACCGGATGGAGAACCGTGGAGCACCACGACGTCGTCACGAGCCCCGACCGTCCTCCCGGTCAGCCCCCGGGCGAGAACCCGACGCCGAGCAGGCGTGCTCTGCTCGGCGGGCTGGCCGCCGCCGCGGGACTGGCCGCGCAACCCGCCGGCGCCGCGTCCGCGGCGTCGGGCGACGCCACGACCCTCGCCCGGGGCGCCGGGCGAGCGGGCAGCATCGTCGCGCTCGACGCCGCGGCCCTGTCCAGGGCGATCAGACGCCGTGAGGTGTCCTGCGTGGAGGTGATGGCGGCCCACCTCGACCACATCGAGGAGCTGAACCCCCTCGTCAACGCGATCGTCAACCTCCGGCCCCGGGACGAACTGCTCGCCGAGGCGCGGGAGAAGGACCGGCTGCTGCGCTCGGGGACCTACCAGGGGTGGATGCACGGTTTCCCCCACGCGGTCAAGGACCTGGCGAACGTCGCGGGGATGAAGACCACCTCAGGTTTCTTCCGACCCCCCTTCGACGTGCCCCCGGCGACCACCGACGCGCTCGCGGTGGAGCGGTTGCGCGCTGCGGGAGCCGTCTTCATCGGGAAGACGAACACCCCGGAGTTCGGGCTCGGGTCGCACACCTACAACGCCGTCTTCGGCACGACCTCGAACGCGTACGACCAGACGCGGTCGGCGGGCGGCAGCAGCGGTGGAGCGGCCGTCGCCGTGGCCCTGCGCATGGTGCCCGTGGCGGACGGCAGCGACTTCTTCGGTTCGCTGCGCAACCCGCCGGGCTGGAACAACGTCCTCGGGTTGCGCCCGTCGTTCGGGCGGGTCCCCGGCGCGAACGCCGACGCCTTCGTCCAGCAGGGGGGCGTGGAGGGACCGATCGCGCGCACCGCGACCGACCTGGCGCTCCTCCTGGAGACGATGTCCGGGTACGACCCCCGGGCGCCGCTGTCGATCGAGGAGGACGTCGACGGGTACGCGGACCGCCTGCGGCGCAGCTTCACCGGGGGCCGAGTCGCGTGGATGGGGGACCTGGGCGGGTACCTGCCCACGGAGCCGGGAGTGCTCGACGTGTGCACCACGGCGCTGAAGACGTTCGACGACCTGGGCATGGAGGTCGTCACCCGCGACGGCTTGCCCACCTCCGCCGGTTTCGCCGGTACCGAGGACCTGTGGCCCTTGTGGCTGGTGCACCGGCACTGGCTGATCGGCGGCATCCTCAAACCCCTGTACGACGACCCCACCTACCGCGCGGCCATGAAACCGGAGGCGCTGTACGAGGTGGAGGGGTTGCTGACCGGCGCCGACGGCAACCCCGCCATCACCGGTCTCGACGTCTACGAGGCCTCGGTGAAGCGCACCGCGATGTACGAAGCCTTCCGGGAGCTCTTCCGCGACGTGGACTTCGTCGTGCTCCCCACCGCGCAGGTCTTCCCCTTCGACGCCTCGCTGACGTGGCCCCGCACCGTCGACGGTGTGGCCATGGACTCCTACCACCGCTGGATGGAGGTGACCGCGATCGGGACGCTGCTGGGGTGCCCCACCATCAGCCTGCCCGCGGGGTTCGACGCCCGGGGCCTGCCGATGGGTCTGCAGGTGATCGCCCGCAACCACGACGACCTGTCCCTGCTGCAGTTGGCCCGCTCGTGGGAGGAGGCGACCGATCGGGTGCGACGGCACCCGCCCGCCCTGCTGGGCTGAAGGGTGCCGCGCCGCTGCTCCCGCTGCGGGTCGGCGCGGACCTCCGCCGTGGTGCGCGGTACCCGGAGGTCACCGGGGCGTCCAGGGCCGCGGCGCAGCGCTCGACGGGGACGTCGCGACCTCACGGCCGGCGTCCTCGGCGGGGGCTCGGTCGGGTGGTCGTCCGGAGGGTCCTCACCCCGTGGCGAGAGCGACCCCGACGTCGTCCAGCACGTCCATCGCGACGCCGAGCACGCGACCGTCGACGTCGTGCGCCGGGTCCCACGAGGCGAGCGTCGCCGAGGCGATCGGCAGACGGCTCGCGGCACCGCGGACGACGGCGCGGAGCTCGCCACCGTCGAGCCCACCGGGCGCTGCGTAGCCGTTCGCCCGCCCGACGGCGGTGTCCAGCACGTCGAGGTCGACGTGGACGTGCAGGGCGTCGACGTGCGCGGCCAGACGCCCGACGACCTCCCGCACCACCCCGTCGTCAGCGCGCAGCTGCGCGGGAGGGACCCACGTCATCCCCGAGGACCGGACCAGCGACTCCTCCGCCGGTTCCAGGTCGTGCCCCCCGACCAGCGCGACCGCCTCGTCGGGCACGGGGCGGAACCCCGGGATCGTCGAGGCCAGGGCGCGCCAGCAGCGCCCGGTCAGCAGCGCGAGCCCCATGCCGTCGAAGAAGCCGCTCGTCGTGGTCTCCGGCACCTGCAGGTCGCCGTGCGCGTCGAGCCAGAGCACGCCGACCCGTCGGCCGGCCCGCGCGTGCGCGGCCATGACGCCGACGCTCGCACCGCAGTTGCCGGCCAGGACGACCGGGGCCGCGGGGCCTGCGGCCGTGACCGCGTCGGCGACCCGGCGCATGACCTCGATGCCGCTGCCCACTTCCGTGGCGAAGCGAGCGGGGAGGGTGATCCCGCCGGTGTCGACGCCCGCGCCCGAGGCCGCCAGGTGCGCTGCGGCCCCGGCGTCCAGCAGCGCGGGTGGTCCGGCACCGTGGCGGGCCGAGCGGTGCCCCGAGTCGTAGGGCACTCCCAGGACCAGGATGCGGACCACGGGCCCAGTGTGGGCCCGGTGCCTCCGGCGGCGCGACGGGTCACGTGCACCGCGCTGGTGGTGGTCCGGTGGTCACCGCCCGAGCGGTGGGTCGACGGTGTCGCGCCGGCAGGCGCGGACGTCCTCCCCGGGCCCGACGCCCCGGGAACTCCGGGAGTGCCGCCACGAGGCCGCCGGCGCGTCACCGGTGCCCCTGGGACCGCCGGGCGGGGCGGGACCGCGACGCGCTAGGATCGAACACGTGTTCGAGACGAGTCGTCACGGCCCGCCGGGTTGGCCCCGGGAGGTGCCCCCGCCCGATGCGGACGACGTCGAGGACTGGCGCCCGGACGCCGTCACGTGGCTGCTGGACCAGGCCCCGCCGGAGTACCGCTCCTACGCTCCCGTGCGGCACCACCCGGTGCTGCTGGCCTGGCTCGTCGGGCACCACGTCGCGGCCCAGCGCGAGGCGGTGCGGCGGGCCACCGGGACCGCCCGGCGCGACCTGTCCCAGCAGTTGCCGCCCGAGGTGGCTCCGCAGGTCTTCGACGTCCTGGAGCGGGAGGACCTGCGGCTGCGCCGGGTGGCGCGGGCGGTGGACCTGCTCGACCAGGCGCTGCGCGGCAGGAGGTTCGTGCCGCGGCTGTGAGCCGGTCGTGAACGTTGGCCCGGGCGGGCGGGTTCGGCACGCCCGCGTCCGGACGGGCTCCTACACTCGCCCGAGTCAGTCCGCCGACCGCCGTGACACAGGAGGCCACCCCGCATGGGGCTGCTCGAGACCATCCAGGGCCCGCAGGACCTCAAGGCCCTGGCGCCGGAGCAGCTGCCCGAGCTGGCCGGTGAGGTGCGCGACTTCCTCGTCGCGGCCGTCAGCCGCACCGGTGGGCACCTGGGGCCGAACCTGGGCGTGGTGGAGCTGACCATCGGCCTGCACCGGGTGTTCGACTCCCCGCGCGACCGGCTGGTCTACGACACCGGTCACCAGAGCTACGTCCACAAGCTGCTCACCGGCCGGCAGGACTTCAGCCGGCTGCGCGAGGCCGGCGGTCTGGCGGGGTACCCCTCGCGCGCCGAGAGCGAGCACGACGTCGTGGAGAACTCCCACGCCTCGACCTCGCTGTCGTGGGCCGACGGCCTGGCCAAGGCGTTCGAGCTGCGCGGGGAGACCGACCGGCGGGTCGTGGCCGTCATCGGCGACGGCGCGCTGACCGGCGGGATGGCCTGGGAGGCGCTGAACAACATCGCCGCGGCCAGCCGCCCGGTGATCGTCGTCGTCAACGACAACGAGCGGTCCTACGCCCCGACGATCGGCGGGATGGCCTCGCACCTGGCGACGCTGCGCACGACCCGCGAGTACGAGCGGCTCATGGACTGGGGCAAGCAGTCGCTCAAGCGCGGCGGCACGCCGGGCCGGCTGGCCTACGAGACGCTGCACGGGGTGAAGAAGGGCCTCAAGGACATCGTCGCCCCGCAGGGGCTGTTCGAGGACCTGGGCCTGAAGTACGTCGGGCCCGTCGACGGGCACGACACCGAGGCCGTCGAGCACGCCCTGCGCCGGGCGCGGTCCTTCGGCGGCCCGGTCATCGTGCACGTCATCACCCAGAAGGGCCGCGGGTACCAGCCGGCGCTGGCCGACGACGCCGACCACTTCCACGCCGTGGGCGTCATCGACCCCGAGACCGGGGAGGCGCAGGCCAGTTCGGGCTCGTCGTGGACGAGCGTGTTCGCCGACGAGATGGTCGACATCGCCGCGACCCGCCGCGACGTCGTGGGGGTCACCGCGGCCATGCGCATCCCCGTGGGGCTGGAGGCGTTCGCCGAGGCCCACCCCGACCGCGTCTTCGACGTCGGCATCGCCGAGCAGCACGCCGTGACCTCCGCGGCGGGCATGGCCGCCGGCGGGCTGCACCCGGTCGTGGCCGTCTACGCCACCTTCCTCAACCGCGCCTTCGACCAGCTGCTGCTCGACGTGGCGCTGCACGGGGCCGGGGTGACCTTCGCCCTGGACCGGGCCGGGGTGACCGGCCCGGACGGGCCCAGCCACCACGGCATGTGGGACATCGCGATGTGCCGGCTGGTGCCGACGCTGCGGATGGCCGCCCCGCGCGACGCCGAGACCCTGCGCGAGGAGCTGCGCGAGGCCGTCGCCGTCGCCGACGCCCCGACGGTCGTGCGGTACGGCAAGGGCAAGGTCCCCGCGCACGTGCCGGCGATCGCCCGCGCCGGGCACGCCGACGTCCTGCAGGGGCGGGCGTGGGCCACCGGCGACGACGTCCTGCTGGTCGCGGTGGGGGCGCTGGTGCCCCGGGCGCTGGACGTGGCCGACCGGCTGCGCGCGCACGGCGTCGGCGTCACGGTCGTGGACCCGCGCTGGGTCGTCCCCGTCGACGAGGTGCTGGTGGACCTCGCCGACCGGCACCGGCACGTCGCGGTGCTGGAGGACGGCTGCGAGGTCGGCGGCCTGGGGTGGGCGCTGACGGCGCGGCTGCGCGAGCGCCGCTCCGCCACGCCCGTGCACGTGTTCGCCCTGCCGCAGCGGTTCCTCGACGTCGGCGACCGCGACGACCTCCTCGACGAGGTGGGCCTGGCCCCGCAGGACGTGGCCCGCGCCGTCGTCGAGGCGGTCGCCCAGGGAGCGGGTCGCCGGGTCGCTCAGCAGGTCCGCGCCGAGGCGCCGTCCGCGACCGCGGACTCGTCGCCGACGACGACCGTGCCCCGCACGGAGGAGTTCCCCTCCAGGTAGGCGGCGGTGGCCGGCGGGGTGCAGTCCCCGGGGGTCAGCAGCAGCGGGGCCCCGTTGACGGCCGCGGCGGGGACGGCCGCGAGGGCGTCGGGGAAGGTGCGGCCGGTGGCCACGACCACGACGCGGGCCTGCGGGTGGGCCGCCCGCGCGACGGCCGCCGAGGTGGCGTACCGGTCCGGGCCGGACAGGCGCGTGACGGCGGGGGAGTCGGTGAGGAACAGGTCGAGCCGGCCCGCGACCGCCTCCGAGACCGACTCGGTGCCGCCGACGACGGTCGCACGGTTGCGCTCGGTCGCGCTGAGCCAGCCGGTCACCGGTTCGGGCAGCCGGTCCGGTGCGGTCAGCAGCAGCGGTTCGCCGCGCCACCCGGCCAGCGCGGCGCCGGTCACGGCGTCGGGGAAGGCGTCCCCGCGGGCCAGGACGAACGAGACCTGCTGGGCGGGGAAGAACCGCTGCGCGACCGCGACGGCCGTGGCGTAGCGGTCGGTCCCGGCGGTGCGGTCGACGGTCGCCGACGGCAGCAGGGCCTCCACGGCGTCCACGACGGCCTCGGGGACGCGGTCGCGGCCACCGACGACGTGGACGGAGGCGGGGGCCAGGCGGGCGAGCTCGGCGCGGGTGGCCTCCGGCAGGCCGGACGCGGCGGTCAGCAGCAGGGGGCCGTCGAGGTGGGCGGCGGCGGGCCCGGCGGCGAGGGCGTCGGCGAAGGACTCGCCGCTGGCGAGGAAGACCGTCGAGCCGGGGGACGGGGCGAACGACCCCCGGGAGACCAGCGCCGCGGTCGCGTAGCGGTCGGCGCCGTCGGCGCGGACCGTCCCCGAGTAGGCGAACGGCGTGCTGACGGCCTGCGCGGTCGCGGGGGTGAGCAGCAGGGCGGCGAGGAGCCCGCCGAGCACGCTGAGGTGACGCTTGGTGTGCATCGGCTGACTCTACGGTCGGGGTGGGGCGGGGTCCGGCGTCACTCCCGCAGGTCCACCGGCCCGTGGTGCACGGCGAACCCCTCCGCCATCCAGCGCTCGACCCCGCCGTCGAGGTCGGTGGCCCGGGACAACCCGATCGCCCGCAGCGAGGCCGCCGCCAGCGAGGAGCTGTACCCGTGCCGGCACACCAAGACCACCCGCAGGTCCCACCCCGTCGCCTCCGGGACCCGGTACGGGCAGGTGGGGTCCAGCCGCCACTCCAGCACCGTGCGGTCGATGACCAGCGCGCCGGGGAACTCGCCCTGCGCCGCGCGGTGCGCCGGCGTCCGGGTGTCGACCACCAGGGCACCGGCCGCCCGCTCGGCGAGCAGCTGCGCCGGGGACAACCGCTCCATCCCCCGCCGGACCCGCGCGAGGTGCCCCTCGACGCCCCGGGCGCCCACGACGGCCCGCCGGTGGGTGCCGGTCAGGCCGCTTCGCGCTCGCTGGTGGCGTGCTCGAGCATCTCGGCCAGCCGCCACGCCTCGGCGCGGGTGAGGTGGAAACCCATCTCGCGGTGCGTGCCCAGGCCGGAGTAGATCGCGATCCCGGACAGGTTCGGCTCGTGGCCGTCGTCGTCGATCACGCTCAGGCAGATCCACGGCTTGATGCCGGGCCGGAAGTGGGCCATCCGCATCGGCGGGACGTCCCGCTCACCGCGCAGGTACGGGATCAGCATCTGCGCGTACTTGAGGTCGTACACCTCGGTGCGCCCCTCGGCGCGCAGGTGGACGTCGCTGCCGACGATGGACACGGATTCAGCCGCTGTGGCTCCGAGCTGCACGTCACCATTTCAGCCGACGAACCGCCTCCGTGTCACATTCGTTACCGAACCCTGTGGCCGTGCCCGCCGTGGAGCCCGCCGGTCACTGGCGCTCGGCGAGCACGTCCTGCACCAGCGACGGGCTCGTCGGGACCAGCGCGACCTCCTCGCGCGTCACGAGCACCGGCCGCCGGAACCCGCGGTCGGCGGGGTCGCCGGCCATCCAGGCGGCCCCCACGTAGGCGGGGTCGATGCGGGCCAGGTCGAACCAGCCGCGGGTGCGGTCGGGGACCGCCACCGCGCGCAGCACGTTGCCGGGGGAGCGGTCGGACCCGGCGACGAGGTGCTCGCGCAGCCGGTGCGAGGCCAGCAGCGTCGGGACGTCGCACCCGCCCACCGGGCGCAGCACCCCCGCGGTGTCGGTCCCGGCGTCGCGCAGCAGCCGCTGCACGACGAGGTCGCCGAGCCGCTCGAGGCGGTCGAGGTCCTCCCCGCTCACGGCACCGGGACGGCCCGTGGCGCGCGCGGAGGCCTCCGGCAGCGGCAGGACCCGTTCGGACCGGCCCCGGGGGACGACGACGCCCAGGCCCAGGTCCATCGCGCCGCCGAGGAACCGCTGGTGCGTCCAGCCGGCCGCCGGGCGGCGGTCGGCGTCCACCGGGACCGCCAGCGGCACGACGCGTGCGGTCCCGGTGTGCAGGGCCAGGTGCGCGTGCAGGACGTCGGAGACCCGCAACCGGGCCACGTCCTCCCCGACGTCCGCACCGACGTCACCGGCGGCGCGCGCCAGGTCGGCCCACTGCAGCTCGGCGCACCCGGGCAGGCGCACGCCGTCGTCGTCGAGGTCCACGTCCAGGTCGTCCACGACGCTCGTGGCGAGCACGCAGCGTCGCAGCAGGGCCCGGACGGGGGGCGACTGATCGGGGTGCACATCGCAGACCGTAGGCGAGACGGGGGCCCGGGACCGTGGACCTTCGCCCGGACGGGTCAGCGTGTCGCGAGGTGGAACCACACCGTCTTGGCGCTCGGCCCGTCCTCGCGCGGCTGCGGCCAGCCCCCGCCGTCGTCCTCCGCGCCGCCCGGCCCGCCCTCGTCGCTGCGGTAGACGCCCCACGCCGTCGCCAGCGCGTCCACGAGCGCGATGCCCCGGCCGGCGGTGGCCTGCGGGCTCTGGTGCCGCAGGGTCGGCACCCGGCCCTCGCCGTCGGTGATCCCCACGAGGATGCCCTCCTCGTCGTGGGTCAGCGACAGGACCACCGGGCCGCGGCCGTGGTCGAGGGCGTTCTGCACGAGTTCGCTGGTGAGGAGCTCGGCGATCCAGCGGCGCGCCGTCGGCAGGTGCTCGTCCGGGCAGTGGTCGCACACCCAGTGCCGGGCCATGGCCGCGCTCGACAACTGCTCGTCCAGGGTGACCCGTTCCACGTCCACCTCCGTCACCGTCGACCACCGTCACCTCGTCGTGACCTGTCGACCATCCCCCACCCGGGCGGACCCGGCAAGGCGAACGGTGTCGGCTACTGCGGCGCGGGGGCGTCCGGGCCCACCTCGGCGCCGGGTTCAGCCTCGGGTTCCGCCTCGGGTTCCGCCTCGGGTTCCGCCCCGGCCATCGCCGCGGTCACCGGCCCGGTGACCAGGTCCAGCTGCCACGGCCGGGCCCCGCGCGCGGCCAGGGCCGCGCGGACGGCGTCGGGCTCCAGCGGGGAGGGCGGTGCCCACGCCAGCCGGCGCAGCGCGTCCGGCTGCAGCAGGTTCTCCACCGGCAGGCCCCGTTCCTCGGCCAGCGCCGTGACGACCGCGCGGGCCGCGCTCAGCCGGGCCGCGGCCTCGGGGTCCTTCGCCGCCCACGCCCGCGGCGGCGGCGGGCCGTCCCCGCGGGGCTGGTGCGCGGGCAGGTCGGCGTCGGGCACGGCCAGCCCGGCGGCGACGGCCTCGGCCCACAGCGGCAGCCGCGACCGCGACGCCCGCCCGGTGAACCCCGGCGTCGCCGCGAGCGCCTGCGGGGTGCGCGGCACCGCCCGGGCGGCGGCCACGACGGCCGAGTCCGGCAGCAGCCGGCCCGGGGAGGTGTCCTTGCGCCGCGCCTCGGCGTCGCGCGCCAGCCACAGCTCCCGCACCACGGCGAGCTGGCGGCGCGAGCGCACCGCGTGCAGACCGGACGTCCGGCGCCACGGCTCGGCCGGCGGGACCGGCGGGGGAGCAGCGGCGACGGCGGCGAACTCCTGCCGCGCCCACTCCAGCTTGCCCTGCTCCTCCAGCCGCTCGGCGAGGGCGTCGCGCAGCGGGACGAGCACCTCGACGTCGAGGGCGGCGTAGGTCAGCCACGGTTCGGGCAGCGGGCGCGTCGACCAGTCCACGGCCGAGTGCTCCTTGGCCAGGCGCAGCCCCAGCAGCTCCTCCACGACCGCACCCAGACCCACCCGCGGCAGCCCGGCCAGGCGCGAGCCGAGCTCGGTGTCGAACAGCGTCGTGGGGCGCATGCCCAGGTCGGCCAGGCACGGCAGGTCCTGGTTGGCCGCGTGCAGCACCCACTCCACGCCCTCGAGGGCCTGCCCCAGGGCCGACAGGTCCGGCAGCGCGGCCGGGTCGATCAGCGCCGTCCCGGCCCCGGCGCGGCGCAGCTGCACGAGGAAGGCGCGCTGGCCGTACCGGTACCCCGAGGCCCGCTCGGCGTCGACGGCCACCGGCCCCGTGCCCGCCGCGAACGCGGCGACGACCTGCGCCAGCGCGGCCTCGTCGGCCACGACGGGCGGCAGGCCGTCGGCGGGGGCCGACAGCAGCGGGAGCTCAGGTCCGGGGACCTGGTCCGGCTCGGTCGGCGTGGAAGTCACCGCACCACCGTACGTGACCGGTGGTGCGGTCCGATCACTGGATCACACCGGCCCGGAGGGTGATCGCGACCATCTCGGCGCGGTCGCCCGTGCCGAGCTTGCGCGCGATGCGGGCCAGGTGGCTCTTGACCGTCAGCGCCGACAGGCCCAGCAGGGCGCCGGTGTCCTTGTTGGACCGGCCGTCGGCGACGTGCTGGAGCACCTCGACCTCGCGCTCGGACAGGGAGTCCACGCCGGCCTCCCCGCCGCGGCCCTCCAGGCCCACGCCCTCGGGGCGCGTCGTGACCAGGTAGCAGCGCACCCCGGCCGCGACCGCGCCGCGCACGGCGAACGGGTCGGCGTTCGAGGACAGCACCACGCACCGGTTCCAGCCGGCGGCCCGCAGCTCGGAGACGAGCTGGGCGCCGGAGCCGTCCGGCAGACCGGCGTCGGCGATGAACAGCGCCCGCGGGCCGGTCCGCGCCATCGCCCGGGCCTGGGCCACGCTCGTGGCGTGCTCGACGTTCACCGCGCCGAGCAGGCGCAGCGTGCGGGTCACCGATTCGCGCACCGCGGGGTCCGCGACGGCGACCAGGGCCGCGAAGCGGCCGAGACGGGAAGGAACGGCCATCCCGGGGCGTTCGACGAGCGCAGTCACCGTCGTCCTCCTGCAGGCGAACGGCGCACCCCTGGCGGGTGCGCCTCTGATTCTGAGGAGGTGATCGGCCCGCTCGGGGGCCGCCTTGAACGATTCGGCGAAGAAGGGCCGCTCAGCGACCCCGTCGGCCGATGGAGGCCACGCCCTCGGGCAGCGGCGGCAGCCCCGCCACCGTGCACACCAGCACGCCCCACGCCTGCAGGTGGGCCGGCAGCGCGTCGGGGTCCTGCGGCGTCCAGGACGCCCGCACCTCCACGTCCACCGACGCCGGCCGGCCCGCCAGCGCGCCGTAGCCCTCCGACAGGACCCGGGTCACCGTCCCGCCCACCTCACCGGCCAGCGCCCCGGCCCCGGCCAGGCCGTCCTCCAACCACGACCAGCCCACCGCGCCCAGCATCGGGTCGGCGCCCAGCTCGGCCTCCAGGTCGGCCCGCACGTACGTCACCACCCGGAACGGCCCGCCCCACTCCTGCGGGCTGGACGGGTCGTGCAGCAGGATGAACCGGCCCGTCGCCAGCTCCTCGCCGTCGACCACGACGTCCCCGGCGACCGCCCACGCGTGCGGCGCGATCCGCGCCGGCGCGGGCACCTCCGTCAGCACCAGCTCCGAGCGCAACCGGACCCCGCGCACGGACGACACCGCAGCCTCGAAGGCGAGAGGTCCTCGCTGCGCGCTCACGCCAGGGAGCGTAGGCACCCACGCCGCCGAGGGGGTGCTGCCACGCCGTGGGACGATCGCCCCCGTGCCCGCCCAGACCTCGCCCTACCTGCACGCCGCCCGCGGCGGGACCACCCCGTCCCGCACCCCCGTCTGGTTCATGCGCCAGGCCGGCCGCTCCCTGCCGGAGTACCGCGAGGTCCGGGCCGGCACGACGATGCTGGAGTCCTGCCGCCGCCCCGACCTGGTCGCCGAGATCACCCTGCAGCCCGTGCGCCGGTACGACGTCGACGCCGCCGTCTTCTACTCCGACATCGTCGTCCCCCTCGAGGCCGCCGGCGTGGGCGTCGAGATCGTCGCGGGCACCGGGCCGGTCATCGCCGAGCCCGTCCGCACCCGCGCCGACCTCGACCGCCTCCCCGAGCTGACCCTCGACGCGCTGCAGCACGTCACCGACGCCGTGCGGCTCACCACCGCCCAGCTCGGGGACGTGCCCCTCATCGGGTTCGCCGGCGCCCCCTTCACCCTGGCCAGCTACCTCGTCGAGGGCGGGCCCTCCCGGGACCTGCTGCACACCAAGGCGCTGATGCACGCCGACCCCGGCCTGTGGAACGACCTCGCGGCCCGCCTCGCCCAGATCACCGGCACGTTCCTGCGCGCGCAGGTCCTCGCCGGCGCGAGCGCCGTGCAGCTGTTCGACTCCTGGGTCGGTTCCCTGTCGCTGGCCACCTACGAGCGCCTCGTCGCCCCGCACTCGGCCGCCGCCCTCGCCCACGTGCGCGACCTGGGCGTCCCGCGCACCCACTTCGGCACCGGCACCGGCGAGCTCCTGGGCGCGATGGCCGCCGTCGACGGCGGCGTCGACGTCCTCGGCGTCGACTTCCGCGTCCCCCTCGACGTGGGCGCCGCCCGCGGCCGCGCCGGCGCCGGGCGCCCCGTCGCCGTCCAGGGCAACCTCGACCCGGCGCTGCTGTTCGCCCCTTGGGAGGTCCTGCGCGCCGACCTGCACCGGATCCTGCGCGAGGGCGAGCGCGCCGGCGGCGGGCACGTCGTCAACCTCGGCCACGGCGTCCCGCCCACCGCCGACCCCGACGTCCTGAAGCGGGTCGTGGACGAGGTGCACGCGTGGCGCGGGTGACCGTCGTCGGCGGCGGGATCTCCGGTCTGGCCGCCGCCTGGGAGCTGTCCGGCGACCACCAGGACCACGACGTGGAGGTCCTCGAGGCCGCCCCCGCCGTCGGGGGCGTGCTGCAGCGCGCCGACGTCGGCGGCCTCACCGTCGACCTCGGCGCCGAGTCGATGCTCGCCCGCCGCCCCGAGGGCGTCGACCTCGCCACCGAGGTCGGCCTCGACCTCGTCCACCCCGCCACCACCCGCGCCCAGCTCGCCACCGAGCACGGCCTGCGGCCCCTGCCCGCCGGCACCGTCATGGGCGTCCCCCGGGACGCGCGCTCGGTGGAGGGGCTGCTGGCCCCCGCCGACGTCGCCCGCGTCCGCGACGAACCCGCCCGCCCCGCCGAACCCCTCACCGACGACGTGCCCGTCGGGGAGTACGTCGCCGGCCGCGTGGGCCCCGCCGTCGTCGACCGCCTCGTCGAGCCCCTGCTCGGCGGCGTGTACGCCGGCCACGCCGCGACGCTGTCCCTGCGGGCGACCGTCCCGGCCCTGTGGGCGCACGCCCGCCGCGGCGGGTCCCTGCTGGAGCACCTCGGGCCCGCGCCCGCGGTCGACGGGCCCGTCTTCGCCGGCCTCGACGGGGGCCTGGCCACCCTGCCGCAGGTCCTCGCCGACCGGCTGCGCGCCCGCGGCGTCACGATCCGGCCCGGCACCGCCGTCCGCCGCCTCGAGCGCACCCCCGACGGCTGGCTCGTCGACGGCACCCCCGCCGACGCCGTCGTCCTGGCCGTGCCCGCCCCCGTCGCCGCCCGGCTCCTGGCCGGTCCCGTCCCGGCCGCCGCGGCCGAGCTGGGAGCCGTCGAGACCGCGAGCGTGGTCATCGCGGCGCTCGCCGTCCCGGCCGCGGAGCTGGCCGGTCCGCAGGGCTCGGGGGTGCTCGTGCCGCCCGTCGTCGCCGCGGCCCGGGGCCTGCGCGCCAAGGCGCTGACGCTGTCGGGGAACAAGTGGGGGTGGGTGGGCGCGCAGAGCCGCGACCTGGCCGTCCTGCGCGTGTCGCTGGGCCGGGCGGGGGAGGACGAGGCGCTGCGCGCCGACGACGCCGACGTGCTGCGCTGGGCCACCGCCGACGCCTCCGCGCTCCTGGGCCGCGACCTGCACCCCGTCGACCACGCCGTCGTCCGCTGGGTGGACGGGCTGCCGCAGTACGCCGTCGGCCACGTCGACCGCGTCGCCCGGCTCCGGGCCGCGGTCGCCGCCGCGGGACGGCTGGCGGTGTGCGGGTCCGTGCTCGACGGCGTCGGGGTGCCCGCCTGCGTGGCCGCGGCCCGCCGGGCCGCGCGCGAGGTGCTGGCCGAGGTCCCTGCGGGGCCCGCGCGGGCCTGAGGGAGAATCGGCGCATGCCCGAAGCGCAGACGTCCGCCCCCCAGAACCCCACCGCCGACCAGATCAACGACACCATCGCGTACACGATGTGGTCGGTCTTCGCGGCCGAGACGCCCCTGGGCGAGAACGACCGCGCCGCGTACGCCCGCGAGGTCCAGGACCTGCTCGACGAGCTCGTCGGCAAGGGCCTGGTCGTCCGCGGCCTCTACGACGTCGCGGGCCTGCGCGCCGACGCGGACCTGATGTTCTGGTGGTACGCCCCGACGATCGAGCTCGTGCAGGAGGCCTACCGCCGGCTGCGCACCACCCGCCTGGGCAAGCACCTCGCGCCGGTGTGGTCGGTCGTGGGGCTGCACCGCCCCGCGGAGTTCAACCGCGGGCACGTCCCGGCGTTCATGTCCGGTGACCGTGCCCGCGACTACGTCTGCGTGTACCCGTTCGTGCGGTCCTACGAGTGGTACCTGCTGCCGGAGGAGGAGCGCCGGAAGATGCTGCGCGACCACGGGCTGGCCGCGCGCACCTACGAGGACGTGCGGGCCAACACGGTGTCCGCGTTCGCCCTCGGCGACTACGAGTGGATCCTCGCGTTCGAGGCCGACGAGCTGCACCGCATCGTCGACCTCATGCGCGACCTGCGGAACACCGAGGCCCGCCGGCACGTCCGCGAGGAGGTGCCGTTCTTCACCGGCCCCAAGGTGGAGCTCGGCGAACTGGTCAACGCGCTGCCCTGAGCGGGACCCCACCCGGTCCGCGGGGAACGGGTCTCAGACCTGGCGGTAGTCCTGGT
>NZ_JBJLSK010000040.1:0-34565 GCF_050871965.1 Kineococcus lubricus
GGCAGTTCGGTCCACGCGATGGGGGCCGCGCCGGCGGCGGCCATCGCCGCGTCGAGGATCTTCACGGACGCGGGGACGATCTCCGGGCCGATGCCGTCGCCGTGCAGGACCCCCAGGGAGTACTGCTGGGCCGTCTGCGTTTCCACGGGTTCCGCCTTCCTGTCGTCCCGGTGCCGGTGGTGCGCCGGGGTCGGGTGGGGTGAGGTCCTCCGGAGCGGAGGGCGAGGGCGGAGTGGCGGGGGAGCCGGCCACCGCGAGCGACGCTGCTCCTGCACGGGGACGGATGCAGGCTATAAGGACCGGGGTGCGCGGTCAACGCCTTCGCCGGGGCCGGGGAACCGGTCCGTCAGACGTTCGCGGGGCGTCGCGCGCCGGCGCCGCTGAGGCGGTGAGCGGCCTTGGCGCCCAGGCTGGTGTCGATGTGGCGCAGCATCACCGCGGCGGCCGCCTCCCCGTCCCCGGAGGCGATGTGGTCGACGAGGACGTGGTGCTCGGCGTCCTTCTCGTCGCGTTCGACCTGGCTGCGGGCGTCCTGCAGGCCCTCGCGGCGGTACCGGTCGGCCTTGTCCCACAGGCTGTCGAGCGTGCTGATGAGCACGTCGTTGTGCGAGGCCCGGTACAGGGCGGCGTGGAAGTCCCGGTGCGCGATCAGGTCGGTGTAGCCGGGGTCCGGGCCGAGGGGGTGGACGCGCTCCAGAAGTTCGCGCATCAGGGCGAGATCGGCCCGGGTGCGCCGCTCGGCGGCCAGCGACACGGCGAGCGGGTCGAGGCTGCGACGCACCTCCAGGAGGTCTCGCGCCTCCTCGGCGGTCAGGGGGGTCGTGCGGGCGTCACGGTGGGCGTCGAGCTCGACCAGGCCCTCGGACATCAAGCGCCGCAAGGCTTCGCGCAGGGGGGTGGTGGAGATCCCGATCTCCTTGGCGAGCGAGGCCTGGTTCAGCACCGCCCCCGGCTCGTACTGGCCGGCGAGGATCCGCTGCCGCAGCGTCGTGTAGGCGTAGTCGCTCTTGGTGTTGAACACCTCCACGGTGGTACTTCCTCCCGGGTCGACCTCGACGCGCCGCGGTGACGGGTCGACGAGCCTCGATGGTAGGGGGAGCGGCGGGGCGGACGTCGATCGCTCGCGGCTCCCTCGCCGTGAGCGCCCCGTCCGGTGCGGAACCGGACCGTCCCCCTTGACGGACATAGCTTATAGGCAGCAGGCTCGATCGGAGCGACGCCGAGGTCGCCACGACTCCGAGGAGCAACGATGCACCTGTCGACACCGCAGCCCGCCGCTCGCCCGCACAGCGCGACGTTCACGCGGCGGTCCGCCCTGGTGTCCGCCGCAGCCCTCTCCGCGGCGGGCGGGCTCGCCGCCTGCGGCGGGGACAGCGGCAGCTCCGCCGCGCCCCCGGTGAACGAGATCGCGGTCGGGACGACGCCCGAGCACTACCCCGCCGAGTACAGCCGGATCGTCGAGGGGTCGCGTTCCGAGGGCGGGGAACTCACCATCTACTCGAACACCGACCAGGAGAACTGGGCACCGATCTTCCGCGACTTCCAGAAGAAGTACGACTGGATCGAAGCCGTCAACGCCAACAACCTCGACAGCGACGAGGTGTTCCAGCGGGCGCTGAGCGAGCAGGCGACGGGCTCCTCGCCGGCGGACCTGCTGGTCTCCAACGCGGCTCAGGCGTGGGCGGAGTACACCTCCAGCCCCGGCCGGGTCATGGAGTACGCCTCGCCGGAACTGGACAAGTTGCCCGAGTTCGCGCAGCTCGCCCCGAACGTGTACGCGCTGTCGGTCGACCCGATGACCATCGCCTTCAACACCGGCCTGCTGTCCGAGAAGCCGACGGGCATCGCCCACCTCGCCGAACTCGTCGCCGCCGACCAGGACACCTTCCGGGACAAGATCACGACGCGGGACGTCGGCGGTGCGTTCGGGTTCACCGTGTCCCACGCCTTCACCCAGGCCGACCCCTCGACGTGGGCCGCGCTGGAGACGATCCTGCCGCTGGCCCGGCCGGAGACCTCGTCGGGGACCCAGACCGAGAAGATCCTCGCCGGTGAGTACGTCGTCGGCTTCTTCATCTCCGCGGCGCCCGCCTACCCCGTCCAGGCCAACAGCGGTGGCCTGTTCGACCTGGTCTTCCCCGACGACGGGACCGTCGTCCTGCCCCGGGGCATCGCCATCGCACCGCAGGCCCCGCACCCGAACACCGCCAAGCTCTTCCTCGACTTCGTGCTGTCCGCCGAGGGGCAGGCCGCCGCGGCCGAGGGCGGACTGACCTCCTACCGCGACGACGTGGAGTCGGCCGAGGGCCGGCACACCTACGCCGACGTGCTCTCCGCCGTCGGCCAGGACGGCGTCGTCATGGTCCCGTTCACCCTCGTCCCGGAGGCCGAGGTGGACGCCTTCACCGAACGCTGGAACGGCTTGCTCGACAGCTGATCCACCCACCCCTCGATGGAGGAGAAACCCATGGCCACCGTCACCTCGCCCCCCACCACCGACCCGACCGTCACCGGTGGTCCCCTCCCCGCACCGCGGTACCGGAAGATCCTCGGCCTGCGCCGCGAGCTCGTCGTCCAGTACGGCGTCCTGCTCGTCCTGGCCGCCCTCGTCCTGGCGCCGGTCGTGCCCACGCTCATCCAGTCCCTGCGCGACGCCCCGCTGTACGACGACGGCGGGAACTTCACCGCGTCGAACTACGCGCGGCTGTTCACCGAGGCGGGGTTCGGCCGGGTCGTGCTGAACACCGCCCTGTTCGCGGTGGGCACGACGGCCCTGACCCTGCTCATCGCGGTGCCGACGGCCGTCGTGGTGGTCCGCACGAGACTGCCCCTCGGCCGGGTGTTCGCCGGGGCCATGCAGTGGCCCTTCTTCATCTCCTCCCTCATCCTGGGGTTCGGCTGGATCACCATGTACGGTCCGGCGGGTTTCGTCAGCGTTCAGGCGCGCCGCTGGTTCGGTGACGTCCCCTGGAACCTGTACTCGCTGCCGGGCATGGCGCTGACCGAGGCCGTCGCGCTGGCCCCCATCGCCTACGTCTTCTGCGCCAACGCGCTGCGCAACTCCGACGCCTCGCTGGAGTCGGCCGCCCAGGTGTGCGGGGCGGGGCCGCTGCGGATCCTGTTCACGGTCGTCGTCCCGATGCTGAGGCCCCCGATGGTCTACAGCTCCATCCTGGTCTTCTCGATGTCGGTGGAGACCCTCAGCGTCCCCCTGCTGTACGGCCAGCCCGTCGGCATCGACGTCTTCTCGACCTTCCTCTACACCAACGGGCTGCAGTCGATCCGCCCGGACTACGGCATCCTCGGCGCAGCCTCGAGCATCATCCTGCTCGTGACCGTCGGGCTGGTCCTGGTCCAGGCGAAGCTGCTGAAGGACGCGCAGCGCTTCGTGTCCGTGCGGGGCAAGGCCACCCGGCCGCGCAAGCTCGAACTCGGCTGGGTCCGCTGGGTCAGCGTCGCCTTCATCACGCTCTACGTCGTCTTCGGCGCGCTGCTGCCGATCGGCGGTCTGGTGTTCCGCTCGTTCACCCTGATCTTCACGCCCCTGCAGAGCCCGCTGCAGACGCTCACGACGGACAACTACGCCCGCATCTTCGGGTTCCAGGCCTACGTCGACTCCATCGTCAACAGCCTGGTCGTCGCGGGCGTGGGTGCGGTCCTGGTCAGCGCACTGGCCCTGCTGGGCGTGGTCGTCGCCCGCCGGTCGGCGTTCCGGTTCGGCCGGGCCGTCGAGTACCTGGCGCTGGCGCCGCAGGCGATGCCCGGTCTCATCATCGGCATCGGGTTCTTCTGGGCCTTCGCGTACGCCCCCGGCGGCGCCCTGGTCCAGGGCACGCTGCTGGCGCTGATCGTCGGGTTCGGCTTGCGGGCGCTGCCCACCGCCTTCGGTTCGATCGCGCCGTCGATCATGCAGCTGGGTGCCGAGCTGGACAACGCCGCCCGCGTGTCCGGCGCGGACTGGGTCAAGACCTTCACCCGGATCCTGGGCCGGCTGCTGACCCCGGCGTTCATCGGCGCCGTCGTGCTGGTCTTCGTCACCATGCTCAAGGAGTACTCGCCGGCCATCTTCCTGGGGTCGGCCCAGTCGAACATCATCGGTACGACCATGCTGGAACTGTGGGTCCAGGGGAACACCGGATCGGTCGCGGCGCTGGCCACGATCCAGATCGCCATCACCGCCGTCGTCGTCGCCGTCGCCGGACTGCTCATGAGGGAGCGCAAGGATGCCTGAGGTCGTCGTCGAGGAACTGGTCAAGCAGTTCGGCACCACCACGGTGCTGGAGGAGCTCGACTTCACCATCGCGGACGGGGAGTTCTTCACGCTCCTGGGGGCCAGCGGCTGCGGGAAGTCGACCACGCTGAACTGCATCGCCGGGCTGGAGCGGCCCTCCGGTGGGCGCATCCGCGTGGGCAGCACGCAGTTCGTCGACACCGAGCGCGGGACGTTCCTCGTCCCCGAGGAACGCAACCTCGGGATGGTGTTCCAGTCCTACGCCCTGTGGCCGCACATGAGCATCGCGGAGAACCTGGCGATGCCCCTGAAGATCCGCAAGGTGGAGCGGGGGGCCGCCCGCCGCCGCATCGAGGAAGCGCTCGGCAAGGTGGGCCTGACCCACCTGGCCGACCGGTACCCGCACCAGTTGTCCGGCGGCCAGCAGCAGCGCGTCGCCCTGGCCCGCGCGCTGGTGTACTCCCCGTCGGTCCTGCTGCTCGACGAACCGCTGTCCAACCTGGACGCGAAGCTGCGTGAGCAGGCCCGGGCCTGGTTGAAGCGGCTGCAGTCCGAGCTGGGCATCACCACCGTCTACGTGACGCACGACCAGGACGAGGCGCTGGCCCTCAGCGACCGCATCGCGGTGATGGCCGGTGGCCGCATGCTGCAGGTCGACACCCCGGCGGCGGTCTACGAACGCCCCGCGACGGCGCAGGTGGCGGCGTTCGTGGGCAAGTGCAACTTCCTGCACGGCACCGTGGCCGGCGTGGACGGGGACCTGACCAGCGTGCGCCTGGACACCAGCGGCGACGTGGTCCACGCGGCGGCCACCGGCTGGGCCGCGGGGGACGAGGTCACCCTGGCGATCCGCCCGGAACGGCTGGCGGTCGTGGCCGCGGCGGACGGCGCGGGCACCGGCGCGGTCGTGCTCGACGTCGACGTCCTCACCGAGTCCTACGTCGGCTCCCGCTTCGAGTACGTCGTCCGCCTGGGCCGGCACACGGTGCAGGTGGAGAACGCGCGCGGCGGACTGCACGGGGCGGCCCGCCTGGTCGTGTCCCCGCAGGACGTCCTCGTCTTCCCGCGGGCCGACGACGTGGTGCCCGAGGAGGCCGAGGAACTGATGACGGTCTGAGGCGGACGGGCGGGCCGGTGGCGATCGAGACGGGCAGGACGAGGGTGCAGAGCAGGACGACCCCGGTGGGACGAACCGGGAACAGCTTCGGGACGATCGGGGAACTGGTCGTGGGGGGTGAGCACCACCGCATCCACCGGCTGGCGGGCCTGGCCCCGCCGGACCTGCCCTACTCGCTGCGCATCGTGCTGGAGAACGTCCTGCGCCACGAGGACGGGGACCGCGTGGACGCCGCCCAGGTCGAGGCCCTGCTGGCCTGGGGGGACGAGGAGTCGTTCGGGCGCGCGGTGGACCTGCACCCGGCCCGGACGTTCCTGCACGACACCAACGGCGTGCCGACGGTCGTCGACCTGGCGGCCATGCGCCGGGCCGTGGCCGACCTCGGCGGCGACCCGGCCGCGGTGAACCCGCGGATCCCCTCCGAGCTCGTCGTCGACCACTCGGTGATCGTCGACGTCTTCGGCACGCCCGACGCGGCCGCGCGGAACGTCGAGCACGAGTACGCCCGCAACGCCGAGCGCTACCGGCTGCTGAAGTGGGCGCAGCAGTCCCTGGACGACTTCGCGGTCGTGCCGCCGGGGACCGGCATCATGCACCAGGTCAACGTGGAGAACCTGTCCCGGGTGGTCTTCGAGCAGGACGGCTGGGCCTTCCCCGACGTGTGCCTGGGCACCGACTCGCACACCACCATGGCCAACGGTCTGGGCGTCCTGGCGTGGGGCATCGGGGGCATCGAGGCCGAGGCGGTGATGCTGGGGGAGAGCCTGTCCATGCTGCTGCCCCGCGTCGTCGGGTTCGAGCTCACCGGCGCCCTGCCGGCCGGGACGACGGCGACCGACCTCGTCCTGACCGTCACCGAGCTCCTGCGCGGGCACGGTGTCGTGGGCAAGTTCGTCGAGTTCCACGGACGGGGGGTCGCGGCGCTGCCGCTGGCCGACCGGTTGACCATCTCGAACATGGCCCCGGAGTTCGGCGCCACCTGCGCCTACTTCCCGATCGACGAGGAGACGATCCGGTACCTGGACTTCACCGGCCGCGACCGGCGGCGGGTCGACCTGGTCGAGGCCTACGCGCGGGAGCAGGGCCTGTGGCACGACCCGTCCGCCCGGCTGCGCTACACGGAGGAACTCACCCTCGACCTCGCCACCGTCGTGCCGTCCCTGGCCGGCCCCCGCCGGCCGCAGGACCGGGTCCCCCTGACGGCAGCGCGCGACGGGTTCCGCGATGCCCTGCCGGCCACCCTGTCGGGGACGGGGAGGCCGGGTGCGGCCGGCGACGCGCCGGTGACCCTGGCGCTGCCCCGGGGGGAGGCGGAGATCACCCACGGCGCGGTCGCCATCGCCGCGATCACCTCGTGCACCAACACCTCCAACCCCGCCGTCATGGTCGCGGCCGGACTGCTGGCCCGCAACGCGGTGGCCCGGGGCCTGCGCAGCAAGCCGTGGGTCAAGACCAGCCTGTCGCCGGGATCGCGGGTCGTCACCGACTACCTCGACGCGGCCGGGCTCACCGCCCCCCTGGAAGCCCTGGGTTTCCACCTGGCCGGGTACGGGTGCATGACCTGCATCGGCGCGTCCGGCCCCCTGGTGGAGGAGGTCACCCGGGCCGTCGACGAGCACGACCTGGCCGTCGTCTCGGTCCTGTCCGGGAACCGCAACTTCGACGGCCGGATCAACCCCGACGTCCGGATGAACTACCTCGCGTCGCCGCCGCTGGTGGTCGCCTACGCGCTGGCGGGGACGATGGACCTCGACCTGGTCACCGAACCCCTCGGGTACGACCCGGCCGGCCGGCCGGTGCTGCTGGCCGACCTGTGGCCGCGACCGCAGGAGATCGCCTCCGTCATCGAGGCGACCCTCGACCCCGACAGCTTCCGCCGCGTCTACGCCGACGTCTTCGGCGGCGACGAGCGCTGGCGCGGGGTCCCCGCCCCCGCCGGGCCGGTGTTCCCGTGGGACGAGGCCTCGACGTACCTGCGCGAACCGCCCTACTTCCACGGCATGTCCCTGGAACCGGAAGGGGTCGCGGACGTCCGGGGCGCCCGCGTGCTGGTGTGGCTGGGTGACTCGGTGACGACCGACCACATCTCACCGGCCGGGGCCATCCCCGTCCACACGGCCGCCGGCCGGCACCTCACGGCGCTCGGGGTGCCGCGCCGGGAACTCAACACGTACGCCTCCCGCCGCGGGAACCACGAGGTCATGATGCGCGGCTGCTTCGCCAACGTCCGGCTGCGCAACCGCCTCGTGCCCGGCGTCGAGGGCGGATCCACCCGCGACGCGACCACCGGGGAGGTCGCGACCGTCTTCGACGCCGCGGCGAACTACCGGGCGGCGGGCATCCCGACGGTCGTCGTGGCCGGCCGGGAGTACGGGACGGGATCGTCGCGGGACTGGGCCGCCAAGGGACCCGCGCTGCTCGGCGTGCGCGCGGTGCTGGCCCAGTCGTTCGAGCGCATCCACCGGTCCAACCTCATCGGCATGGGCGTGGTGCCGCTGCAGTTCCTCGACGGGGACAGCGCGGACAGCCTGGGACTCACGGGACAGGAGGAGATCGACGTCCTGGGCCTGGCGGCGATCGGTGGCGGCACCGCTCCGCGCACCGTCACGGTGCGCGCGGGGGAGCGGGAGTTCGAGGTCCTGCTGCGGCTCGACACGGCCCGCGAGGCCGAGTACGTGCGGCACGGGGGCATCCTGCCGTTCGTGGTGCGGCAGGTGCTCCAGCGCGACCTGCAGCCGGTCTGAGGCGCGCCGCGGGGGTGGAGCGGCGGGCACCGGCCCGCCGCTCCACCCCCGGCGCCCGGTGGCGGTCCTCAGCCGGGCGCGCCGGTCAGGCCGCTCACGTACCGGATCGCCTCCCGGGCGGTCACGAGCGGATCGGCGCCCTGAGCGATCTCCACCGTCGCGAAACCGTCGTACCCGGTGGCCTCCAGGGCGGCCAGGTGGGCCGGGAGGTCGAAGCCCCCGCGGCCCGGTGCCGCGCGGCCGCTGTCGGCGACGTGCACGTACCGCAGGTGCTCACCGGCTGCGGCCCAGCTGCGCACCGGAGCCGGGTCGGCGGCTTCGACGTGGAGCAGGTCGAGCATGAGCGCGACCGAGGGCAGGGCGAGGTCGCGGACGAACCCCAGGCCCTCCTCGGTGGTGGTGAGGTTGTCCATCGTCGCGGGACCCTGGGGTTCCAGGACCACGACGACCCCGGCGGACCCGGCGTGCCCGGCCACCACGGACAGCCCGGCCCGCAGGTGGTCCCACGCCCGGTCGGGGTCGTCCCCCAGGCTCCCGCGCAGCTTCCCGATCGCCACGTGACCCCCGAGCTCGGCGGCCAGGTCGACGGCGCTGCGCGCCCGGTCGACGGCCCGGCGGCGGACTGTCCCGTCGGCGTCGGCCAGCGTCAGCCGGTCGTCGGCCACGACGGGACCGGTGCCGATGGCGGCCACGACCAGCCCCGAGCCGGCCAGCGCCGCCCGCACCGCCGGCACGTCGACGGCGCGGGGGTCCCGGACGAGGAGCTCGACCCCCCGGTAGCCGGCCGCGGCGAGCGCGTCCAGCACGGCGGACGCGTCACCGGTGGCGCCCATCGCGGGTCCGCGGGTGTCGGGGGTGGCGTAGGGGTAGGACCACGTCAGCACGGGCTCTCCTCGGCGCGGTGCGCCTCGACGGTCAGGGCGCGACGGTCAGGGCGCGGTGGTGGGGGGCAGCCCCACACCGGTCTCCCGGGCCAGCTGCTCCAGGCCCTGGACGGTCCGGTGGGGCAGGGTGATCGTCCGCGCCGCGGCGGCGTTGCGGTTCTCCAGCTCGCCCGGGTAGAGGATCCCGCCCGCCCCCGGGACGGGGCGTGCCGAACGCACCTGGGAGATGAGGTCCTGGACGCGCTCGCCGAAGACGTCCAGCGGCTGGAAGCGTTCGATGTCGAGGGCGATGACCAGGTGCCCGGCACCGCTGTGCGCGGTGGGCTGCCAGGGCCCTCCGACGGCGCGGCCGTAGGAACTGCCGGTCAGGACGCCGGAGAACACGTCCATGAGGAACGACACGGCGTACCCCTTGTGACCGGCCATGGGCAGGATGACGCCGTCGTCGAGGGCGGCCGCGGGGTCCGTCGTGGGTCGGCCGTGCTTGTCGAGCGCCCAGCCGGGAGGGATGTCCACGCCCTTCTCGGCTGCGGCGTAGACCTTCCCGCGGGCGACGCCGGTGTTCGCGATGTCGACGACGGTGACGTCACCGGCACCGTCGGGTGCCGCGAAGGACCAGGGGTTGGCGCCGACCACCTTGTCCATGCCGTTCCAGGGGGCCATGGCGGGGCTGCCGTTGGTCGTCAGGATGGCCGCGCACCCGCTGCGGGCCGCTCGCCGCGTGAAGTAGGCGGCGGTGCCGAAGTGGTTGGAGTTGCGGACCCCGACGACGCCGACACCCGACTGCTTGGCCCGTTCGACGGCCAGGTCCACGGCGTACGCCGTGATCACCTGACCGATCCCGTCGTGACCGTCGAGGTGCACGAGCGGACCGGTGTCGGTCAGCGTCTCGACCTCGGTGACGGGTTTCACCGCCCCCGACCGGAGCCGGTCGACGTACCAGGACAAGCGCAGGAGGCCGTGGGAGGGGTGCCCCCACGTCTCGGCCACGACCAGGCTGTCGGCGACCAGGTGCGCGTCGTCGGGGGGAACCCCCAGGGACCGCAGGACCGCGGCCGCGAAGTCCAGGAGTTCCTCGGAACCGACCACCATGTCGTTCGTCATCGCCCCACCACCGGTTGACGGGTCGGGGCGCCCGGGAGGCGGACCGACGGTTCCCCGACCGTACCAGGGGCCGTCGGTGCGCGGAAGGATCCGTTATAAGACTTCCGGGGAGTTCCCGGGGGTTCTCCGCGACGCGGGGAGAGGTGCTCCCCGCCGTCCCGCCGGAGGTCCGCGCCGACGGGAGAACCCGTCACCATCGCCCAGACCCGTTGCGCGGCAGAGCGTCGGGCGCGCTCCGAACGGACCCGGGACGCCGGGTCGCGCGGTGGGTCGAGCACGGACGCCGGACCGGCTCCCTCGGAACTCCCCCGGTGCGCCGCGGTTCCCCGACCACTCCGTTGCAACCTGCACGGGCAGCGACGACGGGATGACGGGACGACGGGGGACCACGGGGACGACGCCGACCCGGCCCGCGCGACCCGCCCGGGGGTAGGTTCGGCGGCGTGCTGCCCGACCCCCGCCGGACCGTCCCCCGCACCGACGCCGTGCTCGACGACCCGCGGCTGGCCGGCGCCGTGCGCGAACGCGGGCGCGACGCCGTCAAGGACGTCGTGCGCGCCGTCCAGCAGCGCGTCCGCGACGGCGAGGCGCCCGCCTCCGACGCCGTCGACCTCGTCCTGGCCGCGCTGCCGCCGGCCGGGACGACGCTGCGCCGGGTGCTCAACGCCACCGGGGCGGTCCTGCACACCAACCTGGGGCGCGCGCAGCTGTCGGCCGCCGCGGTCGAGGCGGTCGTCACCGCCGCCGGCGCCACCGACGTCGAGATGGACCTGACCACCGGCCGTCGGGCCCGGCGCGGGCGCGGCACGCTCGCCGCGCTGCGGGCCGCCGTCCCGGCCGCCGGGGACGTGCACGTCGTGAACAACGGCGCCGCCGCGCTCGTGCTGGCCGCGACGGCGCTGGCCGCCGGGAAGGAGATCGTCGTCAGCCGCGGTGAGCTCGTCGAGATCGGCGACGGGTTCCGGCTGCCGGACCTGCTGGTCTCCACCGGGGCGCGGCTGCGGGAGGTCGGGACGACGAACCGGACCTCGCTCGCCGACTACCGGGCCGCGGTCGGGCCCGGCACCGGGTTCGTCCTGAAGGTGCACCCGTCGAACTTCGTCGTCACCGGGTTCACCGCGGGGGTGGAGCCGGGGCAGCTGCGCGACCTCGGGGTCCCCGTCGTCGTCGACATCGGCTCCGGCCTGCTCGCCCCCGACCCCGCGCTGCCGGCCGAACCGGACGCGGCGTCGGCGCTGCGCGAGGGCGCCCACCTCGTCACCGCCTCGGGGGACAAGCTGCTCGGCGGGCCGCAGGCGGGGTTGCTGCTGGGCGACGCGGACCTGGTGGAGCGGTTGCGGCGGCACCCGCTGGCGCGGGCGCTGCGGGTCGACAAGCTCACCCTCGCCGCCCTGGAGGCGACCCTGCGGTCGGCGCCGAACCCGACCCGCGACGCGGTGCACGCCGATCCCGGCGCCCTGCACCGGCGTACCGAGGACGTGGCGGGATCCCTGCGCGGCAACGGGATCGACGCCCGGGTGGAACGTTCGGTGGCGGTCGTCGGCGGGGGCGGGGCCCCCGGGGTGGACCTGCCGTCGTGGGTGGTGTCGCTGCCGGCCAGGCTCGCCGTGCCGCTGCGCACCGGGGCCCAGCCGGTGGCCGGGCGCGTCGAGGGCGGGCGGTTGCTGCTGGACCTGCGGACGGTGCCCCCCGGCGCCGACGCGCAGGTCACCGCAGCCGTCGTCGCGGTCGCCGGGGGGCGCGGCTGATGCACGTCGTCGCCACCGCCGGGCACGTCGACCACGGCAAGTCCACCCTCGTGCGCGCCCTCACCGGCCGCGACCCCGACCGCTACGCCGAGGAGAAGCGGCGCGGGCTGACCCTGGACCTGGGTTTCGCGTGGACGGAGCTCGACGGCGCCGGGCCGGTCGCGTTCGTCGACGTCCCCGGCCACGAGCGGTTCGTCCCGACGATGCTCGCCGGGGTCGGCCCGGTGCCGGTGGCGGTGTTCGTCGTCGCCGCCGACGGCGGGTGGATGCCGCAGTCCGCCGAGCACCTCGCGGCCCTGGACGCCCTCGGCGTGCGGCACGGGCTGCTCGTGGTGACCCGCGCCGACCTGGCCGACCCCGCGCCCGCGCGGGAGCGGGCGCTGGCCGAGCTGCGCGCCAGCAGCCTCGGGGACGTGCCCGCCGCCGCGTGCAGCGCGGTGACGGGTGCGGGCCTGGAGGAGGTGCGCGCGACGCTGGCGCGGGTCCTGGTGGGGGTGCCGGCCCCGGACGTCCGTGCGCCCGTGCGGTTCTGGGTCGACCGCAGCTTCACCGTCACCGGGGCCGGGACGGTCGTCACCGGAACGCTGTCGGCGGGGCGGATCGCCGTGGGCGACGAGCTGCGTCTGGGGGAGCGGACCGTCCACGTCCGCGGCGTGCAGTCCCTGGAGCGCGACGTCCCGCACGTGGACGCCGTGGCCCGGGTGGCGCTGAACCTGCGGGGCGTGGACCGGCGCGACGTCGGGCGCGGGGACGCCCTGCTGACCCCGGGCACCCACCGCGAGACCGACGTCCTCGACGTCCGGCTGGCCGTGGCGGGGGACGGGGAGCCGGTGCCCGCGCAGCTCGTCGCGCACCTGGGGTCGGCGGCGGTCCCGGTGCACGTCCGGCCGCTGGGCGGGGACGGCGCGGAGGCGCTGCTGCGCCTGCGGTCGCGCACCGCGCTGCCGCTGCGGGTGGGGGACCGGCTGCTGCTGCGCGACCCGGCCCGCCACGTCGTGCTGGGCGCGGCCACCGCCCTGGACGTGGACCCGCCCCCGCTGCGCCGGCGCGGGGCCGCCGCCGCCCGGGCCGCCGAGCTGGCCGGGGTGAGCGGCGCGCCCGACGCGGCCGGGGAACTGCGGCGGCGGCGGCTGGTCAGCGGCCGGCACCTGCGGGCGATGGGGGTCGAACCGGCCGGGACGCCCGTCGCGGGCGACTGGTACGCCGACCCGGGGTTCTGGGCCGGGCGGGCCGAGCGGCTGCGGGCCCTGGTCGCCGGGTTCGGCGCCACCGACCCGCTGCACCCCGGCCCGACGCTCGAACAGGCCCGGCGCGCCCTCGGGCTGCCCGCGCTCGAACTCGTCGAGGCGCTCGTCGCGGCCCCGCTGCGGGTCTCCGGCGGGCGGGTCGTGGAACGCACCGACGACCTGCCCGCCGCGGTGGAGCGGTCCGTCGCCCTCGTGCTGGCCGACCTGCGGCGCGAGCCCTTCGCCGCGCCCGACGTCGAGCGCCTGCGGGAACTGCGCCTGGGCCGTCCCGAACTGGCCGCCGCGGTCCGCGCCGGCCGGCTGGAACGCGTCGCGGAGGGCATCGTCCTGGCCCCCGGGTACCGGGCCCGCGCGGTGGACGCCCTGCGCGCCGTGCCGCAACCGTTCTCGATGAGCGAGGCCCGCCGCGCGCTGGGGACCTCCCGCCGGGTGGCGGTGCCGCTGCTGGAAGCCCTCGACGCCGCCGGGGCCACCGCGCGCGACGCCGACGACCGGCGCCGGCTGACGGGGCGGTGAGCGTGCGGGTCCTGGGGATGCTGTCGGGGACCTCCCACGACGGCATCGACCTCGCCGTGGTCGAGTTCACCCCCGACGGGGACGTGCTGCACGCCCGGATCGAGGAACGGCGCAGCGTCCCCTACTCCCCGGCGCTGCGGGCCGCCCTGGTCGCCGCGCTGCCGCCCGCCCGGCCCGGGCTCGCCGAGGTCTGCGCCCTCGACACCGGCATCGGCCGGGAGTTCGCCGCGGCCGCCGCCTCCGTCGCGCAGGAGGTCGACGCGGTGTGCAGCCACGGGCAGACCGTCTTCCACTGGGTGCAGGACGGGACGGTGCGCGGGACCCTGCAACTGGGGCAGCCGGCCTGGATCGCCGAGGCCACCGGGGTGCCGGTCGTCTCGGACCTGCGCGCGGCCGACGTGGCCGCCGGGGGGCAGGGCGCGCCGCTGGTGCCGCTGCTGGACCGGATGCTGCTCGCGCCGTTCACCGAGCGCGGGGAGACGGTCGCGGCCCTCAACCTCGGCGGCATCGCCAACGTGACCGTCTGCGCTCCCGGCGCCGAACCGGTGGCCTGGGACACCGGCCCCGCCAACGCGCTCGTCGACGCCGTCGTGGCCGCCGACCCCGGCCACCCCGACGTCTTCGACCGCGACGGCCGCCTCGCCGCCTCCGGCCGGGTCGACGGCGAGCTCCTGGCCCGCTTCCTCGCCGACCCCTACTACGCCCGGCCCGCCCCCAAGAGCTGCGGCAAGGAGCTGTTCCACGCCGGGTACGTCGCCGAGGTGCTGCGGGGGCGCGAGCTCCCGCTGACCGACCTCGTCGCCACCCTCACCGAGCTCACCGCCCGCACGGTGGCCGCGGCGCTGGCCCCGGTCGGCGTCGCGCGGGTCTTCGCCTCCGGCGGCGGCGTGCGCAACCCGGTCCTGCTCGCCGCGATCGCCCGCCACCTGCCCGGCGTGCAGGTCACCGGCTCCGACGACCTCGACTGCCCCGCCGACGACAAGGAGGCCGTGGCCTTCGCGCTGCTGGGCTGGGCGACCCTGCACGGCCTGCCCGGCAACGTCCCCAGCTGCACCGGGGCCAGCGGTGAGCGGGTGCTGGGGCGCCTCACCCCCGGACGGCGGGGTCTGCCCGCCGTCCCGGCGCTGCCGCGCTGGCCCGGGCAGCTGCGGCTGGGCTGACCACGTTGCGGTCCCGGCCGGCGGCCTTGGCCGCGTAGAGCGCGCGGTCGGCCGCGGCCAGCACCTGCGCCGCGTCCCCGTCGGCGGCGGCGATGCCGACGCTGCACGTGACCCTCGGCTCGGTGCCCGCCGCGACCGCGGCGCGCAACCGCTCCACCAGGACCTGCGCCTGCGCGGGCGTCGTCCGGGGCAGCAGCACCGCGAACTCCTCCCCGCCGTATCGGGCGACCAGGTCGCCCTCGCGCACCACCGAGGCCGCCGCCGCGGCGACCGCCCGCAGGACCTCGTCACCGGCCTGGTGCCCGTACCGGTCGTTGACGGCCTTGAAGTGGTCCACGTCCAGCAGCGCCACCGACAGCGGCGCCGCGCCGGGGTCGGCGACCGCCCGGGCCAGGGCCTCGTCGAGGGTGCGCCGGTTCGCCACCCCCGTCAGCCCGTCCAGCGTCGCCGCGCGCCGCAGCGCCTCCAGCGCGTCCGCGCGCGACAGCGCCAGCGCCGCGTGCGACACCGCCTGCTCCAGCGCCCGCAGCGCCCGGCGCTCCAGACCCCGCGCCCGGACCGTCCCCCGCGCCTCGCCGAGGTCGGCCGCGAGCCAGCCGCGCCCGGCCCCCGGCGGCAGCGGGACGACGACCACCCCCCGCGCCCGCGGCCACCGGCGGGCCAGCCACGGGTCCCGGACGGGGTCGAGCGCGTCGACCAGCACCGGCCGGGCCTCCTGCCCGGCGCGCCGCAGCACCTCGTCGACCTCCCGGGCGGGCACCAGCGCGACGTCCTCGCCCGCGCCGTCCCCCTCCCCGGCCAGGACCACCAGCGCCCGCTCGGCCGGCAGCTCCTCGCGGGCGAACCGCGCCAGCCGCGACGCCACCCGGGCGCGGTCGCCGACGCCGACGAGGTCGGCCAGCAACCGGTGCAGCACCTCCGCGTCGCGTCGGCGGCGGCGCAGTTCCCGCTCGTTGACGGCCGCGAAGGTCGCCGTGCCCAGGGTCGTCGCCCACAGCAGCGCCGTGAATCCCGTGAAGTCCCCGGGGAACGCCCCCACGTCGGGGCCGCCGGCGAGGACGCCGGTGGCCTGGGCCTGCACGAGGCACAGCACGGCCACCGTGTGCGCCCCCGCGACCTTCACCCCCGTGCGGAAGGAGGTGAGCAGCGTCGCGCCCGCCGCGTGCAGGGCGAACAGCGCCGCCGCCGGCGTCTGCACGCCGCCGAGCGCGTGGACGGTGACGACGAGCGCGACGCTGTCCAGCAGCAGACCGGCGTCCAGCCCGGCCCGGGTCGCCGACCGGCCCGCCCGGGCCAGCAGCAGGGCGCCGGTCAGCAGGAGGTGACCCGCGCCGACGGCGGCGAGCAGCCGGGCCGTGGCGGGGTCGCGGTCACCGGACCACCACAGGGCGGCCGTCGTGACGACCAGCAGCAGGCGCAGGACCGCCGTCCAGCGCACCCGGTCCGACAACGGGACGAGGGTGGCGTCACCACCGGGGTTCACCACGTCGGCACCTCCGGGCGCTGCGGGTCACGGGGTTCGAAGGGCACCCGGTCGTCGGGGACGACCGGGGCCAGCGCGAGCTTGGGGTCGTCGCGGTCGATGCGGCGCTGGACCAGCAGGAAGAACCCGGCCAGGGCCAGCACCGCGGAGGGGTACTCGGCGTGGCGGACGACCGCGACGCCGACCGTCGCGAGGGCGCGCGCCGGGGCGGCCAGCGCCGCGGGGAGGCGGTCCAGCAGGGGACGGGACGCGGCGGCGGGCGGTGCCGGTGTCGCGGGGGTCGCCGGAGCCGTCGGTCCGGTGGGTGCGGTCGGGGTCGCCGCGGGGGGCGGGGCCGCCGCTCCCGCCGCGGGGCTCGTGGGAGGGCTCGCCGTGGTGCTCGCCGTCGCCGGGGCGGGCCGCGACGTCGGCGAACCGGTGGGTGAACCGGTCGGGGAACTCGCCGGGGAACTCGCCGGGGAACCCGTTGCGGGGCGCGCCGGCGTGGTGGGCCGGGCGACCGCGACGGCCGTCGCCGACCGGGTGGGGACGGGTGTCGCGGTGGGGGCCGGCGCGGGGGCCGGGGGAGCGCTGGCCGCCGTGGCCGGCGACGGTCGCCCGGACGGCGCGGGGGCCACGGGGACGGCGGGGACGGCGGTGGGCCGCGGCGCCGGGGCACTGGTCGTCGGCGTGGGCGTGGGCGTGGGCGTCGGGACGGCGACCGGCGTGCTGGGGCTCGGGGTGGGCGCGGTGACCGGCGCGGGCGGGGCGGGCACGTCCACGGTCACCGGGGCGGACGCCGCCCCGGGCCCGGCACCGGTGCGGGCCGCGACGCGCACGGCGTACCGGTGGCCGGGGGACAGGGGACCCAGGACCGTCGTCGTCGCGGCCGCCACCGTCACCACGGGCGTCCCGGTCGCCTCGTCGGTGAGGGTCAGCGCGTAGTCCAGGACGTCGGACCCGCCGTCGGACTCCGGCGCCCGCCACGTCACGGTGGCCGTCCGGCCGGTGAGGTCCGCGGCGACGTCCCGGGGGGCGCCGGCCGGCAGCGCGGTCCCGGTCAGGGGCACGACCCGGCGCGCGCAGGACCGCGAGAGCCAGGCGCAGGCCTGGACGGTCACGGTGCTCGCCCCGGCGCGCGCCGGGGTCCAGGTCAGGGTGCTGCCGCTGAGGGTGAGGCCCGCGGGCACGGCGCCGACGAGGCTCCAGGTGCGGGTGTACGTGCCGGTGAGGTCGGCGCGGGCCGAGGCGCCCACGTCCGCCGTCAGGGTGGCGTCGTCGATGACGGGGCGCTGGGTGGGGGACCAGCGCACGATCCGCTTGTTGAACTGGTCGACGATGAGGACGCTGCCGTCGGCGGCGACGGCGACGCCGGTGGGCTCGTCGAGCGTCACCGGCAGGGCCTGGATCGAGGCGTCGGAGTCGACGACGTCGATCGTGTCGTTGCCCGCGTCGGCGACGTAGAGGTTGCCCTGCTCGTCGAGGGCGATGCGCTCGGGGTACTTCATGCCGCTGGCGGTGGCCGGTCCCGCCACGACCGGGCCGTGGCGGCCGCCGGCGACGGTGGTGGACACCCCGCCGCGGATCGAGACGACCTCGTGGCTGTTCTTGTTGCTGACGAGCAGGCTCCCGTCGGCGCGCACGACCAGCCCGCGGGGACCGTCGAGGGGGCGGCCGGTGACGCCGATCGTGGGGTTGACGGCGGCGGTGCCGGCCACGACGCGCAGGGTCCCGTCCCGGACGGCGACGACGGCGGAGGCGTCCTCGTCGACGGCGTACACGGTCCCGTCCGGCCCGACGGCGACCTCGATGGGGTTCAGCGGCGACCGGGTGGCGGGTCCGGTCAGCGGCCCGACCAGGGTGCCGCCCACCTTGCTGCTGGTGCCGTCGCCCGCGAGGGTCGCGAGCCGGCCGCCGGGCGTGATCACGACGACGCGGTGCTGGGTGCGGTCGCTGACGTAGAGGTTGTCGGCGGCGTCGACGGCCAGGCCGTAGGGCTCGCCGAGGTCGACCTGCAGGGCCGGGCCGTCCGAGCCGGTGGTGGAGTTGCGCCCGGTCCCGGCGACGACGGTCCGCACGCCCGCCGGGTCGATCCGGAAGACGACGTGGCGGCCCCGGTCGGAGACGTAGGCGTTGCCGAGGCTGTCGACGGCGACGTCGACGATCCCGTCGAACGCGAGCGGGTCACCGCCGCCGAGGCCGGTGTTGTCGGCGACGACGGTCTCGGAGTACCCCGGGCCGGTCGGGGTGGTGGCGTGCGCGGCGGGCGCGAGACCGAGGGCGGCGAGCACGGCGGTGACGACGAGGAGGGCCGCGGCGCGGCCGCGGGGCCGCGGCGGCCGGTGCTGCCTGCAGGACGTCACGGTGGGGGATCGGCCGCCCGGCGGGCCCGGTGGAGGGGGTGTCCACCACCCGGCCGAACGTTGCACGTTCAACCTCCGTGACGGCGGTGCCCGTGCGCTGGGCCGGGCAGGTGGCCCGGCCGGCGACCGCCCGGGTGGGGTCGGACCCGGGCGGTCACCGCCGGGTGCGCCGTCGGTCCGGGCGGCGCCGCGCCCCGCGGGAGCGCCGACCCCTCCCGACTCCGCCGATCGAGTGAGGTCCGGGCCCGGCGGCGTGTCCCGGCAGGACGCGCCCGGACGGGTGAAGTAGACAGAACGTGGTTGAGCCGTGACCATGAGCAGTTATCTAGGGGAGGAGCCCGGCATGAGCCGCTGGCCCTGGTCGGCCCGGCACCAGGCAGGAGACGACGTGCGCACGCGCGTCGCGCCGTGGGCGGTGTTCTCCCCGTTCGTGGTCGTCGGCGTCGTCGCCCTCTGGCAGGTCGCCTACTCCGGCGGGCCCACCCTGGACGTGCTGGTCGCCGCCCTGGTCGGCGGGGTCTTCTCCGCCGCGCTCCTGCTGCTGCTGGCCCTGCAGTCGGCCGACCGGCTCGACATGGAGGGACGCCACCGCCAGGACGCCCTCGACGCCGCCCTGCGCCAGGCCCTGCACGACCCCCTCACCGACCTCGGCAACCGGCAGCTGTTCACCGACCGCCTCCAGCACGCCCTGGCCCGCCGCAGCTCCAAGGCGTGCGCGGTGCTGTACCTCGACCTCGACGGGTTCAAGACCGTCAACGACACCCACGGCCACGCCGTCGGCGACGTCGTCCTCGTCGAGGTGTCCCACCGCCTGCGCGCCGCGGTCCGCCCCGAGGACACCGTCGCCCGCTTCGGCGGGGACGAGTTCGCGGTGCTGTGCGAGGACCTGACCGACGAGCTGAACGCCTCCCGCATCGCCGAGCGCGTCGTGAACTCCATCGCCGACCGGCCCATCGAGTTCGGCGAGGGCAAGAAGCTGAACATCACCCCCAGCGTCGGGATCGCCCTGGCCCACGACGAGGCCGACGCCTCCAAGCTGCTGCGCCGCGCCGACGCCGCGCTCTACCGCGCCAAGGAGAGCGGCAAGGCCCGCTCGGAACTGTTCGACGAGCGCATGCAGGCCCAGGCCGTCGACCGGCTGCAGACCGAGGACGACCTCGCCCTCGCGCTCGCCGAGGGGCAGCTGCGGCTGCACTACCAGCCGATCATCGACCTGCGCGACGGCCACGTGCAGGGCGTGGAGGCCCTGCTGCGCTGGCAGCACCCGCGCCGGGGCCTGCTGCAGCCCGCCGACTTCGTGCCCCTGGCCGAGCGCAGCGGCCTCATCGTCGACATCGGCAAGTGGGTCATCGACCAGGCCTGGCGGACGCTGGAGCACTGGTACGCCACCATCGAGGACTGCCACCTGACCATCGCGGTGAACGTCTCGCGCCGGCAGCTGGCCAACGCCGAGCTCCTGGATGCCGTCGCGGCCACCCAGCCCACCGGCCCGGCCGGGAACGCGCTGCTCGTGGAGGTCAGCGAGGAACTGCTCGTCGCCGACGCCAACGCCGGGTTCTCCACGCTGCACGCCCTGCGGATGATGGGCGTGCGGGTCGCCGTCGACGACTTCGGCGCCGGGGTGTCCTCGCTGGCGCACCTGCAGACCATGCCGATCGACCACGTCAAGGTGGACCGGCACTTCATCGCCGGCCTGGGCCGGCACCGCCAGGACGAGGCCGTCGTGGCCGGGATCATCGGCATGGCCAAGAACATGGGCGTCGGCGTCGTGGCCGAGGGCGTGGAGTCCTCCGACCAGCTCGCTGCGCTCAAGCGCCTGGGGTGCGACTCCGCGCAGGGTTTCCTGCTGGGCCGCCCCAGCCCCGACGTGCGCGACGTCATCGACCTGCCCGCCCTGGAGAGCCCGGTCCTGGAGCAGCGGCCCCGGCCCGTCGTCGTGCGCTGAGCGAGGGGTCGCGGCGGCTCAGGGGTGACGACCCGAGCCCTGGATGATATCGTCGCCTTGATATCAAAGCGGCGGGGGGGCGTGGTCACCGTGGAACAGATCGTGGTCCGCAACCTGCCCACGGGGACCAAGGGGGCGCTCAAGGCGCAGGCCCAGCGGCACGGCCGGTCCCTGGAGGCGGAGGTCCGCGAGATCCTGGCCCGGAGCATCGCGCACGAACCGGCCACCCTCGTGGACGTGCTCAGCGTGGACGAGGGTGCCGACGTCGAGTTCGAGGCGGAACGGCTGCGCCTCGTCCCGCGGACGCCCGAGCTGTGAAGTACGTGCTGGACACGAACGTCGTCTCCGCCCTGCGCGTCCGCGGGCGCAACCCCGCGGTCGAGGACTGGTCCCGTTCGGTCGCCCTGGGCGATCAGCACGTCGCCGCCACCACCGTCGCCGAGATCGAGCGGGGTGTCGTGGCGAAGGAACGGTCCCACGCGGCGCAGGGGGAGGTCCTGCGCCGCTGGTTCGCGCGGCACGTCCTGCCCGCGTTCGACGGCCGGGTCCTCCCGTTCGACCTGCCGGCCGCCCGGGTCCTGGCCGGGTACCGCGTCCCCGAGCACGCGCCCCTCGACGACGCCCTGATCGCCGCGGTGGCGCAGGCCCACGGCATGACGGTGGTGACCCGGAACACGAAGCACTTCGAGCCGCTCGGGGTCGCCTGCCTCGACCCGTGGGGGCCCGGCCCGGTCGGGTAACGTCCGCGGGTGCCCCGGATCGACCTCGACGACCTCACCGACCCGCAGCACGCGGGTCACCTGCGCGACTACACCCACTTGCGGGACGTGCAGCTGCGGACCCGCCGCGAACCGGCCGAGGGGCTTTTCCTCGCCGAGAGCGCCGAGGTCATCCGCCGCGCGCTGGAGCAGGGCTACGCCCCGCGCTCCTTCCTCGTCTCGGCGCACCGCTACGGCGAGCTCGCCGACGTCCTGCCCGCCGACGTCCCCGCGTTCGTCGCGCCGCCGCAGGTCGTCGAGGCCCTCACCGGCGTCGACCTGCACCGCGGGGCGCTGGGCTCCTTCGCCCGGCCCGCGCCCCGCACCGTCGAGGACCTGCTGGCGGCGCTGCCCGCCGGCCCGGCCCGCCTGGTGGTGCTCGAGGACATCGCCGACGCCACCAACGTCGGCGCGATCGTGCGGTCGGTCGCCGCGTTCGGCGTCGACGGGTTCGTCGTCAGCCCCCGCTGCGCCGACCCGCTGTACCGGCGCAGCGTGCGGGTCTCCATGGGCACCGTCCTGCACCTGCCGTGGGCGCGGGCCACGTCCTGGCCCGCCGACCTGGACCTGCTGCGCGCCGCGGGGTTCACCGTCGCGGCGCTGGCCCTGTCGGACGACTCCGTGGCCCTGGGGGACTTCCCGGTGCCCGACCGGCTGGCGTTCCTGCTGGGCACCGAGGGCGACGGTCTGAGCCGCACGGCGCTGTCCGCCGCCGACGTCGTCGTGCGCATCCCGATGGACCCCCGCGTCGACAGCCTCAACGTCGCCGCCGCCGGTGCCGTGGCGCTGTGGGAGACCCGGCGGGCGTAACGTGGCCGCCGTGCACGTCGCGGTCCTCGGTTCCGGAGCGTGGGGAACAGCCGTCGCCGGCGTCCTCGCCGTCAACGCCTCCAGCGTCGGGTTGTGGTGCCGGCGCGACGAGCTCGCCCGGGAGATCCGCGCGACGGGCCTGAACTCCGCCTACCTGCCCGGAGTGCGGCTGCCCGCGCACGTCGCGGCCGGCTCGGACGTGCGCGCCGTCGTGGACGGCGCCTCGCTCGTCGTGCTCGCGGTCCCGTTGCAGCAGTTGCGGTCCCGGCTCGTGGAGTGGGGTCCCCTGCTGCCCCCGGTGCCCGTCGTGAACCTCGCCAAGGGCGTCGAGGCCGCCACCGGGGAGTTCGGGACCGAGATCGCCGGTGACGTCCTGCCCCACGAGCACGTGCTGGCGCTGTCCGGCCCGAACCTGGCCGCCGAGATCGCCCGCGGGCAACCCGCCGCGACCGTCGTCGCCGGCACCGACCCCACCGTCGCCCAGCGCGTCTGCGACGCGTTCTCCACCCCGGCCTTCCACGCCCACGCCGTCACCGACGTCATCGGCGTCGACGTCGCCGGTGCGTTCAAGAACGTCGTCGCGCTCGCCGTCGGGATGGTCGAGGGCGCCGGGCTCGGCGCGAACGCCCGCGCCGCCGTCCTCACCCTCGGCCTGAGCGAGATGGCCGCGCTCGGCGCCCGGCTCGGGGCGCGGACGCAGACGTTCCTCGGGCTGGCCGGCGCCGGGGACCTGGTCGCGACCAGCACCTCCACGCTCTCGCGCAACCACCGCGTCGGGGTGGCGCTGGGGGAGCGGCTGCCGCTGGAGGCCGCCGTGGCCCGCGCCGGCGGCACCGCCGAAGGCGTCGCCACCGCCCCGGCGCTGCTGCGCCGCGACCCCGACCTGCCGTTCGTGCGCGACGTCGTGGCCGTCCTGCAGGGCCGCACCTCACCGGTCGATGCGGTGTCCCGGCTGCTGTCGGCGGCCTGAGACCAGGCGCCGCAACGCGACCCGCGCCACCGGCAGGTACGGCACCAGCAGCGGCGGGACCTCGAAGGTCGTGAGCGAACCACCCGGCACGGCGCGGACCGCGTGCCGCAGCTCCACCCCCGCCACCCGCCACGTCCACGTCATCGCGTCCTCGTCCACGGCGGTGACGGTGAACGGCAACCGCACCGGACCGCAACGGACGTGGCCCCGCACGCCCACGGCCAGGCGCTCGCGGTCGGCGTCGACCCCGGTCAGGTGCGGGGCCCACGACGGCCAGCGGCCGATGACGGCGTAGTCGGCCCACACCTGCGCGGCCGGCCGCGGGCCCCGGACGATCACGGCGCCGGGACGGCCAGGTCGAGGACCTCCGCGCCCGGCAGGGCCGCCACGTCGGCGCCGCGCACCACGAGCTTGGAGCGCCGGAACCCCGACCCGGCGAGGACCCAGTCCGCCTGCGCGACCCGGGTGTCGACCAGCAGCCGCCACGGCGCGGGCAGCCCCACGGGGGTGATGGCGCCGAACTCCATGCCCGACTCGGCCACCGCCCGCTCCACCGGCAGGAACGAGGCCTTGCGCACCCCCAGCGCCCGGCGCACCGCGCCGTTGACGTCGGCGCGGGAGTCGGCGAGCACCACGCACGCCGCGACGCGCTCCTGCCCGTCGCGCCGGCCGGCGACCAGGACGCAGTTCGCCGAGGCGTGCAGCGGGGCGCCGGTGGCCTCGACGAGCGCCTGGGTGTCGGCCAGGTCCGGGTCGATCGCGGCGACCCACGCGCCGTCGGGCAGCGCCGCGCGGACGCGGGCGGGCAGCAGGTCCGGGTGCTCGGCCGCGGGGTGCAGCTCCAGGTTCCCCGCCGCGACCTGCGGGTTCACCGCGAGTAGACGGGGCTCAGCGTGGCCCGGGCCAGGACGTGCCCCAGCGAGGTGAACGCCGCGACCGTGGGGGTGGCGTCCGCGGGCAGGCCCAGGCTCTCGACGTCGAGGGCGTGGACGGCGAAGACGTACCGGTGCGGGTGGTCCCCGGGCGGCGGGGCGGCACCGGTGAAGTCGGCGGTGCCCAGGTCGTTGCGCAGCACCGTCGCGCCCTGCGGGGCCGGCTGCGAACCGGCACCGGTCGGCAGGCTCGTCACCGACACCGGGACGTCCACGACCGTCCAGTGCCAGAACCCGGCCGGGGTCGGGGCGTCGGGGTCGAAGCAGTTGACCAGGAAGCTCTTGGTGCCCTCGGGGAACCCGTCCCAGGACAGCTGGGGGGAGACGTTCCCGCTCGCGTGCTGCTCGGCCATCGGCTCGCCCGACGTCACGTCGGTGGAGTGCAGGGCGAAGGACGGGACGGTGGGCAGCAGGGAGTAGGGCTCGGGGGCCGGGGGACGTTCGAGGTTCATGGGACGAACCTAACGAACGGGGACCGGGCCGGCCCGGTGGGCCGACCCGGTATCACGGACCGAGGACCGGATCAGTCCTTGTGCGGGGTCAAGGGCGCGTCCAGCGGGTGGTCGTCTCCGTACAACACGGCCTGCGCGGCGCGGTGCGCTTTCGGGTTGACCACGATGGGAGCCAGCAGGTTCATGGTCGCCTTCTCCATGCCCTGCGCCATGTTCACGACAGCGAGGACAGCGCCCTCGTTCTCGTTCGACAGCTGGATCGCCTCGGCGGTCCCTCCGTCGATGACGGGGGTGTAGTCGGGGTAGAACGGCATCGGATCAGCCAGCACGAGACGCAGGTCAGGATCCGAGGTGGACCTCATCGTGAAGAAGATGCCGTCATCGTCGAGAGCGTCGAGTTCGAAGCTCTTGTGCTCCGTCAGGCCTGCTAGGGGCGTGACGAACTCGATCTTGGGGGTGGTGTCGGAAGCGATGCTCACGGTGTTCGATCCCTTCATCTGCAGGTCGCCGGGGTCTTCGTTCCCCGGGTCCGTCCTGGTGCTCGACCACTACAGACAGTAGCGAACAATCAGCCATCCGTCGCGTCACTTCGTCATCTCGCACCACGCGCGAACGCCCCGCCGGTCACCGGCGGGGCGTTCGCGGAGAAGCGGTCAGGCGGTGAGCAGCGGCGCCCGCAGCGGCAGGTCCGAACCGACGAGGACTGCCTGCGCGGCCTGCAGCGTCCGGTGGTTGATCACGATAGGCGCCAGCAGGTTGACGGTGGCGTTCGTCGGGTCGTCACCGATGTTGACCACGTTCAGGACGGCGGCCTCAGTGGCGTCCCGCAGGTCGAGCGCCAGGACCGTGTCGTCGTCGATCTCGGGGGAGTACCCCGGGAAGAACCTCAGAGGGGCCACGACGACCAGACGCACCCCGGACCCCGCGACATCCCGGAGCGACCACAGCGTCCCGTCCTCGTCCAGGGGCACGAGGTGGAACGACGTCTGCCCGGCGAGGCCCATGAGGGGCGTCACGAACTCGATCACGGGAGCAGTCACGGCGTCGGACATGAGGGTCACTCCAGGAACTCCGGGTGGGATGGGTTGAACGGTTGGGGCGGGCCGGGCGTCAGCGCAGGAAGTCCAGGAGGGAGGACTGCACCGTCTTCGCCGTCACCTGCAGCGCCGCCTGGTAGGCGACGCTCTGCTGGGTGTACTCCAGGTACGCCTTCATGGGGTCGACGCCCTGCACGTCGTCCAGCTGACCCTGCAGGTACTGCAGCTGGTTGGTGTTGACGTCCTCGGCGTGGTCCAGCTGGTTGGTCTTCGCCCCGATGAGAGCCATCGCGTTGCTCGTCACGTTGATCCGCGCGTCGATCTTCGAGAGCGAGGCCGTCGCCGCGGTGGCGTCGCCCGCCTTCAGGCTGGTGACGATGTCGTCCAGCTCCCGGAAGACGTTGGCCGTCCCGTCTCCGTACACGTCCTTGCCGGAGACGTTGACGGTCATCGTGACGCCCGGGGAGATGAGGCGCTCCACCGACTGGCCGTCGTCACCCGACGTGTAGGGCGCGGAGGTCGCGTAGGCGACTGTCGTCGCCGAGGTGCCCGCGAACACCGCGCGTCCCTGGTACTGGGTGTTGGCGTCGCCGAGGATCGTGCCCTTGGCCTCGTCGATCTGAGCGGCGATCGCCTTCAGGCCGTTGGCGTCGAGGGACCCGTTGCCGGCCTGCACGACCAGACCCCGGATGAACTTCAGCGCATCGCTGGTGCTCTGCAGCGCAGGCTCCTGGGTGGTCATCCACCCGCGGGCCTCCTGCAAGTTGCGGGAGTTCTCCGTGTTGACCGCGATCTGGTCGTTCAGGCGCAAGGCCGCGGCGGCACGGACGGAGTCGTCCGACCCCTTCGACAGCGAGGTGCCGCTGGTGATCTGCTCCTGCAGCTTGGCGCTGCGGGCCTGGTTGTTCTGCAGGTTGGTCAGCGCTGTCGCCGCGATGCTGCGCTGGGTGATGCGTCCGAGCATGAGGGTGTCTCCCGTCGATCAGTGCTGTCAGCGGACCATGTTGAGGAGCGTGTCGAGCGCCTCGTCCATGGTCGTGAGGACCCTGGCGGCAGCCGAGTACGCGTGCTGGTAGGCGACCAGGTTGGTCATCTCTTCATCCAGGTTGACGCCCGAGACGCCGTCGGCGACGGCCGCGGACTTCAACGAGACCTGCGAGGCCAGTTCCGCACGGTTCGACACCGACTGGGTCGAGGCGGCGAGCTTGGTGACGTTGGTCTGCCACGTCGACTTGACGTCACCGAACGCCGACGAGACCGCCTTGGCGTAGGCGCGGTCCGCCGAACCGGTGCCGGTGCCCGTGCCCGTGCTGTCCCGGAAGTCAGCGGTCGTCTCCGTCACCGTCAGCTGAGACGCCTTGACGGGAGCACCCACGGTCCACCCGCTGGCGACGCTGCCGAAGAGCTCCTTGCCGTAGGCCGTGTTGACGCTCGAGGCGAGCTTCGTGGCGAAGTCGTCAAGACCCTTCTGCTGCTCCACCAGGGTTTTGTTGGCCCCGTCCAGAGTGGCCTTCAACGACCCCGTCACCGGGCCCGCGTCCTGGCCTCCGATGGAGGCGACGAGCTGGTTGCCGATCTTCTCCGAACCCGCCGGCACCACCGTGTTGCTGGTGACGCTCTGAACCGTCGTCAGCTTCAGGTCGTAGGAGAAGTCGCCGGTCACGATGGCCGCGTTGCCGACCAGGACATCGACCGTGCCGTTGTCGCGGTTGACCACCCGAGCGCCGGTGATGTCGGACAGCTGGCTGAGCAGCTGGTCGCGCTGGTCCATCAGCTCGTTGGCTGAGCCCCCGCCGGCCAGGGTCGCGCGGATCGAGGTGTTCAGTCCGGCGACGTTCTTCGCGATCGTGTTGGCCTGCGTCGTCAGGGTCTGCGCTTGCGCGCCGAGCTGCTGGTACTGCGACTCCAGCTGGGTGTTCATCCCGACGAGCTGCGTCGCGACCGTCTGGCTGCGGGTGAGCACGAGCGACTGCGCGCCTTCCAGGCCGGTGCTGCCGGACTTCGAGGCCAGGTCGTTCCACGCCGAGGAGAGGTCTGCCAAGTTCTGGCTCAGCCCGGTGGCGCCGGTGTCGCCGATGGCGTTCTCGACGGCGGACCACACGGTGCTGGCGGTCGCCTGCTCCTTGGCCGCGGCCGAGTCCTGGCGGGCCGTCGCCGTGGCCAGCGCGTCGGTGACCCGCGTCAGGCCGGTGACGGTGACGCCATCGCCGGGCACGTACTTCTGCGTGAAGCGGCCGGTCTGGTCCAGGGCGCTCGCGGACTGGTCCACGCGCTGGCGGGAGTAGCCGTCGGTGTTGACGTTCGCGATGTTCTGGCCGGTGGTCTCCATGCCCAGCTGGGCAGCCGAGAGGGCGCGGCGAGCGGTGTTGATGCCGGAGAAGGTGCTCATCGTCCAGGGTCCTTTCAGAGGGCTTCGTCGACGAAGTGGGCGCGGGATCCACCGGCCGACGCGGCCGTGTTCTTCCCCCGGGCGGTGTAGGTGTCGAGGGGCTTGTCCAAGCCCAGGAGCGTCTCGCGCAGCGCGCGGGAGCCGGCGTTGAGGAGGTCTCGATTGGCGTCGGCCAGGTCCTGGATCTCCGCGGTCAGGGTGAGGAAGGCGTCGCGGTGACCACGGAAGATCTCACCCCACGGCTCGGGAGCGGCGCCAGCGACGGCGTTCAGGCTGGGGCCCGGTTCCAGGTCCAGCTCGGCCGCCACGGCGTCCACCTCGGTGGCGCGCAGGAGCTCGGTGGTCCGGATCTGCTCCATGACGAACTCGACCTCGCGGGTCGCGTGCGCCAGCCAGCGGGTGCGGCCGCTGGCCAGCACGAGCTGCTCCTCCTCGAGCTTGAACAGGAGCAGCTCCAGCAGCTCCCGCTCCTTCCAGAGGATGCCGGAGACCTCGGCGAGTCCCATGCGTGTCCTTCCCCGTCGACCGTCGGCTCGATGTGCTCGTCCCGTCCATCGGCGGCGGCTACCACGAGCTGAGGCCCCGCGGGCCCGAACCCGGCGACGCTCCGGTCAGCTCCCCGCCTTCTTGATGAACTGCGCGTTCTTCGTCGGCTTGCGCAGGTAGTACGGGCGGCCGTCGTCGCGGGCCTGGCGCAGCTCCTGGTGCAGGACGCGGGCCTCGGCCTCCAGCGCCTGCTCGACCGCGCGCTGGTCCACCCCGCGGGACCGTTCGGTGGCGATGTGGTCGTTGCGCCCGATCTCGTGCTCGACGTCGAGGAAGTTCTTCGCGCACAGCGCGTACAGCGCGCTGATGCGCTCACCGTTCTGCTCGGCGTAGTAGTCCAGGAAGGTCGGCGTCAGCCGGCCCTTCTTGTAGGCGAACTCCAGGTCGCGCACGACCTGCCACAGCGGTTTCACTGCTACCTCCTGCCTCACGAACCCCACGTGCCGCGGCAGCCGCCCGGCACGCACCAGTCAACTGTCGGCCGGGGGAAGCCCCGGGCTGAACCGCGTTGCTCCGTGCGAGCGGGGTGTCACCCGGACCGGGGCCGCCGGGACGCTGCGTCAGCCGGACGGCCCCCGTTCGGAGCAGCGCACGAGCGTGAGGAGTCACCCGTTCGGCGCTCAAGTCACGAGGGGGAGCGTGCCGAGAAGGGGTGTGTGACCGCAGACGCCGCCATCGCCACCCGGGAGCTCCCCATGGTCGAGCTCAGCGCAGCCGAGCGCAGTGCGCTCGTCGAGAAGCACCTGCCGCTCGTCGGCTACATCACCAGCGAGTTCATCGGCCGACTGCCGTCCCACGTGAGCCGCGACGACCTCACCTCCGCCGGGCTGATGGCACTGTTCCAGGCGTCCAAGGCGTACGACCCGAACACCGGCGTCCCCTTCAACCGCTACGCCAACACCCGCATCCGCGGCGCGATCATCGACGACCTGCGCGGCCAGGACTGGGCCTCGCGCGGCGTCCGCAGCCGCCAGCGCAAGCTGTCCCAGAGCGAGGACCAGCTCACCGCCCAGCTCGGCCGCACCCCCACCAGCGCCGAGCTCGCCGCCTGCCTGGGGGTCTCCGAGAAGGAGCTCGCCGAGACCCGCGACGAGGCCCAGCGCTCCATGGTCCTGTCCATGCAGGGCTTCACCGCCGAGGGCGCCTCCCTCGACGACCACCTGCCCACCCACACCCCCGGCCCCGAGCAGGAGCTCCTGCACCGCGAGCGCCTGGGCTACCTGCGCTCGGCCATCGCCTGCCTGCCCGAGCGGCTGCGCGTCGTCGTCGAGGGCTACTTCATGCACGAGCGCCCCATGGCCGAGCTCGCCGAGGAGCTCGGCGTCTCCGAGTCCCGGATCTCCCAGATGCGCGCCGAGGCCCTCGTGCTCCTGCGCGACGGCATGAACACCCACCTGTCGCCGGAGATGGTCGCCCGCACCGCCGGCACCGGCGCCGCGGTCAAGCGCAAGGAGGCGTACTACGCCGCGGTCGGGACGCAGAGCGACTTCCGGGCGCGGCTGGCGCTGAGCAGCTTCGGGTCGTACGCGGCACCGGCGGCGCGCACGGCGTGAGGCCCCCGTTCGGGGAGCCCATCAGCTGAAGGGGAGGTCGTTCGTGTCGAACCGCGGCACCTCCAGGGCTGCATCGACGTCCGGGCGTGCACCGCGGACTTCGGTCGTCATCGCCAGGGTGCAACCGAGTTCCGCCGCCGTGCGCACGGTCGACTCGTCCCGGTCCCCGTACGGGTAGCACAAGGACCACCCTGACGAGATGTCCACCCCGATGTGCTGCAGCAGCGCCACCGATCGCTCGAGTTCCTGTCGCTGCTCCTGCCCAGTCAGCGACCCGAACCAGTGGTGCTGGTCACCGTGCGCGCCGACGTGCAGCCCGGCGCCGCGCATCATCCGCAGCTGGTCGCTGCTGAGGTACAGCTCCTCGGCGAAGACCTCCTCGTCGACACCGACCCAGCTCGTGAACAGCTCGCCCAGCAGGACCGAGCGCGTTGGCCGGGGCAGGGCGACCTGGAGCATCCGCTTGACGTAGACGACCTCGGCCGGATCGAACCGTGAAGGCGTCGCCAACGAGGCGCGCATCTCCTCGAGGTCCACCGCCGGCGCGTGTCGGCGGACGAGATCGTCGAGCTCGCGCGCCAGGGAGGGGGCGTCGTGGCAGCTGGCGAGCACGAAGTGCAGGCGGTGCACGTCGAGCAGGCGACGGTCGAGCACGGGGGCCGCCGGCGGGTAGAAGGCTCCTGGCAGGCCGAGGTCCACCAGCAGGGGCGCGACGTGCGTGAAGTGGTCCACGAACCCGTCGTCGAAGGTCAGGACCGCGGTGGGGTGGTCGAAGGGTCGCCGGTCCTCGAAGGCCGCGGTCAGTTCCTCGACACCGATGACCCGGTAGGTGCGGCGCAGGTGTTCCAGCTGACCGCGGAACTCGTCCACCGTGCGGCCCTTGATCCCGGGGTACCGCGTCCGCTGCAGCGGACGGACGTAGTGGTACATCACGACGGTGACGTCGTGGGACGTGGACTGCTGCACGTCGCTGCTCCTCAGAGGTTGGGGCGGTCCTGGTCGGTGTCCCCCCGCAGCAAACGCAACGGGATGCTGTGGTCGGCCCCGTCCGGTGCCGCGTAGCGCCGGTGGGCGAAGTCAAGGTCGACGTTCCGCGCCTCGAACGGCTCGAAGTACCCGGGGACCACCAGCCCCGGCACGGCCCGTCGATCGGTGAACCCTGCCGCGGCCAGGTGGTCGTGGGCCAGCCCGTGGTGCTGGACGTCGAGGTACTCGGCGCCGGAGTCCTCCAGCAGGTCCAGCAGGGCGCGGCCGCTGACGGACAGGCCGTCCGTGGGCCCGACGACGTCGACGACCCGGAGGGCGGCGGCGGTGCCGACGGAGACGCGGCGCAGGACCAGGAGCGTGGGGGTCCGTCCCGGTGTCCCGACCGCGACGACCTCGTAGTCGTACTCGGGGTGCCGCAGGTAGCGCTCGGTCAGGTACCGGACCGACTTCACCGGCTCGGTGCACCGGGTCACGGCCTCGAGCCCGGCCGGCAGCGCGTCGGCCCTGCCCCAGCGCCCCAGCAGCCGCCCTCCGTCGTCGGTGGCACGGGCCGGTCGCAGGCCGGCCAGTCCCGGGGCGATCACCCGGTCCCGCGCCGCGGGGTTGGGCAGGACGTGGTGGTCCATCACGCCGACGGTCCAGCGCAGCGCCCGGTACAGGGGGATCACCGTCTCGCTGAGGCCGACGGCGAAGACCAGTCGCGGTCGCAGGACCCGGCGGAGGTGGTTCAGCAGTTGCAGTCCCAGGCCGGGACCGCCGCGCTCCTCGACGACCTTCCAGACGGCGAGGGCGACGGCCGGTCCGGAGCCGGCCAGGGCCGGGTCGAAGTGGTCCACCGGGAGGTAGCCCAGCAGGCCGACGACCTCCTCACCGTCCTGCGCCAGCACGACGTTCAGGTGCTCGCCCTCGAGGTGCTGCCAGGCGAAGAGCGCCGGCCTGCGGGCGAAGACGTGGTCCCGGCGCCAGTGCCGGTCCAGGAAGGTCAGCACCTGCTCGGTGTCGGACCGCTCGGCGCGCCTGATCACGGGCGTCCCGCCGCTCGCGAGGGTCACGTGATCGCCTCCTGGCCTCCGCTGTTGGGTCCGGCTGAACGGTGGGTGCCGAACGACTACTCTCGGTGCTCCAAGTAGTACCACCTGTTCATGAAGGAGGTTCGCGGTGCGCGAGACAGTGCTCGAGGTCCTGCGGAGCACCCGGGCGGAGTTCGCCGACGGCCCTGACCTGCCCGAGCTCACCGACGACACCGTCCTGCTCGAGAGCGGCCTCGACAGCCTCGGTTTCGCCGTCGTCGTCACCGAGCTCGAGGACCGCCTCGGCTTCGACCCCTTCAGCGAGGCCGACACCCCCTACTACCCGCAGACGGTGCGGGAGTTCGTCGACTTCTACGAGAAGGCCGCAGCCGCCCGATGAGCGTTGCCACCGACAGCGTGTTCGCCGGGCTCGGCCAGCGCGGGACCGGCGACGTGCTGGTGGTGGCCGAGGGCGAACCCGACCTCACGGTCGGCGAGCTGCTCGCGGCGTGCGACCACCCCGTGCTCGCCCTCGACGACGGCTGGCACGGGGCGGACGCCGCCCTGACGACCGCTTCGACCCGCCGCGCCCTGCTGGCCATGGCCGGTCTCGAGGGGCGCGCCGGACGCGTGCTGCTGGCGGGGGCGTCGGGGTCCCCGGCGCTGCTGCCCGGAGCCCGCGCGGTGCCCGACGACGCGGTCGGCGCGCCCGCGGCCGCCCCGCGTGCGACCGGGGCGGTCCGGACCCGCTGGGTCTTCGCCACCTCGGGCACCTCGGGGTCGCCCAAGCTCGTGACGCACACCTCCGCCTCCCTCACCCGGGCGACCGCCCGGCTGCCGGGCGCGCGCTGGGGACTCCTCTACGACTGGCACCGGTTCGCCGGCACGCAGGTCGTCCTGGCCGCGGTCGCCGGTGGGGGGACGGTGCTCGTCCCCGCGCACGCGAGGCTGGAGGACCGCGTCGGCTTCCTGACCCGGAACCGCTGCGACCACCTCTCGGCGACCCCGTCCCTGTGGCGGCGGCTCCTCATGGTCCCCGGTGCCGCCGAGCTGCCACTGCGGCAGGCCACCCTCGGCGGGGAGATCGCCGACGACCGCACGCTCGCCGCCGTCGCCGCGCGCTTCCCCGGCGCGCGCGTGTCGCACGTGTACGCCTCCACCGAGGCGGGCGCGGCGTTCGCGGTGCACGACGGCCGGGCCGGGTTCCCCGAGGGCTTCCTCACCGACCCTCCCCGGGGGATCGCCCTGGAGGTGCGCGGGAGCCGGTTGCACGTCGCGAACGCCCTGGTGGAACCGGCGTACGCCGGTTCGGGCGTCCGGTTCGTCGACGACAGGGGTTTCGTGGACACCGGTGACGACGTGGAGCTGCGGGGCGGGCGCTTCCACTTCCTGGGACGTTCCAGCGGTGCCCTCAACGTGGGAGGGACCACGTTCCACCCCGAACGCGTCGAGGAGTTCCTGGACTCGCTGCCGGAGGTGGCCCACGCGCGCGTCCGCGGTCGCGCCAGCTCCGTCCTCGGCCAGATCGTGGTGGCGGAGGTCGTCCCGGCTCCCGGCGCCGACCGGTCTTCGCTCGCCGCCGAGGTCCGGCGGCGGTGCCGGGCGTCCCTGCCGGCTGCGATGGTGCCCGGCAAGGTCCTCCTGGTCGACGAGTTGCCGCTCGACGCGTCTGGCAAGGTGGCTCGACGTGACTGACGTCGTGGTGGTGACGGGGGCGTCCCGGGGCATCGGCCTGAGCGTGGCCCGAACGCTCGGAGCGGCCGGGTACGCCGTGGTGTCGCTGAGCAGGTCCGCCCCCCCGGACCAGGAGGGGGCGGCCCAGATCGCCCACGTACCTGTGGACCTGTCGCGCACCGACGACCTGCCGGACCTGTGCCGTCGGGTGCGGGAGGAGTTCGGCGACCCCTACGCGCTGGTCAACAACTCCGGTTGGGGAGCCGAAGGGCTCCTAGCCACGCAGCACGTGCGAGACATCGAGAAGGTCATCGCACTGAACCTGACCGCGCCCATGGTCCTCACCAAGCACTTTGGCCGGGCCATGCTCCGCCGACGACGCGGTCGCATCGTCACCATCGGGTCGATCGTGGGGCGGACCGGCTACTCGGGGTTGAGCGCCTACTCCGCGACCAAGGCCGGGGTCGAGGGCTTCTCGCGCGCCGCCTCGCGCGAGTTCGGCCGTGCCGGAGTGACCGTCAACGTGGTCGCCCCGGGCTTCGTCCGCACGGGGATGACCGAAGCGCTGGGCGAGCAGCACCTCGCGACGATCTCGCGCCGCAGCCCGCTGGGGCTGGCCGAGCCGGAGGACGTCGCCGGTGCGGTGGCCTACCTGCTGAGCGACGCCGCTCGCCGGGTGACGGGGACGGTCCTCACCGTGGACGGTGGCGCCACTGCTTGACGAGCCCTGTCGGCGGTCCACCGGTCCAGGTGCCGGGCAGCGTCGGGGCGTTCGCGGGGTCGATCGACGGCGTCCCGCTCCCGGGTGCGAGCCGTTCCAGGGGTTCACCCCGCGGCGGCCGCTGACCACCAGGATCGTCGCCGGACCGTCGCGGCGAGGACGTGTCCCCCGGATGCACCACCGGGAACACGCTCCGTGCCGGGAC
>NZ_JBJLSK010000041.1:0-32345 GCF_050871965.1 Kineococcus lubricus
TGCTGCGCTGGCTGGCGGCGAAGTTCGACGACGCGAAGGTGTCCCGGGCCGCCGACGTCGTCGAGGCGGCCGTCGACCTCGTCGTCTCCGAGGGCACCACCACCCCCGACATGGGCGGCACGGCCTCGTGCAGCGGGTTCGCCGACGCCGTCGTGGCGGCGACCGCGCGCGCCTAGGGACGAGGCACCCCCACCGCCCGGCCCCGGCACCAGGAGGAGACACCGTGACCCCCCAGGAGCGACCGACCGCGGACCCGGGGCCGGCGTGATCCTGCTCCTGCACACCGTCCTGGTCCAGGTCGTCACCTTCGTCCAGCGCCCGGCGTCGACCTACCGGGCGCTGGAGCTCGACGTCACCTCGCAGTGGCTCGGCGCGCTGTCCGCCTGCTTCGCCGTCGCGCCCCTGTTCCTGGCCCTGCCCTCCGGCGCTCTCGTCGACCGCTGGGGTGAGCGGCGGACGGCCCTCGCCGGCGGCCTCCTCCTGCTGGGCAGCAGTTCGTCCTTCCTCCTGGCCGGGAACTCGGTGCCAGGGCTCGTGGTCGGCAACGTGCTGCTGGGGACCGGGCACCTGCTGTCGGTCCTGGCGCAACAGGCGCTGGTGGCGAACTCCACCGGACGGTCGGGGTACGACAGGTCCTTCGGCCGCTACACGTTCGCGGCGTCCCTGGGCCAGGCCCTCGGGCCGGCGGTCATCGTGGTCCTCGGCGGCCGGGCCGCCATCCCCGACACGACGGCCGTCTTCACCTCCACGACGGCCCTGTGCCTGGTGGCGCTGGTCGTGAGCACGTTCCTGCGCCCCACCCGGACGTCGTCCGCGGCGCGGGGGGCGACGGCCCCCGGGGGGACGCTGGCCCTGCTGCGACGGCCGGGGATGGCCCGCGCGCTCGCCACCAGCTGCGTGGTCCTGGCCGCGGTCGACGTCACGCTGGCCTACCTGCCGGCCCTCGGCGCCGAGCGCGGGCTGCCCAGCGCCCTCGTCGGCACGCTGCTGACGTTGCGGGCGCTCTCCTCGATGCTGACCCGCCTGTGGCTGGGCCGGTTGACCGCGGTGCTCGGCCGGAAGCGGACGCTCGTCTCGTTCACCGCCCTGGCGACCGCGGGGATCGCCGCCCTGGCCCTGCCCCTGCCGACGTGGCTGCTCGTCGTCGTGGTGATCGCCAGCGGTCTCGGGCTGGGTGTCGGTCAGCCGATCACCATGTCCTGGCTCGCGGAGACCGCGCCCCCCGGTGCGCGAGGCCGGGCGATGTCGTTGCGCCTGACCGGGAACCGCCTGGGTCAGGTGACGCTGCCCGCCGCGGCGGGCACCCTGGCGGGGGCGGCGGGGGCGTCCGGGGTGCTGCTGTTCACCGGTGCCGCCCTCGCCTGGGTCACGTGGTTGTCCCGGAAGTCGAGGCTGGACCGACCCGGCGACGCGTGAGCCCGGGCGGCGAGGAGCCGCCGGCCCCCACCGCGGGCCGGGTGCGTGGCGGAGGCGGATGGGAATCGAACCCACCTGACCGAGGTGCTCGGTCACGTCGGTGTTGAAGACCGCGGGGGCCACCAGGCACCCGTACGCCTCCCCGGCAGCACGCGGGGCCAGCGTGCCACACCGCCGCGGCGCCCAGTACGTTCCCCCGCGGACCACCGACGAGAGGACGACGCCGATGGGCGAGGACAGCGCCACCCCCGCACGGACCCGGACCAGGACCGTGGCCGTGCTCGGCAGCAGCGGGGGCAACCTGCGCAGCCACGGCGGCGACGACCCCGCCGCCCTCCTCGCCGAGGTGCGCCGGCAGCTGCGCGCGGCCGGGATCGAGGTGGCCGCGGTGCAGTTCGTCAGCGCGCGGGCCTCCATGGACGGCGTCTCCCCCGACACCCCCGCCCAGCTGTGGGCGCTGGTGGACGGCGAGCCGTCCGTCACCGCCGCCGGCCCGCTGCGGGAGGTGAACGAGGTCGCCGCGCGGGCCGACGCCGCGCTCGCCGAGCGGGTGGCCGCCGGTGAGGTCGACGGGCTGGTCCTGGTCAGCGCCGACCCGCGCGGCACCAACTCCGCCACCGTCGCCGCGGCCGCCGCGCGCGGCCTGCCCGCCGCGGGCACCGGCGGCACGTCCATCGCGCAGGCCCAGCAGCTCGGGCTGCACCTCGTCGCCGCCTCCGGCACGACGGGCACGACGTCGCGGACGCGGGCGATCGCCTGCGCCGCGGGCCTGAGCCGGCACTGGGGGCTGGCCTACCGGCCCGCCCTGGGCGGCGGGTCTGACGGTGGCTCGGACGGTGGGGCGGACGACGGGGGCGGTCCCGGCGGACCGGCGTGGAAGCGCATCAGCATCCGCGGGATCATGGTCGGCTCGCTGCCGGCCTTCGTGGGCCTGGCCGTCGTGCTGGCCCTCGGCAAGGTCCCCGGGCTCGGTGCCCTCACGGAGGTCTTCGACCTGCTGCTGGCCGGCCTGCCGATCGTCGTGGCCGCCGTCGCCGCGCGGAAGGTGTCGGGCCTGGGCGACGTGGGGCTCGTCGCGGGCGCCGTCGCGGGGATCCTGTCCGCCGACGGCGGGATCCTCGGCGGTCTGGTCGGCGGGGTCCTCGCCGGGCTGGTCGCGGCCCCGCTCGTGGGCTGGACGCTGCGGCACCGCTTCCCGGCCACGACCGCGAACATCGTCACCGGGGCCGTGGCGGGGCTGCTGCCGGGGCTGCTGGTGCACTTCGTCCTGGCCCCGGTGACGTCGGCGGCCGGGGACGGCGTGAAGAGCGGGATCGAGGCGGCGCTGGAGTTCTCCCCCGTGCTCGCCGGGGCGCTGGCCGGGGCGGCGATCTGGTTCGCCATCATCGGCGGCGTCTACCACACGGTGATCCTCCCGCTGGTGCTGCTGGAGATGGGGCAGAAGGGCCACAGCTTCTTCGGGGCCATCGACATGGTGGGCCTGGTGGTGGTGAGCCTGGGCATCACCCTGGCCAACGTCGTGAAGCCGCGCACCAGCGGCGAGCGGGCGCTCGCCGGGTCCGGGGCCGCGGTGAACTTCACCTTCGGCACCTTCGTCGAGGCGTCCTACCCGTTCATGTTCGGGGACAAGCGGGTGTTCGCGGCGGCCGTCGGCGCGGCCACCGCGGGCGGCGCCGTCGTCGGCGCGTTCGGCGTCGAGGCGTCGGCCTACCTGCCGGTGTTCACCGCCCCGTTCATCGCCACCGACGCCCTCGGCATGGTCGTCGCGATGCTCGTCTCCGGCGGGCTGGCGTTCACCGCCACGCTGCTGGTGAACCTGCACCACCGCCGTTCCGCGGCGGCACCGGACCCGGCCCCGGCGGGCGCTGCCGTACGGTGACGACCGTGACGGCGACGACGCAGCGACTGACGCAGTACGCCCACGGCGGCGGCTGCGCCTGCAAGATCCCCCCGGGCGAGCTGGAGGAGATGGTCGCCGGCCTCGCCCCGCCCACCGGGGACGACCTGCTGGTCGGGGTCGGCGACGACGCGGCCGTGGTGCGCCTGGCCGGCGGGCAGGCCGTCATCGCGACCGCCGACTTCTTCACCCCCGTCTCCGACGACGCCTACACCTTCGGCCGGATCGCGGCGACGAACGCGCTGTCGGACGTGTACGCGATGGGCGGGACGCCGCTGGTCGCGGTGAACCTGCTGGGCTGGCCCCGCGACGTCCTGCCCGCCGAGCTGGCGCGGGAGGTCCTGCGCGGGGGCGCCGACGCGGCCGCGGCGGCCGGGTGCCACCTCGGCGGCGGGCACAGCATCGACGACCCCGAACCGAAGTACGGCATGGCCGTGACGGGCATCGGCGACCCCGACCGGTTGCTGCGCAACGACGCCGCCGTCGCCGGGCTGCCGCTGACCCTCACCAAACCCCTCGGCCTGGGGGTCCTCAACAACCGGCACAAGGCCACCGGTGAGGTGTTCGCCGAGGCCGTCGCCGTCATGACGACCCTGAACCGGGACGCCTCGGCCGCGGCGCTGGCCGCCGGTGCCCGCTGCGCCACGGACGTCACCGGGTTCGGGCTGCTGGGCCACCTGCACGAGATCGCCCGCGCCAGCGGCGTCACCGCAGTCGTCGACGCCGCGGCCGTGCCCTACGTCGAGGGGGCGCGGCGCTCGCTGGCCGACGGGTTCGTCCCCGGCGGTTCGCGCCGCAACCTGGACTGGGTGCGCCCGTCCCTGGACGCCGGGTCGGCGGACGAGGACGAACTGGTCCTGCTGGCCGACGCGCAGACCTCCGGCGGGCTGCTGGTCGTCGGGGAGGTCCCCGGGTACCCGGTCGTCGGGGAGGTCGTGCCCGCCCGCGAGGGCGTCACGCTCGTCGTGCGCTGACCGCGCACCCCGCAGCGGTCGAGGACAGCCGCCGGGCGTGTTCACCGGCTCCCCGGGCGCCGTTCACCGCGGCGCCCCCCGCTCCTCGGCCGGGGGCGGTCGGATGCCCGGGTGCCTCTCGAGCCCACCCCGTCCCCGTCCGCCTCCCCGGCGACGTCCGCGCTGTCGCGCCGGTCGCTGCTGGCCACCGGCCTGACCGTCCCCGCCGCGGTGACCGCGTTCGCCGGCCCCGCGGCCGCCGCCCCGGCGGCCGGAGCCGCCCACCAGCACCGTCCCGCCCCCTCCGGCGGTGTCGACCCCGAATCCCCCCGCTTCACCCTCGCCGTCCTGCCCGACACCCAGTACCTGTTCGACGCCGACAGCGCCGAACCGACCCCGGTGCGCGCCACGCTGCGCTGGCTGCGGGAGAACCGCACCGCGCACAACATCGTGTTCCTCGCCCAGCTCGGTGACGTCACCGAGCACGGCAGCGACGACGAGATCGACCTGGCCGCGCAGGTCTGGGACGAGGAGATGCCGGCCGGTGGCCGCGAGGACCTGCCGTACTCGGTCCTGGCCGGCAACCACGACGTCTCCGGCGACGACCAGCGCGGCCCCACGCCCTACCGGGAACGCTTCGGGCCCGACCGGTTCCGCGCGATGCCCACCTTCGGCGGCGCCTCCCCCGACGGGTACCACACGTTCCACGTCTTCCGCGCGGGCGGGCGGGAGTGGCTGCTGCTGGCCCTGGACTGGCGCGCGTCGGCCGCCGGCACCGCCTGGGCCGCGGGCGTGCTGGACGCCCACCCCACGCTGCCGGTGATCCTCACCACCCACGAGTTCGTCGCCGCCGACGAGGCGGGGGTCGCGTCCCTGTCGGAGTACGGGAGCACGCTGTGGCAGGACCTCGTCCGCGGGCGCGACCAGGTGTTCCTCACCCTCAACGGCCACTTCTGGCCGGTGGGGCGCACCGTCCTGGTCAACGACGCCGGCCACGAGGTCCACGCCCACCTCACCAACTACCAGGACCAGTACTACGGCGGGGCGGGGACGGTCCGCCTCTACCGCTTCGACCTGGCCCGCGGCGTCGTCGACGTGGAGACGATCTCCCCGTGGCTGCTGTCCCTGCCCGAGGAGGAGCGGTCCCCGCTGCAGCAGCGGACCCTGGAGCGCACCACCGACCTCGACCGCTTCAGCTTCGGCCTCGTCCCCGCCGAGCGGTTCGCCGGTTTCGCCCCGCCCGTGCTGCCGCCGCCGCGACCGGCCGACGCCGTCGTCACCGCCGACACCGCCGCCTACTGGCGCTTCGACGAGATCGGCGGCGTCGAGGGGGCGGTCGTCGGGGCGGGCACCGTGGTGCGCGACCGGACCGGCAACGGCAACGACGTCACCGCCCGCCTCGTCGGCACCGCCGGCGCCGGCGCCCTGACCTGGTCCGGCGACCACCACGACGGCGCTCCCGCGCACGCCAGCCTCCGCTTCGACGGGCACAAGGACCCCGACGGCGGCGCGGTCCTGGAGACCGGCCCGGACGCACCGGTGAACTCCGAGCAGTTCCTCGACGGGTTCACGATCGAGGTGTTCCTCAAGCTGCCCGACCCGTTCGTCGGCGACCACGCGTGGATGGGGGTGCTCAGCTGGGAGGGCAACAACGGCGACGCGGGCAAGACCAGCGGCTACACCACCGAGGAACCCAGCTGCAGCCTCAACGTCACCTCGGAGTGGTTCCTGCAGTTCGTGCTGTACCCCTCCGCCGACGACGTGAACCCGACGTCGTGGTCGCACGCGCTGACGCCGGGCCGGTGGACGCACGTGGCGGTCGTCAACGACGGTGAGCACACCGTGGTCTTCGTCGACGGGTCGCGGATCGCGCGCAACCCGACCCAGCGGGCCCGGGGCATCGCCACCCTGGGCAAGCCGTTCGCGATCGGCGCGACCCAGTCGAACGAGCGGTTCGGGCAGGGGTTCTACGGCTGGATCGGCGACGTGCGGATCTCCTCGCGCGCCCTCGACGTCACCGCCTTCCTCACCGCCCCCGGGACCGGCCCCGGCCACGCCTGACCCGGCGCCGACCCGGGCGGTCGCGGTGGAGGTGGTCGGAGCCCCGACCACCTCCACCGCCACCGGGGGGCAGGATGACCCCGTGCCCGCACCCCACCACGACACCGCTCCCCACCGCCCGGCCCCGCCCCACCACCGGTGAGCGCCGCCCTGGGCCCGGCCGCGGGGCTCCTGCCCCCGGACCTGACCGTCGCCACCCTCCTGCTGCTGCTGCTCGCGGCCTTCGCCGCCGGCTGGGTCGACGCCGTGGTCGGCGGCGGCGGCCTCCTGCAACTGCCCGCCCTCCTCCTCGTCCCCGGCCTCAGCCCCGTCCAGGCCCTGGCCACCAACAAGCTGGGCTCGATCTTCGGCACCACCACCAGCGCCCTCACCTACTACCGCCGGGCCCGCCCGGACCTGCGCACGGCCCTGCCGATGGCCGCCGTGGCCCTGGTGGGCAGCTTCGGCGGGGCCTCCCTGGCCGCGGCGCTGCCGGTCGCGGTGTTCAAACCGGTCATCGTCGTCGCCCTGGTCACCGTCGCGACGATCACCGTGCTGCGCCCCGCCCTGGGAGCCAGCACCGCGCTGCGCTTCTCCGGGCACGCCCACTACCGCGCCGCGGTCGCGGTGGGCCTGGCCATCGGCGTCTACGACGGGGTCCTGGGGCCGGGCACCGGCACGTTCCTGGTCATCGCGATGGTCAGCCTGCTCGGCTACGACTTCCTCCAGGCCAGCGCCAAGGCCAAGATCGTCAACTTCGCCACCAACCTCGGCGCCCTGCTGTTCTTCGCGCCCCACGGCGCGGTGGTGTGGGGGCTGGGGGTGCTCCTGGGGGTGGCGAACACCACCGGCAGCTACCTGGGCTCGCGGATGGCCATCTCCAGCGGCACCCGGTTCATCCGCACCGTCTTCCTCCTCGTCGTCGCCGCGCTCGTCGTCGAGGTGGGGCACGACGTGTGGGTGGAGAACCTGCGCCCCCTGCTGTCCTGACGTGCCTCAGTCGGCGGGGCGGTCGCGCAGGTAGAGGAACCAGTACGCCAGGGCGACGAAGAGCCCGCCGCCCACGGCGTTGCCCAGGAAGGCGAACACCCAGTTCCCCACGATGTCGCCCCAGCCGATGCCCGGCACCCCGGCCCAGTGCGCGGCGGGCAGGAAGAACATGTTCGCCACGACGTGGTCGAAGCCGAGGGCGACGAAGGCGGTGATGGGGAAGAAGATCGCCAGGACCTTGCCGCCGACGTCCTCGGCGGCCAGCGCCATCCAGACGCCCAGGCACACCAGCCAGTTGCAGCCCACGGCCCGCAGGAAGATCGTCAGGTCGTCCTCGGTGACGGCCTTGGTGGTGGCGATCGCCCCGAGCCGGGTGAACGACGCCGAGCCCTCCGGCCCGATGACCCCGGTCTGGACGGCGAGGACGTAGGCCACGAACAACGCCCCGAGCAGGTTCCCGACCAGGACGACCGCCCAGTTGCGCAGCAGCAGGGCGGCACCCACCTCCCGGCTGAGCAGCGCGATCGGCACCAGGGCCATGTTGCCGGTCAGCAGCTCGGACCCGGCGACGATGACGAGCACCAGGCCCATGCTGAACACCGCCCCGGTCAGCAGGGTCGTGACCCCGCCCCAGATCGCGGGGTCCAGGCCCGCGGTCACGTCGACGGCGAGCAGACCGGCGAAGGCGATGTAGGCACCGGCGAGGAAACCCCCGACCAGCATCTTGGCGATCGGCAGGTTCGCCTTCTTCGTGCCGCTGGCGACCGCCGCGGCGGCGATCTGGTCGGGCGTCTTGTACGCCATGCGGGGCTCCTCGGGGGCTCCTCGGGGTCAGGAGGCGCGCTGGCGGGCCTCCCGCCGTTCCCGCTGGGGAACGACGACGTACTTGGGGTCCTTCGTCGAGGCGACACCCGCCTCGAACACGGCCATGCGGGTCAGGAAGGAACCGGCCAGCAGGCTCGCCCCCGCGACGGCGGAGGCGACCCGGGACCGGCGCCCGAGCACCGCGCCGACGGCTCCGGCGGCGGTGAGCGCGCGGGCGGCCTTGAGGAACGTCCCGGGCCGCCCGAGGTGGAAGGGCTCGCTGACGAGCCCGTGCGCGGTCTCCATCCGGTGCGCGGCAGCGAGTTCCACGGTGGCACCGATGGCGGCCAGGCGCGCGGCGGGCCCGGTCTGGGCCGTCGGGGCGAGCAGCAGCGCGGCCCCGGACCCGGCGGCCAGGGCGCTGCCGCCGAACACGAACGGCAGTTCCCGGAACGGCTCGTGCCAGCTCGGCACGGCGGTGTCGGCGAACAGGACGGCGGTGTACGTGGCCAGCAGCGGCCCGGTGAGCGCGGCGCCCACCCCGGCCGCCGAGCCGGCGGGCCGGGCCACCCGGCGCGCCAGCCCCCACACGCCCCGCCGGGGCAGCAGCGCGCCCAGCTCGGCGACGGCCGCCACCCCGGACAGCGGACCGAACACCGACAGGATGTACGTCCCCACCGACATGGGCGAGGTGACCTTCGCGACCCGCAGCATGTTGTAGAACCGCTCGGGCCGGCCCAGGTCGGCGATGAGGAAGTACGCGCTGGCCCCCACCGCGCCCAGCGACGTGACCCGCAACGCCCTGCGCGCCGTGGCGTCCCCGCGCACGTCGGCGACCGCGGCGAGCATCGAGCACCCGGCGGCCAGGCCCCCGGAGAACAGGTAGTAGGCGATCTCGTGCGTCCACACCGGCGGTTTGAGGACGGCGCGACCGTAGTAGGAGCGGAACTCCGCCTCGGGGACGACAGCGTTCACGTCGCCCCGGCGCTTCTTCCCGCCCCCCTTCCGCCGCCCCATCCCCGCGTCGAACATGCGGGCGGCCTGCCCGCCGATGGGGTCGGTGCCCGGGACGTGCCCGGACCCCGGCTGCCCGGGCTGGTGCGGGGTCTGCTGCGAGGGTTTCGGGTTCATCGCTTCCCCACCGCGGCGGCCACCACGCCCAGCACCATGAACCCGGCCGCGGCGACCATGTGCTTGTACATCGAGGGCAGGTCGCGGGTCGTGACGACCGGGTCCGGCGGCAGGCCGTACACCTCGGGCTCGTCGAGCAGCAGGAAGAACGCGCCGTCGCCGCCGACGCCGTCCTCGGGGTCCTCCCCGTACAGGCGGGCCTCGGTGACGCCGACGTCGTGCAGCTGCTGCCGGCGGCGCTCGGCGCGTTCGCGCAGCTCGTCGAGGTCGCCGAACTGGATGGACTCCGTCGGGCACGCCTTCGCGCACGCGGGCGTCTCGTCGTTGCCGAGCCGGTCGTAGCACAGGGTGCACTTCCAGGCCCGGCCGTCGCCCTCGCGCTTGTCGATGACCCCGTACGGGCAGGCCGAGACGCAGTAGCCGCAGCCGTTGCAGACGTCCTGCTGCACGACGACGGTGCCGAACTCGGTGCGGAACAGCGCACCCGTGGGGCACACGTCGAGGCAGGCCGCGTGCGTGCAGTGCTTGCAGACGTTGGACATCATCAGCCAGCGGACGTCGGAGCGGCCGTCGCGGTCGGGCACCGGGGCGGGGGCCAGCATCCCGGGCATCCCGAGGAACTGCCCCGTCGACGGCTCCACCGCCGCCGGCTGCTGGGCCGGGGCGGGCGCGCTGCCGCAGCCACCCCCGCACCCGCCGGCCGCGCGGTTCTCGTGCGCCCGCTCGGCCAGCGGGTGACCACCGGCGACGCCGGTGCCCAGGCGCTCGGCCTCGGCGAAGGCGTCGAACCCGGCCGCCACGGCCTCCTGCTGCAACTGCTCGGAGGAGGGCCCCGTCGCCGTGCCGGCGAAGGGCGGGGTCTGGTGGCCGACGGGGCGGGACTGCTCGACGAACGCCACGGCCCGCCAGGAGTCCGCGCCGAGCCCGCCGGTGTTGTCGTACGACATCCCGAGCAGGTCGATGCCGTCCTCGGGCACCGCGTTCCACTCCTTGCAGGCCACCTCGCAGGCCTTGCAGCCGATGCACACCGAGGTGTCGGTGAAGAACCCCTTGCGCGGCGGCGGGTCGGCGTACCCCGCGTCGCGCGCGGGGTCGTCGAGCCGGCCGTACAGGCTGCTCGACAGGTCGTCCAGCCGGGCCACTAGCGGTCCCCTCCCTCGTCCAGTCCCTCTGCGGGGTGCGCGTCGAGCACCGCCGGGTCGACGCCGTTCTGCTGCGGGTCTCCCGGGCGCGAGCGGGTGTCGTGGCGGACCCCGACGACCTTCTCGAGCAGGTCCGTGTCGTGCCCGGCACCCACCTCCGTCGCACCGCCCTCGGCGAGGTCGGCCAGCCCCCGGCCGCCGCGGGCGATGAGGTCGGCGGTGACGGCCACGGCCCCGGAGGTCATGGTGACCCCGCCCCGGACCCGGTACTCGTCGATCAGCTCCAGCACCGCCCCTCCTCTCGGTCGACGGCCCGGCAGCACGTCACACGTCCCGGCCTTGAACTCCTGGATGTGCACGTTCGGGTCCAGCGTGAGGTGCATGAGGTCGTTGACGACGTCCCCGGTGGTGAGACCGCCCTGCCCCCAGTGGTACGGCAGCCAGATCTGGTGGACCAGCTGGTCCTGGACCTTCAGCGGCGTGAGCCGGTCGGTGACCAGCACCCGCGCCTCCACCACGGCGCGGGCCGTCACCACGTGCGCCCAGCCCAGGTGCTCCAGGCCGCGCAGCCGCGCCAGCTCGGGCGACACCTCCATGAACAGCGCGGGCTGCAGCTCGGCCAGGTACGGCAGGAAGCGGCTCATGCCGCCGGCCGTGTGGTGCTCGGTGAGCCGGGAGGTGAGCCACACGAACGGGAACACCTGGCTGCCCAGTTCCGGCGGCGAGGGGTGCACCTCGTTGAGGTGGTTGGTGTAGATCTCCCGGGCCGGGTTGGCCTGCTGGGTGTAGACGGCGTTGCGGAAGGGCGACTCGGCCGGTTCGTAGTGCGCCGGCAGCGGCCCGTCGACGACGCCCTTGGGCGCGTACAGCCACCCCTTGCCGTCGCTCTGCATGATGAACGGGTCGTCCCCGGCGATGGCCTCGACCCCCGTCGCGCCCTCGGGCGGGCGGTACGACGGCGGTTTGGTGGCCTCGAAGTCGGCGATGTCGTCACCGACCCAGCGCTGGGCGTCCTCGTCCCACCACACCAGCGCCTTGCGCTCGCTCCACGGCTTGCCGTCGGGGTCGGCCGAGGCGCGGTTGTAGAGCATCCGGCGGTTCATCGGCCACGCCCAGCCCCACTCGGGGGCGTGCAGGGACTGCTCGCGGCCGGGTTTGCGCCGCGCGGCCTGGTTGACGCCGTCGGCGTAGACGCCGGAGTAGATCCAGCACCCGCTGGAGGTGGACCCGTCGGCCTTCAGCGCCGTGTACCCGGGCAGCAGTTCCCCGGTGCTCCGGTCGTAGCCGTTGATCTCCTTCAGGACGTCCTCGGAGGAGGGCTCCTGCTCCGGCCCGTGCAGCGGGTAGTCCCAGGCCAGCTTGAGCAGCAGCTGGTCGCGCGGGTCGGTGGAACCCGCGAGCTTCTCCCGCATCCGGCGGCCCAGGTGGTAGAAGAACCACAGCTCGCTGGTCGCGTCCCCCGGCGGGTTCACCGCCTTCTCCCGCCACTGCAGCAGGCGCTGGGTCTGGGTGAAGGTGCCCTCCTTCTCCACGTGCGAGGCGGCAGGCAGGAAGAACACCTCGGTGCGGCACTGCTCGGGGACGATCTCGCCGGTCTCGACCTCGGGCGCGTCCTTCCAGAACGTCGCGCTCTCGATCATCACCAGGTCGCGCACGACGAGCCAGTCGAGGTTGGCCATGCCCAGCCGCTGCGCGCGGCCGTTGGCCGACCCGACGGCGGGGTTCTGCCCCAGCAAGAAGTACCCGAAAATCTTCCCGCCCTCGATCATGTCCATGACCTGGCTGTAGGTGCCGTGGTCCCCGCTGATCTTGGGCAGCTCGTCGAACAGGTAGTCGTTCTCCGCCGTGGCGTTCTCGCCGAAGTACGCCTTGAGCAGGCTCACCGTGTACGCGTCGGCGTTGGCCCAGAAACCCTTCTGGTTCGCGCCCTTGATGGAGTCGACGTACCCGGCCAGGTCCGGGTGCCGCTCGGCGTGCGGCATCTGCAGGTACCCCGGCAGCAGGTTGTACAGCGTCGGGATGTCGGTGGACCCCTGGATGGAGGCGTGCCCGCGCAGGGCCATGACCCCACCGCCGGGCCGGCCCATGTTCCCCAGCAGCAGCTGCAGGATCGCGCCGGCCCGGATGTACTGCACGCCCGTGCCGCGCTGGGTCCAGCCCACGCTGTAGACCAGCGCGCCGGTCTTCTCCCGGCCCGAGTTCGAGATCCACGCCTCGGCCAGCTCGTCGAACACGTCGACCGGGATGCCGCACACGTCGGCGACCATCTCGGGGGTGTAGCGGGCGAAGTGCCGCTTCAGCACCTGGTACACGCAACGGGGGTCCTGCAGCGTCTCGTCGCGCTGGATCCGCTCGTGGTCCACGGCCGCGCCGCCGGCCCCCAGGGAGTGCCCGGACTCGCTGTCAGTGGACTCGGCGGTCTCCTCCTCCTCGTCGCCCTGGTGCTCGCTGCCCGCGTACTGCCAGGAGGCGGTGTCGTAGGAGCGGGTCTCGTGGTCGAACCCGGAGAACAGGCCGTCGAGCTCCTCGGTGCCCTGGAAGTCCTCGCTGACCAGGTGCGAGGCGTTCGTGTACGCCACCACGTACTCGCGGAAGTCCCGTTCCTGGGTCAGGACGCGGTTGATGATCGCCCCGAGCAGGACGATGTCCGTCCCGGTGCGGATCGGGACGTAGGTGTCCGCGAGCGCGCTGGTGCGGGTGAAGCGGGGGTCGACGTGGAAGACCTTCGCGCCGCGCGCCTTGGCCTCCATCACCCACTGGAACCCGACCGGGTGGCACTCGGCCATGTTCGAGCCCTGGATGACGATGACGTCGGCGTTGCTCAGGTCCTGCAGGTCACCGGTGGCTCCACCGCGACCGAACGAGGCACCCAGACCGGGCACCGTGGCGGAGTGTCATATGCGGGCCTGGTTCTCGACCTGGATCGCGCCCATGGCCGTGAACAGCTTCTTGATGAGGTAGTTCTCCTCGTTGTCCAGCGTGGCGCCGCCGAGGCTGGCGATCCCCATCGTCCGGTTGAGGCGGCGGCCCTGGTCGTCGCGGTCCTGCCAGCCGCGGCGGCGGGCCTCGATCACCCGGTCGGTGATCATGTCCATGGCGGTGTCGAGGTCCAGGTCGGACCACTCGGTCGCGTAGGGCGCGCGGTAGCGGACCCGGGTGGCGCGCGAGTCGCCGTTGACGAGCTGTTCGCTGGCCGAACCCTTGGGGCACAGCCGGCCCCGGGAGTGCGGGCTGTCGGGGTCGCCCTCGATCTGCACGACCTTCTCGTCCTTGACGTACACGCGCTGGCCGCAGCCGACGGCGCAGTACGGGCAGACCGACTTCGCCACGCGGTCGGCGGTGGCGGTCCGGGGCGTCAGGGACTTCGACCGCGCCGACTGGGTCGCGGCACCGCGCCCCAGCGGGTCGTCGCCCGTCAGCTGCCGGTAGACCGGCCAGCCCAGGAGGAACGTCTTCAGGCCCACGAGCGTCAACCTACCCCTGCCCGTACGGTGGCGCTCGTGACAGTTCCCACCATCCTCCTCAACGACGGCCGGCAGATCCCCCAGCTGGGCTTCGGCGTCTTCCAGATCCCGCCCGCCGAGACGGCCGCGGCCGTGCGGACCGCGCTGGAGGTCGGCTACCGCCACCTGGACACCGCGCAGATGTACGGCAACGAGGCCGAGACGCTCCAGGGCGTCCTGGACTCCGGCGTGCCGCGCGCGGACGTCTGGATCACCAGCAAGCTCAGCAACGCCGCCCACGAACCGGACTCCGCGCGCGCCGCGATCGACTCCTCGGTGGAGAAGCTGGGCGGGCCGATCGACCTGTACCTCATCCACTGGCCGCTGCCCACGCTGTACGGCGGTGACTTCGTCTCCACCTGGAAGGTGCTGGAGGAGGCGCGCGCCGACGGCCGGCTGAAGTCCATCGGCGTGTCGAACTTCCAGGTCCCGCACCTGCAGCGGCTCGCGCAGGAGGCGACGGTCGTCCCGGCCGTCAACCAGATCGAGGTCCACCCGTACTTCGGCAACGAGGCGGTCCGCACCTACTGCGGCGAGCACGGGATCGGCGTCGAGGCGTGGTCGCCGATCGCCCAGGGCAAGGTCCTGGACGACCCGACCATCACCGACGTGGCGCGGCGGCTGGGCAAGACCCCGGCCCAGGTGGTCCTGCGCTGGCACGTCGAGCGCGGCGACATCGTGTTCCCGAAGTCGGTGACGCGCTCGCGCGTGGAGGAGAACTTCGACCTGTTCGACGTCGAGCTGCCCGAGGAGGACCTCGCGCTGATCTCCGCCCTGGACCAGGGCGAGGCCGGGCGCATCGGCGGTCACCCGGACACGCTGGACTTCGTGCCGAAGGGCTGACGTGGACCGCGCCCGGGTCCTGGCGCACCGGTGGTGGACCCAGGGCCTGGACCGTTCGCGGACCGGGGTGCCCGCGGCGCGGTCGCCGGTGCTGGACCTGGGCGTGGTGGACGTGCCCACGCCCGCGGCCCGCACGGCGCTGGCGATCCGCGGGGCCCTTCCCCCGGGCGACGACGTGGCCCTGGTGTGGGGTGCCCGCGGGGCCCCGGCGCTGCACCGCCGCGCGGACCTGCAGTCCGTGGCCGACGCGTTGTGGCCGTCCTCCGACGAGGACGCGACCCGGCGGATCCGGAACCCGCGGATCCCCGCGGGCGCCGACCTGGGGCTGGCCGCGTTCCGCGCGGTCGCCGAGGCGGTGCACGACGTGCTCGCGGGCGCCGGGCGGCAGGTCACCAAGGCGGAGCTGTCCGCGGGGGTCACCGAGCGCGTCCCCCGCGAGCTCACCTTCGACTGCGCGCCGTGCGGGTCCCGGCACGTGTCCGGATCGGTGCTCCAGGACGCCGGGCTGGCCGGGGGCGCCGAACTCGTCCGGGTCGGGCGGGGCACGGAGTTCCGTTTGCTGCCGGGCCTGCGGGTCCCGGGGTGCCGCAGCGGTTTCGAGGACCTGGTCGCCGCCTACCTGCGGCTGCTCGGGCCGGCCGAACCGTCCGTCGTCGCAGCGTACTTCGCGGTGGCCGTCGGTGAGGTGGCGTCCGCCTGGCCCGGGCAGCCGCCGGTCCCGGTGGACCGGCCCGCGGCCCGCGGGGTCCGCCTGCTGCCGCCGGGGGACCCCTGGCTGCAGGCCCGCGACCGCGCGTTCACCGTGCCGAGGGAGTTCCACCCGAGGGTGTGGAAGGCCATCGGCGCGCCCGGTGCGCTGCTCGTGGACGGCGAGGTCCTGGGCACCTGGCGGGCCGCGGCCGCGCGCGGGCGGCTGGGCGTCACGGTCGACGGCTTCGCCGACCTGCCCGCCCGCGTCGGCGCCGCCCTGGAGGAGGAGATCGCCGTGGTGGCCGCGGCGCGCGGCCTGTCCGCCTGACCCGTCCGGCCTCCCGCCCACCGATGAGCGCGGGCGGGCTCGCCGGTCGGAGGGGCATGAGCGTCCGACTCCCCCTGCGCCCCGTCCCGACCACCGCGCACCCGGCCGTCGTCGACCGGGCGACCTGGCAGGCCGCCTGCGACGACCTCCTCGTGCGGGAGAAGGCGCACACCCGTGAGGGTGACGCGCTCGCGGCGGCGCGGCGCCGCCTGCCGATGACCCCCGTGCCGGCGCAGGCGCGCGTGCAGGGGCCGGACGGTCCGGTGCCCTTCGTCGACGTGTTCGAGGGGCGGACCCAGCTGATCGCCTACTTCCACATGTGGCACGACGGTCAGCCGCCCGAGGGCCAGTGCGAGGGGTGCACGTTCTTCACCGCCGGGATCCAGCGCCCGGCCTACCTGCACAGCCGCGACGTGACGCTGGTCGTCCTGTGCCAGGGGACGTTCGAGGAGTCCCGGCCGTACGCCGACCTCGTGGGCGACGAGCTGCCCTGGTACTCGGCGCGGGACGCCGAGCCCCTGCTCGCCGGCCGGGGCTTCGGGTTCTTCGCCGGCTACCTGCGACTCGGGGGCGACGTGTTCGAGACGTGGTGGGGCACCGGCCGCGGGACCGAGGCGATGTCGCCCAGCTACCAGCTCCTCGACCGCACCGCCTACGGCCGTCAGGAGACCTGGGAGGACTCCCCCGCGGGCTGGCCACAGCTGTTCGACGCCCGCAGCGGCGCCCAGTTCCGCGTCGCGGGGCGCCCGACGATCCAGTGGACCGTGACCGACGTCGAAGCCGCCGCGGGGTCGGACGAGCACCACGCGGCCTGCCACTGAGCAGGGGCACCCGCACCCGGTCACTGCGCGTACGTGCACCATGACTAGGTGCCACCGATCACCCCGCAGGACCTCACCCACCTCAGCCCCGGGTCGTCCGGGCGCTCGGCGATGCACGCCGTGCTCCTCGGCCTCGGCGTGGTCGCCGCCCTCTGCCTGGTGGACGTGGCCGGTGGACTGGTCCTGCAGCAGCGCACGGCGGCCAACATCTCCGGCACCTTCGCCCTCGCCCCGGCGCTGACCGCCCTGAGCCGCTCCTGGCGGCACACCGCGCTGGTCGGGGTGGTCTCGGTCGTCGTGGCCGGCGCGCTCGTGGTCGTCGACGGGGTGCCCTGGGGCACCGGCGCCGTCCGCACCCTGGTCGTCCTCGCCGGGGCCGTGCTGTCGTCGGTCGTGGCGCACCTGCAGCACCGGCAGTGGGCGCAGCTGCAGGACCGTCGCCAGGCCGCCCGGACCCTGCAGGCCGCGATGCTGACCCGCCTGCCCCGCCCGGACCACCTGCAGCTGACCAGCCGCTACCTGCCCGCCAGCAGCGGCGACCAGGTCGGCGGTGACTGGTACGACGCCGTCGTCGACGCCGACGGCGCCACCGTCCTGATCATCGGTGACGTCGTGGGGCACGACATCCAGGCCGCCGCGGCGATGGGGCAGCTGCGGGGGCTGCTGCGGGCCTACGCCGTCGAGGGCGGCCAGAGCCCCGCGCAACTGCTGGCCCGCACCGACGACGGCATCACCCGCCTCGGCCTGGACGTGCTGGCCACCGCCGTGGTCGCGCGCGTCGAGCAGGACCCGGCCCGGGCCGGCAGCGGCGAGCGGCGGCTGCGCTGGTCCAACGCCGGGCACCCGCCCCCGATGCTGCTGCACCCCGCCGACGGGACGACCGACGGGACGACCGGCGGGCGGGTCGAGCGGCTGACCGGGGACGGCGACGGCGACGTGGTGCTCGGCCTGGGACTGCCCGGCCCCCGGCGCGACCAGGTCCTCGACCTCCCCGTGGGCTCGACCCTGCTGCTGTACACCGACGGCCTCGTCGAGCGCCGCGACGAGGACCTGGACGAGGGGCTGGCCCGGCTCGCGCGCGCGATGACCCGCTCCGACGCCGCGCCGTCCCCCGCGCAGCGGTCGCTGGACGGGTGGCTGGACGGGGTGCTCGCGGCCTCGATGCGCGGCGGCAACCAGGACGACGTGGCGGTCCTGGCGGTGCGCGCGCACCGCGAGGACCGTCCCCGTCCGGCCGAGGCCGGCCCCCCGCGCCCCCAGCCGGGGGCACCGGTGCTGCAGTAGGCGCGCGACGGGGCGCCGGAGCGGGTGGGCCGCTGCGGGGACCGCACCACCGACGGGGCCGGGTCGTCAGCCCGGGCCGGTCCAGGGCCGCGGCGGCGCCCCCCGCAGCTGCCGGGAGAACTCCTCGACGACCCAGTTCCCCAGCTCGTCGACGTCCCGGGGGGTGGTCGAGGTCACCAGGCCCGTCTCGGCGGTGAGCCGCTCCAGGTCCCGCAGGCCCGTGCGCCACTGCTCCACCAGTCGTTCGTGGTCCTCCAGGCGCGGGTACCGCAGCTCGACGTGGTCGGCACCGGCGACCAGCGCGCGCAGCACCTGCGCCGAGGCGCTGCTCAGGTGCCCGGCGTACTCGGCGCTGAGCAGGTCGGCGATCCTGCCGACCAGGTCCGCGGTGGCGGGGTCGGTGACCGCGTGGGTCAACGTCAGCAGGCGCAGCTCGCGCAGCACCGCCTCGCGGTGCTCGCGCATCCGCACCCCCAGGTGCAGCGGGTAGTCCACCAGGCGGATCGGCCGCTGGTCGGCGTCGAGGGTCGCCCCCGCGGCGAGCGCCGGCTCCACCCCGCCCCGCGGTGAGGGGGCCGGCGCCGGCGCGGTGGGTGCCGACGGGGCCGGGACGGGGTCGGCGAGCAGGTCGGCCACCACCGAGGACCACTCCTCGGCCAGGACCGCGTCCAGGTCGGCCTCCCGGTCCGGCGCCGCGACGCCGGTCCCGGCACGCTCGCCGCCGGTGACGGCACCGGCCGTCGACAGCTCGCACCAGACGGTCTTGCCGCCGTCGTGGCGCTGCACGCCGCGGGCCGCGCTCAGGGCGGTGATCAGCTTCAGGCCGCGGCCGGTGGAGGCGGTCAGGCTGCGCGGCACCCACTGCGGCTCGACGGTCGAGCCGTCGCGCACCTCCAGCCGGACCCGCACCCGCGGGTCCGGGAGGCCGTCCCGGTGGACGCCGTCGGCAGGCGCGTCGGTGGTGGCCTCGGTGGTGACGTCGGCCGTGACGACCACGGTGAGGGGCGTCCCGGCGTGCAGGACGGCGTTGGTGACCATCTCGCTGACGCACACCTCCGCGTCGGCCACCACCGCCTCCAGGGCCGCCGGGTCCGGGGTCCCCGCCCGGCCGGGTGCGCCGGCCCGGGGGGCCGCGTCGTGGCCGTCGAGGGTCCCGGAGCGCCCGAGCACCTGCCGCAGGACGCGTCGGGTGTGGTCGCGGGCGCGCGCGGCGCTGCCCGCCTCGGCGGGCAGCGTGACCTCGACCGGTGGCTCCGCGTCAGCTGGCAGCACGACGTGCTCCCTCCGACACCTGGTGGACCCGCTCAGGACGCACCCGCGGCACGTCCGGGGCTGTCCTCACGCACTGTAACGACTGAGCACGGCAGCGTGCACCCACCCTCCGGATCGGCACCGGCTACCCCCGGGCGCGGCGGACGACGAGCGCCAGGCAGTCGTCGTCCTCGCGCGCGCACGTGCTCACCTCGTCCAGCAGCCGCGGGGCGAACTCGTGCGCGGGCACCGCGGCCAGGTCGGCCGCGACGGCGGTCAGCTCCCGCAGCCCCGCCTCGAGGTCGCGGGTCCCCTCGACCAGGCCGTCGGTGTACAGCACCAGGGTGTCCCCGGGCGCCAGGAGCACCTCGACGACCCCGTCGCTGCCCGGCTGCAGGTACCCGATGCCGAGACCGTCGGCGGGCACCTGCCGGGCCGCACCCGCGGTGACGGCGATCGCCGGCGGGTGCCCGCCGCCGGCCAGGCGCACCCGTCCGGTGGCGGGTTCGACCACGGCCAGGAGCACGGTGGCCATGGCCTGCGGGTGGGTGACCTCCAGCACCGCGCCGGCGCGGGCGACGAGGTCCTCCAGCGGGCAGCCGGCCACCGCCAGGGTGCGCAGCGTCGTGGTGACCGCCAGCGCCTCGCGGGTGGCGGCGGTGCCCCGGCCCATCGCGTCGACCACCACCAGCAGCACCCGCCCGTCCGGCAGCACCAGCCAGTCGTACAGGTCCCCACCGGCGGGGGCCTGGGCCGCCGGCTCGTAGGCGACGCCCACCTCCAGGCCCGCCACCTCCAGCGCCGCCGGGCGCACCGCCTCCAGCAGCGCGGCGACGTCGCGGCGCTGGGCCTGCTCGCGCTCGGCGAGTTCCAGCAGGGCGCGCTCGGCGCTGTCGGCCCGCACCAGGCTGGACAGGTCCCGCACGGTGGCCACCCCCCGGACGCGGTCGTCGCCGTGCACCGGCAGCGCGCTGACCGCCACCGGCGTGCACGAACCGTCGGGCCGGTGGGCGCAGCGCAACCCGGCCGGGCCCGGGAGCGAGGCGGACCCCGGGGCCGCGGGCGACGAGGCGGTCGACGAGGCGGGCACCGGCCGGCACCCGTCGTCGCCGGGGACGTGGAGCAGGTCGGCCAGCCGCCGCCCGGTCAGCGGCCCGGCGCCCAGCAGGCGCACCGCCGCCGGGTTGGCCTCCACCACGCGGCCCTCGCCGTCCAGGGCCACGACGCCGTCGTCGACGCTGTCCACGATCAGCCGGCTGCGCGCGCCCAGCGCGCTCAGGTGGGCGCGCACCGACTCCTCGGCGCGCCAGGAGGCGATGCCGACCGCGGCGGCCAGCGCGAGCAGGCCGCCGTGCAGCAGCGACCACAACCACGGGTGCTGCTGCCCGGCGGGGTGGTTGAAGATCTCGTGCTCGGAGGTGGAGGCCAGGACGCCGTGGTGCACGACCACGAACCCGACGGCGGTCAGGAACGGGGCCCACGTCTGGTACGAGGCGGCGGCGCCGACGGCGATGAAGAAGAGGAAGTGCGCCTCGATCTGCCCCTCGGACAGGTGCACGGCCAGCGCCGCAACGGTCATCAGCGCGACGGTGACCGCGCACGAGGCCGCCTCGCGCCCCCAGCGCCGGCTCGTGGCGGTGGTCCCGCGCACCGTGACCCCGCTGAGCGCGGTGGCGGCGCAGGCGGCGGCGACGATGGGCAGGCAGTCCAGCAGCGCGTGCACGGGGCCGACGACGAGCGCGGCCCAGCCCGACACCACGAGCGCGGCCAGCCAGGTGATGAGCAGGAAGGTGCGGTGACGTCCGCGCCAGATCTCGTCGGGCAGCGGGGTGCCGTGCGGCAGCCACCGGCGACGGCTGGGCGTCGCCCGCGCCGGCGGGTGCGCCGGCGGAGTCGTGGTGGTGTGCAGTTCGCGCCTCCATCGCCCGGCGGGGACGGTCCCCTCCGGCTCCTTCGGCACGCGGGGCCGGAACCTTGAGGCGGTCGGGGGCCCGGGTGCGGGTCCCCCGACCGCCGTGGTGGTCGGTCCGTCAGGTGCGGGGCAGGGTGAAGGTCGCGACCAGCTCGTTCAACTCCGCCGCCGAACGCGACACCTCACCAGCAGTGGTCGCCGTGTGCGTGGCCCCCGACGTCGTCTGATCAGCCGCCGCCGCGATCCCGGAGATGTTCGAGGCGATCTCCTGGGACCCCGTCGACACCTCCGTCACGTTGCGCACCATCTCCGAGGTGGTCGCCGACTGCTCCTCCACCGCCGCCGCGATCGTGGCCTGCAACCCGTCGATCCGCGCGATCACCTCGGTGATCTCCGTCAACGCCCCGGCGGCGGCGGTCGCGTCAGCCTGCGTCGCATCCACCTTCGAGATGATCTCCTCGGTCGCCCGCGCGGTCTGCTGCGCCAGCTCCTTGACCTCACCGGCCACCACCGCGAAGCCCTTGCCCATCTCCCCGGCCCGCGCCGCCTCGATGGTGGCGTTCAACGCCAGCAGGTTCGTCTGCTCGGCGATGGAGGTGATCAGCTTGACCACCTCACCGATCTCCCGGCTCGAAGCCGACAACCGCTCCAAGGTGTCCCCAGCCGCACCGGCAGCCGAGACCGCGCTGGCGGCGGTCGAAGACGCCTCAGCGGTGGAGGAGGCGATCTCCCGGATCGCCGAGCTCATCTGGTCCCCGGCCGCAGCCACCGTCCCGATGTTCGCGCTGATCTCCTCCGTCGCCGCCGAGACGACCTGAGCCTGGGTGGCGGCCTCCTCCGCCCCCGACGACAGCTGGGTGGCCACCGTGGTCAGCTCCTCACTGGAAGCAGCCAGCGTGGTCGCGTTGCCGGCGATGCGGCGCATCGTCTCGGTCAGCCGCTCGGTGGTCACGTCGAGGGCCGCGGCCAGCTGACCGACCTCGTCGCGGGTCTCGATCCCCACGCGCTGGTCCAGGCGGCCCTCGGCCAGACCCCGCACCACGTGCAGGACCTTGGCCAGCGGACCGGCCACCGACCGGGCCACCACGACGGCCACCACCACGGCCACCACCAGCGCGACCGCACCGATGACCAGCAGCAGCGTGACCGCGGCGTGGTAGTCCGACGAACCGTCCGCGGTCAGGGCCCCCGCCGCCGCGGCCTCACCCTGGGCCAGGGCGCCGAGGGTCTCGGTGATCTGCTTGGCGATCGGGGCGACGGCGGCGTTGCGGTGCGCGATGTACCCGTCGATGTCCTGGACCCGGGCCAGGGTGATCAGGTCCTCGCGCGCGTCGCGGTACTGGGCCAGGAGGTCCTCGAACGTCGCCCGGTCCGCCGCCTCCGAGCCGGGGTCACCCGCCTGGTAGGCCTGCCACGCCTCGTCCAGGACGGCGTCGGTGGCCCCCATCGCCTCGATGCCGGTCTCGATGTCGGCGGCCGTCATGGCCAGCGCGGCGTTGGTGATGTCCATGCGCACCTGCAGGTAGGCGGCGCGGACGTCGCTGAGGTGCTGCGCCGAACCGACCCCGGCGGTGGACATCAACGACAGGTTGGCCTGGGCCGAACCCAGCCGGTTGATGCCGAGGCCGGCGATCACGGCCATCAGCAGGCAGACCACGCCGAAACCGGCGAACAACTTCGAGGCGACGTTCAGGTTCCGCAGTCGGTTCACGAGGGCCTTCCAGGCAGCGACGACCTGCCGCCGGCCGCCTGCGGTGGAGCGCGGCACGCACCACGTCGCAGCACGCGGGAACGCGCGGGGACGCCGGGGACAGGGCCCGGGGGGCCGGGTCGCCCTCCCATCGGTAACCCGCACCGAAACCTGAGAGGTGTCTGGACATCGCCGCACGACCTCGCCCGGACGGGGGCGGTGGGCCCTCACCTGCTCCGGGAGGGCGCCGGGACGGTGGGGTCGCCGGGGAAGAAGCGCCGCCCGGCCCACAGGGCCACGTGGACCAGAGCGACAAGGACGGGCACCTCGATCAGCGGGCCGACGACTCCGGCCAGGGCCTGCCCGGAGGTGACGCCGAAGGTGCCGATGGCCACCGCGATGGCCAGTTCGAAGTTGTTGCCCGTCGCGGTGAAGGACAGCGTGGAGGTCTTGGCGTAACTCAGGCCGATCGCACGGCCCAGGGCGAAGGAGCCCGTGAACACGATCGCGAAGTAGGCCAGCAGCGGCAGGGCGATGCGGGCGACGTCGCCGGGCTGGCTGGTGATGGCGTCGCCCTGCAGGGCGAAGAGCATGACGATGGTGAACAGCAGCCCGTACAGCGCCACCGGGCCGATCCTGGGCAGGAAGCGGTCCTCGTACCAGGCCCGTCCGCGGGCCCGCTCGCCCAGCGTGCGGGTGGCGAAACCGGCGACCAGCGGGATGCCCAGGAACACCAGCACCGAGACGACGATCGCGCCGACGGAGAACTCGGCCGAGGTGGTGGGCAGGCCCAGCCACCCGGGCAGGACCTGCAGGTAGAACCACCCGAGGGCGGCGAAGGCGAGGATCTGGAAGACCGAGTTGATCGCGACCAGGACGGCGGCGGCCTCCCGGTCCCCGCAGGAGAGGTCGTTCCAGATCAGCACCATGGCGATGCAGCGGGCCAGGCCGACGATCACCAGTCCCGTGCGGTGCTCCGGCTGGTCGGGCAGCAGCAGCCAGGCCAGGGCGAACATCAGCGCCGGCCCCACCAGCCAGTTCAGGACCAGGGAGGCGACCATGAGCCCGCGGTCGGCGGCGACGCGGCCGGTCTCGAAGTAGCGGACCTTGGCCAGCACCGGGTACATCATCAGCAGCAGGCCCACGGCGATGGGCAGGCTGATCGAGCCGACCTCCACCGCGCCGAGGGCGTCGTCCAGGCCGGGGACGAGTCGGCCCAGCAGCAGTCCGAGGGCCATGGCCGCGATGATCCACACCGGCAGGAAGCGGTCCAGCACCGACAGCCGCGCCAGGACCGGGGTCCGGGTGCCGCCCCGGGGGTTCTCGGCGACCAGGTCGCTCACCAGCTGCTCCTCCACCTCGACGACCGCCGACGGCGGCACAGCGCATCGACCTCGGTCAATATAGACGGAGGTGAATGCGGGAGGTCATACTCGGGCCGTGGCGACCACGACCCCCACCGCACCCGGGCCGGCGGCGTCCGGCCCGGCGACGGGTGGACCCGCACGCGGCACCGTCGCCTGCTGCGCCCCGCTGACCCGCCGGCCCCTCGGCGCGGACGAGGCGGCGACGCTGGCCCGCACCCTCAAGGCGATCGCCGACCCGGCGCGGCTGCGCCTGCTGTCCCTCGTCGCCGCCCACGAGGGCGGCGAGGCGTGCGTGTGCGACCTGATCGAACCGCTGGGCCTGAGCCAGCCGACCGTCTCGCACCACCTGAAGGTCCTCGTCGAGGCGGGGCTGCTGACCCGGGACAAGCGGGGGGTGTGGGCCTACTTCAGGATCGTCCCCGAGGCCCTCGACGCCCTGGCCGCCGTCCTGGCCACCCCGACGCCCCCGTCCCGCCCCTCGTCCCGTGCCTGCTGAGGAGACCCCCACCGTGACCGCCCCCCGCGTCCTGTTCGTCTGCGTCAAGAACGGCGGCAAGTCCCAGATGGCCGCCGGCCTCCTGCGCCGGGCCGCCCGCCGGGCGCGCCTCGACGTCGAGGTCGACTCCGCCGGGACCCGGGCCGGCAGCGCCCTGAACGCGCAGTCGGTGCAGAGCCTGCGCGAGGTCGGCGTCGACATCTCCGACCAGGCGCCGAAGCAGCTGAGCGAGGACATGGTCCGCGACGCCGACCTCGTCGTCGTCCTCGGCTCCGAAGCGCAGGTCGAGCCGGTGGGGGGCACCCCGGTGGAGGTGTGGGAGACCGACGAGCCCTCCCTGCGCGGCATCGAGGGCGCGCCGCGGATGGCGCTGGTGCGCGACGACATCGCCGCCCGCGTCGACGACCTCACCCGCCGCCTCGGCACCTCCAGCACCCCGGCGTGAGCTCGCCCGTCGACCGCACCGCCGGCACCGGCGCCGCGCCCGGCACCCGGGCGGGGTCGGTGCGGGAGGTGTTCTCCGCCTTCCTCGTCCTGGGCCTGACCTCCTTCGGCGGCCCCGTCGCGCACCTGGGGTACTTCCGCGAGGCCTTCGTCGTGCGGCGCCGCTGGCTGAGCGAGCGCGCCTACGCCGACCTCGTCGCGCTGTGCCAGTTCCTGCCCGGCCCGGCCTCCAGCCAGGTCGGCATGGCGCTGGGCCTGCGGCGCGCCGGGCCGCTGGGCATGCTGGCCGCCTGGACGGCCTTCACCCTGCCCTCGGCGCTGCTGCTGACCGCCTTCGCCCTCGGCGTCGGCGCCGCCGGCGCGGACCCCGGCGCCGGGTGGCTGCGGGGCCTGGCCGCCGCGGCCGTCGCCGTCGTGGCCCACGCCGTCCTCGGCATGACCCGCACCCTGGCCCCCGACCGCCCTCGCGCCACCCTCGCCGTCCTCGCCCTGGTCGTCGCGGTCCTGGTGCCCACCGCCGCCGGGCAGGTCGCCGCCCTCGCCGCCGGCGTCGTGCTCGCCCTGCTGTGGCTGCGTCACGAGGTGACCCCCGCCGACCCCGAGGACGCCTTCACCGTCCCGCTGCGCCCGCGCACCGGCGTGCTCCTGCTCGCGCTGTTCGCGCTCCTGCTGCTCCTGCTGCCCGTGCTGGCCGCCGCGACGGGCGACGCCGCGGTCGGCCTCGTCGACAGCTCCTACCGCGCCGGGGCCCTCGTCTTCGGCGGCGGCCACGTGGTGCTGCCGCTGCTGGACGCCGAGACCGTCCAGCGCGGACTGGTCACCCAGGAGGACTTCCTGGCCGGCTACGCGGCCGCGCAGGCCGTCCCGGGGCCGCTGTTCACCTTCGCCGCCCACCTCGGGGCAGTCCGCACCACCGACCCGACCGGTCTGGCCGGTGCGGCGATCGCCCTGGTCTCGATCTTCGCGCCCTCGGCGCTGCTGGTGGCCGGGGCGCTGCCGTTCTGGGAACGGCTGCGGCGTTCCCCGCGCGCCCAGCGGGCCCTGGCCGGGGCCGGGGCGGCGGTCGTGGGGCTGCTGGGCGCGGCCCTGTACGACCCGGTGTTCACCCACGGCGTCACCTCGCCGGCCACGCTGGCCGTCGCCGCGCTCGCCTTCACGGCCCTCACGGCGTGGAAGGCACCGGCCTGGGCGGTCGTCGCCGGAGCCGCCCTGGTCGGTGCGCTCGCGCTGTGACGCGCCCGGCCGCGCTCACGACGGCGCGCAGGCACCCGCCGGCGCCGAGCCCGCCGCGCGGGCCACGACCCGGGCCGCGGCCAGCGTCCGGTCGCAGGCCAGCAGCACCGCGGCCAGCGCGGCCGCCCGCCCGGCGCGGGTGAAGCTCCCCCACCGCAAGGCGACCTGCCCGCGCTCGTCGAGCAGTTCGAGGTCGCACTCCCCCGCCCGCTCCTCCGGTCCGGCCAGGTGGGCGCGGACGACGGGCACCGCCCGGTCCGGGACGGGCAGCACGACGACGAGCCCGGAACCGTCCCGCACGTACAGCCGCGGCCGCGCCGTGCCCGCCCCCTCCAGGTCGACCGTCAGCGGGCCCCGCCCGGTGCGCTGCCTGACCATCGCGTCCTCCTGAGGTCTGCCCGCCCGCGACGCCGCGGGCGCAGGACCACCCTGCGGCCCCGCGCTGGGGAACCCCTCGCCCTCAGCTGGGGAAACCCTGGACGGGCGGCCCGGGCCGGTCGGCCCTCAGTAGCTGAAGCGGTGGCACAGGGCGTCGCCGCCGGGGGCCGCGACGCGCGGCAGCACCTGCGCGGCCTCGGCGAACGGGGTGACCCCGTCCAGCAGCGCGTCGAACGTCTCGTCCGCCAGCAGGTCCAGCGCCAGCGCCAGCCGTCGCCGCGTCGTCCAGCGCGGCGCGCGGGCCGGGGGGACCCGGCCGACCTGGGAGGCGCGGATCGTCAGCCGGCGGGCGTGGAAACCCTCCCCCAGGCCGACCTCCACGGTCCGGTCGCCGTACCAGCTGAGCTCGGTGAGCAACCCCTCGTCGCCCAGCAGCTGCAGACCCGTCGTCAGGCCCGGGCCGGTACCGCTGGTGTGCAGGACGACGTCGCGCTCGCGGCGGGCGTCGTCGGGGGCGACGAGCCGGAAACCCAGCCGCTCGGCGGTCGCGGCGCGTTCGGTGCGCACGTCGACGGCCTCGACGTCCGTGCCCGGCACCCGCGCCGCCAGCGTCGCCACCAGCAGCCCCAGGACCCCGGCGCCGACGACGCTGACCCGGTCGCCGATCCCCAGCCCGGCGTCCCAGACGCCGTTCACGGCCGTCTCCAGCATCCCGGCCAGGACCGCCCGCCCGGCCGGGACCGCGGCGGGCACGGGCAGCACCGCCGAGGCCGGCACGACGTACCGGTCCTGGTGCGGGTGCAGGCAGAACACCCTGCGCCCCACGAGGTCGGGCACCCGGGCCCCGGCCTGCTCGACGACCCCGACGGACAGGTAGCCGTACTTGACGGGGAACGGGAACTCCCCGGACTGGAACGGCGCGCGCATCGCGTCGTGCTGGCTGGGCGGCACGCCCCCGGCCAGGACGAGCGCCTCGGTGCCGCGGCTGACGGCGGAGAACTCCGTGCGCACCTCGACGTCGGCGGCGCCGATGACGGGCAGGAACTCCTCGCGCAGTTCCGCCTGACCCGGCCCGGTGGTCCACACAGCCCGCGCGACGCTCAACGACCGACCTCCAGTTTCGACCCCACGAACTCCCCGACCGCCGCTTCCCAGCCCGCCGGGTCGACGTTCCACTCCTTGGTGTGCCGGGCGGTGCTGCTCGCGACGTAGGTCACCAGATCGGGACGGGCCTGCGCCAGCCGTTGTGACGGACCCGACGGGACGTAGTCGTCGGCGTCGGAGTGCAGGAGCAGCACCGGCAGGGCGAGTTCGTCCGCGCGGCTCACCCAGTCCATCCTCCGCAGGTCCACCGGGCCCTCCAGCCCCACCAGACGCCGGCCCACGGGGTGCCCCAGCAGCTGCAACCCGTAGCGCCCCAGGCGGATCGGGACGCCGCGCTGGCGGGCCTGGTGGTCCAGGACGTCGTACCAGTCGACGACGGGGCCGTCGAGGACGAGGGCGGCGACGTGCTCGGCCAGCGGGGACCGGGCGACGAGCTGCAGCAGGATCGCCCCGCCCATCGACCAGCCGACGACCAGCAGCCGGCGCGCACCGCGCTCCAGCGCGTACCGGGCGACGGCCTCGACGTCGTGCCACTCGGTGTCCCCGAGGCCGTAGAGCCCGGGTTCCACCTCGACCGCGTCGGCGTCGTTGCGGTAGCTGGGGACCAGGCACGGCAGGCCGAGCCCGTGCAGCACGGGCAGGGCGCGCAGCGCCTCCTCGCGGGTCGCACCGCGGCCGTGCACGAGGACGGCCCAGGTGTCGTGCCCCCCGGCGGCGGGCACGAACCAGCACGGCAGGTCCCCGACCTCGCTGGGCACCAGCACGTCCTCGTGCTCCAGGCCGAGGGCCGAGGTGGGGTCCCCCGCGTAGTAGTACTGGTTCCAGCGGCCGGCGCCGGGAGCGGGGACGCCGTGGTCGACGCCGAGCAGTTCGCGGGTGACGCGCTCGCCGGTCCGTTCCAGGACGTCCCCGACGCGGAAGTGCCCCCGCCCGCCGTCGGTCCACACCCCGTACCGGCCGGGCACGACGGTGTCGGCGGTCACCGACAGCACGACGCGGCGCGGGCCGACCTGCAGGACCTCCAGGTCGTCGGGCCGGTGCCGGCGCGGGGTGACGACGGCCCGCGCGAAGGACACCGCGACCCCGGTCAGGGCGGCGGCCCCGGTGACGGTGGCGGCCGCGGCGCTCACCGCGGCCGCGGTGCGGCCCCTCACCGGCCCGCGCGCAGGACGAGGCGGACGAGCGGCACCTGCAGCGGGACGCGGACCGCGGTGACCAGGCGCCGCCGGCGCGAGCCCGCGGGCCAGGCGTCGAGGGCCATCTGCACGTTCGCCGGCCACACCGCGACGAGGAAGGCGGCGGCGAGGCGGGCGGTCCACCGGCGCGTGCGGGGCACCGCGAACCCCGCGGCCAGCGCCAGCTCGGCCACCCCCGACCCCGTCGTCCACGCCCGGGCCGGGCCGGGCAGGGCGCGCGGCACGATGGCGTCGAAGCCCTCCGGGCGCAGCAGGTGCGCCAGTCCGGCCGCGCCGAACAGGAGCACCGGGACGACCCGGCGGGACGGCGCGGCGCTGATCACGCCCCGATCCTGCCCGACACCGCGCTGCCGGGTGCGGGCGCCCCCGTTAGGGTCACCAGCGTGCCGACCGGAGAGACCCAGCCCTGGACCGTCGTCGTGCTGACCGAGGAGGCCTTCGGCGACGTCGACGCCCGCAACGTCGCGCAGCTGCACGCGGCCGAGCGCGCCGAGGGCCAGGACGTGCGGCACGTCGTGCTCGTGCCGGCCGACACGCACCGCAACCTGCTGGCGGACGTGCTCGACCGCCTCACCCTGGGTGAGCTGCGCGAGGCCGTGGAGGAGCTGCGCCAGCGCCGCCCCGACCCCGCCGAGGCCCGCGCCGACGCCGAGACCGCGCTGCGGGTCACCGTGGAGGCGCTGCGCGCGCAGGGGCTGACGGTGACCGGCCGCACCACCGAGGACGACCCGATGCCCGCGGTGCGCAGCGCCCTGGCCGCCGGTCCCGACGCCCGCGAGCTCGTCGTGGTGACCCGCCCGCACGCGGTGGAGGACACCTTCCACGCCGACTGGGCCTCCAAGGCGCGGGACGCGTTCGGGGTCCCGGTCCTGCACGTGTACGCGGGCACCACGCGGCTGGGCTGAGGAACACGGCCCACGCCGCCGGGGTTGGACCGGACATGACTGCGCACACCCCTCAGACCAGCGGCAAGACCTACACCGTGACCAAGACCGACGAGGAGTGGCGCGCGCAGCTGGACCCGGCCGAGTACCACGTCCTGCGCCAGGCCGGGACCGAGCGCCCCTTCACCGGTGAGTACGAGGACACCACCACCGAGGGCGTCTACGCCTGCCGGGCGTGCGGCGCCGAGCTGTTCACCAGCAGCGAGAAGTTCGCCTCGCACTGCGGGTGGCCCTCGTTCTACGACCCGAAGCAGTCCGACGCCGTGGAACTGCTGGAGGACGACTCCCTGGGGATGCGCCGCGTCGAGGTCCGCTGCGCGACCTGCGGATCGCACCTGGGGCACGTCTTCGAGGGTGAGGGCTACCCGACGCCGACGGACCAGCGCTACTGCATCAACTCGATCAGCCTGACGCTGCGGCCGACGCAGGCCTGAGGCCGTGGGAACGGCCCCTCACCCTCCCCGGGTGAGGGCCCGTTCCCGTCCCCGGACGCGGTTCCGTGGCCGCCGACCGGGGCTGCGGCGCAACGGATCGACGGTCGGGGAGCCTGGGCCGGCTGGTCCTTGCGCCCACCCGCAGCGGATGCGTCTTGAACCGGCGCGAGGCCCGCCCTAGCGTGGAGGACGACCCGTCCGGCGCCTTCCGCCCGGACGCCGACCCCCGCCTCCGCAGGCCCGCCCCGTCGCGCCGCGCCGGGCCCCGACCGGGAGACGAACGACGCATGCACGACGACGCCGCGCCGCGGATGCACGCAGTGACCACCGAGAACGAGGCGGTCGTCGACCTCGTGCTGGAGTACTCGCGGAACCGGCTGACGAGCAGGGACGTCCCGCTCGACAAGCCGATGAGCCCGGCCGAGCTGCGCCGGCTGGCCCTGCCCGCCATCACCGAGGACGGCATCGGGGCGGCGAAGGCGCTGGCCGTCTTCGAGCACGTCCTGGCCCCGGCCTGCATCACCACCGACCACCCGCGGTACCTGTCGTTCATCCCGTCCGCACCGTCCAAGGCGGCGGCCGCGTTCGACATCGTGGTGTCCGCGAGCGCCCTGTACGGCGGCTCGTGGCTGGAGGGTGCCGGGGCGGTGCACGCCGAGAACGAGGTGCTGCGGTGGCTGGCGGACGAGTTCGGCCTGCCGTCCGGTGCCGGTGGCGTGTTCGTCCAGGGCGGGACCCTGGGGAACCTCTCGGCGCTGGTCGCGGCGCGCGACCACGCCCGCGGCCTGGGCCGGTCGCCGGACCGCTGGGTGGTGGTGTGCAGCGCGGAGGCGCACTCCTCGATCGCGTCCGCGGCCCGGGTCATGGACGTCGACGTGGTGGCGGTCGCCCCGGACGCCGGTGGGGTCCTGCGGGCCGAGGGGGTCCGGGCGGCGCTGGACGAGCACGGGGACCGGGTCTTCGCGGTCGTGGCGACCGCGGGGTCGACGAACTTCGGGATCGTCGACGACGTGCGGGGCATCGCCGGGGTCACCACCGCGCGGGGGGTCTGGTTGCACGTGGACGGGGCCTACGGGCTGGCGGCGATGCTGTCCCCGCGCCGGCGCGGGCTGTTCGCCGGGGTGGAGCACGCCGACTCCGTCATCGTGGACCCGCACAAGTGGCTGTTCGCCCCGTTCGACGCGTGCGCGCTGATCTACCGGGCACCGGAGCACGCTCGCCGGGCCCACACCCAGCACGCCGAGTACCTGGACACCCTGACGGAGACGACCGACTGGAGCCCGTCGGACTTCGCCGCGCACCTCACCCGGCGGCCCCGGGGACTGCCGACGTGGTTCTCCCTGGCCACCTACGGCGCCGGTGCCTACCGGGTGGCGATCGACGCGGCGATCGACCTGGCCGAGCAGGTCGGCGCGGTCGTCGAGCAGCGACCGGAACTGGCGCTGGTGCGGCCACCGCAGCTGTCGGTCGTCGTGTTCGAGCGGGTGGGCTGGTCGAGGGCGGACTACGACGCGTGGTCGGCCCGGTTGCTGGACCGGCAACTGGCGTTCGTGACCCCGAGCAGCCACGGCGGGCGCCCCAACGCGCGGTTCGCGATCGTCAACCCGCGCACGACGCTGGAGGACCTGACCTCCATCCTCGACACCATGCGCTGAGCGGCCCGCCGGACCCTGAGTTGCCCTGCCCCGCGCCCTGGCCGAGGCTTCGACCATGAGTGACGAGGTTCCTGAAGTCGATGACCCCGACCTGCGCGCGGCGGACTCCTCGCTGGGGGACCCCGACGACCCCGGCAACCTGGCGACGGACACGCTGGAAGCCGACGACCAGGACGACACCTGGGAGCCGGACCAGCACCTGTCCAACGCGACGGCGGGGCTGATCCGCGACGGCGACCGGGACGAGGAGACGCTCTCCGAGCGGCTCGCCCAGGAGGAACCCGACGTGGACGCCTCCCGGGGTGGGGAACTGGACTCCGACCAGGACTACCGCCAGGTCTGAGACCCGTTCCCCGCGAACGGGTCCGCGGCGGCCGGGGAACCCGGGGGTTCCCCGGC
>NZ_JBJLSK010000042.1:0-31200 GCF_050871965.1 Kineococcus lubricus
CCCCCCCCCCCCCCCCCCCCCCCCCGCGCCCCCGCCCCCCCCCCGCCCCACCCCCCCCCGCCGGCGGCGGCGCCCCCGGCCCCCCCGCCCCCCCCGCTCCTCGATCACGGGTGGGCGGTGGGGCGCTGGCCGAAGACGTGCCGGCGCACCCACGCGTGCATCGCGACGGCCGCGGCGGCCCCCACGTTGATCGAGCGCGTCGACCCGAACTGGGCGATCGCGAGGACGTCGACGCAGTGGCCGACGGCCTCCGCGGTCAGCCCGGGACCCTCCTGCCCGAACAGCATCACGCACGCGCGCGGCAGGTCGTACGTCTCCAGCGGCACCGACCCCTCCACGTTGTCGACGCCCACGATCGGCAGGTCCCGCTCGGCCGCCCAGGCCGCGAGCGCCGCCACGTCGGCGTGGTGGTGGGTGCTGAGGTACCGGTCGGTGACCATCGCCCCGCGCCGGTTCCAGCGCTTGAGGCCCACGACGTGCGCGCCGGCGGCGTTCACGGCGTTCGCGGTGCGGACGACGGACCCGATGTTCGCGTCGTGCTGCCAGTTCTCCACCGCGACGTGCAGCGGGTTCCGGCGGGTGTCGAGGTCGGCGACGATCGCCGCGTTCGACCAGTAGCGGTACTCGTCCCCGACGTTGCGGCGGTCCCCCTCGCGCAGCAGCTCCGGGTCGTACCGCGGGTCGTCGGGCCAGGTCCCCTCCCAGGGTCCGACGCCGACGACCCGCTGCTCCTGTTCACTCACCCGGGGATCCTCCCAGGTGTCAGGCGGCCTTCCTCCAGGCCGACTTGAAGCCCAGCGAGCGCCCCGTCTGCAGCAGGCTGTTCTCGTACAGCCGTCGCGCGACCGCCACGAACAGCACCGCGGTGACGGCGATGACGCCCAGGGACAGCAGCGGCTCCCACAGCGCGACGTCGCCCTGGACGACCCGCTTGGGCATGACCATCGGCGAGGACAGCGGGATGTAGGACAGGGCCGTCTGCAGCGCCCCCGGCTCGTTGGCCAGGAACGAGGCGAAGAACGGCAGCATCACGAACATCTGCACCGGGGTGGCGGTGGACTGCAGGTCCTCCAGCCGGCTGGCCATGGCCCCGGCGGCCGCCCACAGGCACGACAGCATCGCGAACCCGAGGACGAAGAACACCAGGAACCAGGCGGCGGCGGTGGGGATGCCGGGGATCGACTCCAGCAGCTCGGGCTGGGCGATGCGCAGCGCGACGACCCCGGCGGCGACGAGCAGCAGGATCTGCCCGAACGCCAGCAGGCCGTTGCCGAGGATCTTGCCGATGAGCAGCTGCCGCACCGGGACGGTGGTCACCAGGAGCTCGATGACGCGGGTCTGCTTCTCCTGCACGACGCTCTGCGCGATCGAGTACCCGAAGATGACGACGATCTGGAAGAACAGCACGGCGAAGGCCAGGCCGAGCAGGTAGACCGTGAAGGGGTCCACCGCGTCGGGGGCCAGCAGCACCGTGGTCGGCGGCGGCAGCGACAGGACCGCCCGCACGTCGTCGGCGCCGACCCCGAGGGCCTCGAACCCGGCGACGGTCTGCGCGGCGCTGATCCGCGCGGTGAGGACGCCGGTGAGGGTGTCCGGCACGGTGCGGTCGCCGACGATGACCGTCCCGGTGCCGGTGACGAGCACCGCCGCGTCGACGTCGCCGTCCCGGACGGCCCGCTCGGCGGCGGCCGCGTCGGGCTGGTCGCGCAGCACGACCCGGTCGTCGGGGCTCTCCCCCGGCTGGGCGGTCTCGACGTAGGGGCGGGAGTCCCCGGTGACGGCCACGTCGTAGTCGTTCGAGCCGCCCGAGATCACCCCCGGCAGCACGGCGGCGAGCGCGACGATGACGAACAGCAGGACGGTGGAGAAGATGAACCCCTTGTCCCGCAGCCGTTCGGTCATCTCCCGCTGGGCGACGATCCACCACTGGCCCTTCACCGGGACACCTCCTGGAACAGTTCGGACAAGGTGGGCAGCAGCGGCGCGAACGACCGGACGGGCCCGCGGCGGACGGCTTCGGCCAGGACCCGCTGGTCCAGGCCGGCGGTGTCGTCGGGCAGTTCGAGGACGACGCCGTGGGGGCGGCGCTCGAGGACCCGGACGCCGGGGACGTCGCGCAGCCAGTCGAGGTCGGCGTCGGAGACCAGCTCGTAGCGGGACCCGCCGCGTTCGCGGCGCAGCTTCTCCGGTTCGCCCGAGGCGACGACGCGGCCGCCGTGCAGGATCACCAGGTCGTCGCAGAGGCGGTCGACGAGGTCGAGCTGGTGGCTGGAGAACAGCACCCCGACCCCGGCGGCGGTCTTCTCCCGCAGCAGTTCGGCCATCGCGTCGACGGCCAGCGGGTCCAGGCCGGAGAACGGCTCGTCGAGGACGAGCAGCTCGGGGTCGTGGATGAGGGAGGCGGCGACCTGCACGCGCTGCTGGTTGCCCAGCGACAGCGACTCCAGCTTGTCGCGGGAGCGCTCCCCCAGGCCGAGGCGGTCCAGCAGCTCCTGGCCGCGGCGCGCGGCGGCGGCGCCGTCGACGCCGTGCAGGCGGGCGAGGAAGACGAGCTGCTCCAGGAGGCGGCCCTTGGGGTAGAGGCCGCGCTCCTCGGGCATGTAGCCGAAGCGGCGGCGGGTGGCGAGGTCGGGGACCTGCCCGCGGAACGTCACCGACCCGGAGTCGGCGGCGAGCACCCCCAGGGCGATCCGCATCGTGGTGGTCTTCCCGGCACCGTTCGCGCCGACGAACCCGACCATGCGCCCGTCGGGGACGCTGAGGCTGACGTCGTCGAGCGCGAGACGGTCCCCGAACCGGCGGGTGATGTTGTCGAGGACGAGCACGCCACCGAACCTACGGGTCCGCTGTGAACGGGCGCGTCCACCGAAGGTCTCACCGCCCTCACCTCGTGGGGTGGACCTGCACGGCGGTCGCCTTGACCGCGAGGTGGACGGTCGCGCCCGGGGTGAGGTCGAGCTCGGCGGCCGCGGCGACGGTGACGTCGGCCAGCACCTCCCCCACCGCGGCCCGGGCCCGGACGCGGACGACGTCGCCGCGGGGGCTGACGTCGACGACGTGCGCGGGCCACCGGTTGCGGGGGCTGCCGCCGGGGTCGGCGGCGTGGACGGCGACGGCGGACGGGCTGAACAGGGCGACGCCGCGTTCCCCGGCGGCGCCGTGCACGCGCCCGCTGACGGCGGTGCCGTCGTCGGCGCGCAGGCCGTCGGCGGTGAGGGTGCCCGGCAGCAGCACCAGCCCGGCCAGGCGGGCGCCGAACGCGCTGCGCGGGGTGGTCAGGACGTCCTGGACGGCGCCGCGCTCCACGACGCGGCCGGCGTCGAGGACCACGACGCGGTCGGCGAGGGCGAGGGCGTCCAGGGGGTCGTGGGTGACGAGGACGGCGGTGCGGTCGCCGCCGCGCAGGACGCGGCGCAGGACCTGCCGCACCTCGGGGGCGGCGGTGACGTCGAGCGCGGCGAGCGGTTCGTCGAGCAGCAGCAGCCGCGGCTCGGCGGCCAGCGCGCGGGCCAGGGCGACCCGCTGGGCCTGCCCGCCGGACAGCTCGTGGGGGCGGCGGGCGGCGAAGCCGGCGGCCCCGACCTCGGCGAGCAGGCCGGCGGCCCGGGCCCGGGCCCGCCGCCGCGACGCCCCGGCGCTGCGCGGGCCGAACGCGACGTTGTCCTCGACGCTCAGGTGCGGGAACAGGAGCGGGTCCTGGGCGAGCAGCCCCACGCCGCGCCGGTGCGGCGGGACGCGGGTGCGGTCGTCGGCCAGGACCCGGCCGTCGAGCACGACGCGGCCCGCGGTGGGCCGCAGCAGCCCGGCGAGCAGCGCCAGCAGCGTCGACTTCCCCGCCCCGTTGGGCCCCAGGACGGCCAGGACCTCCCCGGCGGCGACCTCGCAGCGCACGGCCAGCGCGCGGGGGGCGAACGCGACGTCGACCTCCAGGCTCACGGGGTGCCCCGCCGTCCCCGGACGGCGACGACCACGACGACGGCGACGACGACCAGCAGCAGCGACAGGGCGGCGGCGGCGTCGGGGTCGGTCTCGCGCTGGAGGTAGACCTCCAGCGGCAGCGTGCGGGTGACGCCCTGGGCGCTGCCGGCGAACGTGAGCGTCGCGCCGAACTCCCCGAGGGCGCGGGCGAAGGCGAGCACCGCGCCGGACAGCAGCCCGGGGCCGACGAGCGGCAGCGTGACGCGGAGCAGGACGCGGCTGGGCCGCGCGCCGAGGGTGGCGGCCACGGCGTCGTACCGGGGGCCGGCGCTGCGCAGGGCCCCCTCGAGGCTGAGGACGAGGAACGGCAGCGACACGAACGTCTGCGCGATGACGACGGCCGCCGTCGTGAACGCCACCTCGATCCCGGCGACGGACAGCGCGGGCCCCAGCAGCCCGCGCCGCCCCAGCGCGTACAGCAGCGCCAGGCCCCCCACGACGGGGGGCAGCACGAGCGGCAGCAGCACGACCGAGCGCAGGACCCGCAGCCCCGGGAGGGTGCCGCGGGCCAGCACGAGCGCCAGCGGGACGCCCAGCAGCAGGCACAGCACGGTGCTGGCGGCGGCGGTGCGCAGGCTCAGCAGCAGCGCGGCGCGCGCGGAGTCCGAGGTCAGCAGCGGCAGGAGGTCCGGCCAGTCGACCCGGCTGAGGATCCCGGCGAGCGGGAGCGCGGTCAGCGCCAGCCCCAGCGCCGCGGGGACGTACACCCAGCGCGGGAGCGCGCTGCCCGGCGCGGCGCCGCGGCCGGTCACGGCGTCCCGAACCCCGCGTCCCGCAACGCCTCCCGGCCCTGCGGCCCGGTGACGAAGGCGACGAAGGCCGCCGCCAGGGCGGCGTCGGAGGCGTCCCGCAGCGCGGCGACCGGGTAGGTGTTGACGGCCCGCGCGGACTCGGGGAACGCGATCCCGGTGACGGCCTCGCCGGCCCGGGCGACGTCGGTGACGTAGACGAGCCCGGCGTCGGCCTCCCCGGAGGTGACCTTGCCCAGGACGTCGGTCACCGAGGACTCCTCGCTGACGGGCGAGAGCGTCACGCCGGTCGCCTCCTCGACGGTCCGGGTCGCCGCCCCGCACGGGACCTGCGGGGCGCAGACCACCACCTTCAGCCCGGGTGCGGCCAGGTCGGCGAACCCCGTGACGCCCGCGGGGTTCCCCGCGGGGGTGGCGATCTGCAGGACGTTGGTGGCGAAGTCGACGGGGTCGCCGGCGGTGAGGGCGGCGTCGGCGACCTCCGCCATGTTGGGCTCGTCGGCGGAGGCGAACACGTCCGCGGGGGCGCCCTCGGTGATCTGGGTGGCGAGGTCGGAGGACCCGGCGAAGGAGAACCCGACGTCGACGCCCGGGTGGGCCCGCTCGAACCGGGCGCCGATCTCGCTGAAGCTCGCCTCCAGGGACGCGGCCGCGAACACGGTGAGGGTGCGCGTCCCGGCGTCGGCGTCCGGGGACCCGCAGGCGGCCAGCAGCGCCCCGGCCGCGGCGAGGGCGAGCAGCGGGCGGGGCTTCACGCGACGTCCCCGCCGGGGGTCTCGACGATGACGGTGGTGGCCTTGACCACGGCGGTGGCGCGCGAGCCGGGGGCCAGGCCGAGCTCCTCGACGGCTTCGCGGCTCATGAGGGACACGACGCGGTGCGGGCCGCACTGCATCTCCACCTGGGCCATCACGCCGTCGGCGACGACGCGGGTGACGAGGCCGGCGAAGCGGTTGCGGGCCGAGCGGGCCACGGCCGTCGTGTCGGTCGCGGCGGCGGCGGAGGTCGCGGCGTGCCGGACGGCGAAGGCGGCCAGCGCGGCGCCGTCGACGACGGTGCGGCCCGCCGCGTCCTTGCCCGCGGGCAGGGTCCCGGCGTCGGTCCAGCGCCGGGCGGTGTCGTCGGAGACGCCGAGGAGGTCGGCGACCTCGCGGATGCGGTACTGGGGCACCCCCGCAGCCTAACCGCGGGTGCGGCTCCCGAGGAGCCCTGGAGCCGCAGCTGCGGTCAGCGCGGAGCGGTCAGCAGGGCCGTCATCTCCGGCAGGTCGAACACCTGGGCCACGGCGAGCCCGGACTGCCGGCCCAGCGCGGGGTCGGCGCCGGCGTCGAGCAGCAGCTCCACGACGGGCCGGGACCGCCGGAAGACGGCGGCCCCCAGCGCGGTCTGGCCCTTGTCGTTGACGCGGGAGTGGTCGGCGCCGCGCTCCAGCAGCAGCCGCACCGCGTCGGGGTGCGCGTGGTAGGCGGCGAGGATCAGCAGGGTGTCGCCCGCCGAGTTGGTCAGGTCGGCCGGGACGCCGACGTCGAGGCGCTCGGCGAGCGTGGCGGCCGCGCCCTCGCGGGCCAGGTCGAACGTCTCCTGCAGGTAGCGCAGCTCGTCCTCGGACAGTCCCTCGGTCACCGCCGGATCGTACCGAGCACCGCGAGGGGGTGGCGTCCGGCGGACCGCGCCCCGTACGGTTGCTGAACCGGTTCGGTCGAGCCGGTCGCAGGACGAGGGCGTCCCGGACCCCCGCCCTCGGACGCACCCCCGTCACCCCCCGAGAGGACGCGGACCACCGCATGACCACGCTGGACACCTCGAAGATCTCCCTGCAGCTCTACACCGTGCGCGCGGCGCTGGCCGCCGACCTCGACGGGACGCTGGCCCGCCTGGCCGCCACCGGCTTCACGCTGGTCGAGCCGTTCGGGCTGGCCGAGCGGGCCGCCGAGCTCGCCCCCGCCCTGCGCGCGCACGGGCTCAGCGCCCCCAGCGCGCACGCCGGGATCGTCGGGCGCGACCTCGACGCCGTGCTGACCGCCGCCGCCACCACCGGCACCACCCTCGTCGTCGAACCCCACGTCGACCCCGCGCGCTGGACCACCGTCGAGGACGTCGCCGCCGTCGCCGCCGAGCTGAACGCCGCCGCCGAACGGGCCGCCGACGCGGGCGTCACCGTCGGCTACCACAACCACGAGTTCGAGCTCGCGACGACGATCGCGGGACGCCCGGCGCTGGAGGTCTTCGCCGACCACCTCGCCGACGCCGTCGCCCTGGAGGTCGACACCTACTGGGCCGTCGTCGGCGGCGTGGACGTCCCCGACCTGCTCGCCCGCCTGGGCTCCCGCGTGAAGGCCGTCCACCTCAAGGACGGCGACGGCACCCGCGACACCTCCCGCCAGGTCGCCTGGGGCACCGGCGACCTCGACGTCACCGCGATCCTGGCCGCCGCCGGCGGCGTCGACCTCGCCGTCCTCGAGCTCGACGACACCACCGGCGACATGCTCACCGCCGTGCAGGACAGCTTCACCAACCTCACGAAGGCCCTCACGTGAGCGCGCCCGCCCCCCGCACCGGCCCCGTCGGCATCGGGATCATCGGTGCCGGCGTCATCAGCGGCACCTACCTGGAGAACCTCACGTCCTTCCCGGACGTGCGGGTCCACGCGATCGGCGACCTGTTCCCCGAGGCCGCCCGCGCCCGCGCCGAGGAGCACGGCGTCCCCCACCACGGCGGCATCGACACCGTCCTGGCGGACGAGGACGTCGAGATCGTGGTCAACCTCACGGTCCCCGCCGCCCACGTCGAGGTGTCCCTGGCCGCGATCTCGGCCGGCAAGCACGTCTGGTCGGAGAAACCCGTCGCGCTGGACCGCGAGGGCGGGCAGCGGCTGCTCGCCGCCGCCGACGCCGCCGGCGTCCGCCTGGGCTGCGCCCCCGACACGTTCCTCGGCACCGGCCTGCAGACGGCGCTGAAGGCGTTGCGGCGCGGCGACATCGGCGAGCCGCTGACGGCACTGACCCTCATGCAGTCCCCCGGCCCGGAGTCCTGGCACCCCAACCCGGCGTTCCTGTTCCAGACCGGCGCCGGTCCCCTGTTCGACATCGGCCCCTACTACCTGACCGCGCTCGTGCAGGCGTTCGGGCCCGTCGCCTCCGTCGCGGCCGTCGCGGGCAGGTCCCGCGACCAGCGGACCATCGGGTCCGGCCCCCGCGCCGGTGAGGTCTTCGACGTGACGGTGCCCACGCACGTCAGCGCGCTCGCGCGGTTCGCGAGCGGGCAGAGCTCGCAGAGCACCTTCAGCTTCGACTCCCCGCTGCAGCGGCACGGGTTCGTCGAGATCACCGGCACCGAGGCGACCCTGGCCCTGCCGGACCCGAACGACTTCGACGGCGACCTGCGCATCCGCCGCGCGGGCAGCGACGACTGGGAGCTGCTGGCCTCGACGCAGGCGCTGTCGACCCGCGGGACGGGGGCGCTGGAGATGGCCCGCGCGATCCGCGCCGGGCGCCCGCACCGCGTCCAGGGCGCCCTGGCCCACCACGTCGTCGACGTCATGGTCTCCATCGACGAGTCCGCCCGCACCGGCACCTTCGTGCCCGTGGGCAGCACCGTCGAGGCGGCCGAGCCGCTGCCGGACGACTGGGACCCGACCGCCCGCACCGTCTGAGGCGCACCGCCGGCGGGGTCCGGATCGTTGGACCCTCGCTCCCGATCACCGGGAGCGTGGGTTCAACGATCCGAACCGGTGGCCGCGGTCCGTCGAGCGGCTGATCCCGGGGTGAACAGGTCATCCTCTGGGCTGATCTCCAGCCTCGGTCGACCTCGGGCCCGGGAACCGGACTTACCCTGGGGACGTGTCGTTCCTCGCCGAGCTGTCGGCCTCGCTGACCTCCGCGGCTCCGGCCGCCGCACCCGCGCTCCTGCCCGACTGGGCCAGTCCCGAGACCTTCCTCGACACCCTCGGCGGCGCGGCCCTGTGGGTCTCGGTGGTCATCGTCTTCGTCGAGTGCGGGTTGTTCCTGTTCTTCCTGCCCGGCGACTCGCTCCTGTTCACCGTGGGCCTGTTCACCCACTCGGACGTGCTCCGGGAGCCCATCTGGCTGTCGTGCCTGCTGCTGTCGATCGCGGCGTTCCTGGGCAACGTCGTGGGGTACGAGATCGGCCGCAAGGCCGGGCCGGCGCTGTTCGACCGGCCCGGTTCGAGGATCCTCACCCCCCAGCGGATCACGCAGACCCACGAGTTCTTCGAGCGGTTCGGGGCCCGGGCGATCATCCTGGCCCGCTTCGTGCCCGTCGTGCGCACCTTCATCACCCTCGCCGCCGGTGCGGGCGCCATGCCCCGCCGCACGTTCGTGACGTTCTCGGCCATCGGGGCCGTGCTGTGGGCGACCGGCATCACGCTGCTCGGCTACGCCCTGGGCGGCGTCACGCTGATCCGCGAGAACCTCGAGCTCGGGCTGCTGCTGCTCGTCGTCCTGTCCCTCATCCCGGTCGGCATCGAGTACCTGCGCAACCGCGCCAAGGCGCGCCGGCACCCCGCGACGCTGCCCGCGCAGGCGACCGGCAGCCCCCGCACCCCCGAGAACCACCGCTGAGCGGCCACCGGGCAGGATGACCCGGTGGCTCGTCGACGGATCCTCCTGCCCCTGCGCTGGGGCGACATGGACGCCTACCGGCACGTGAACAACGTCGAGGTGCTGCGGATCCTGGAGGAGGCCCGCGTCCGCGCGTTCGGCACCGCCGCCCCGGACGGGACCGCCCCCATGCTCGCCACCGGGATGGTGGTGGCCAAGCACACCGTCGAGTACCTGCTCCCGCTGGACTACCGCCTCGAACCGGTCGCGGTCGACCTGTGGATCGGGCGCGTCGGCGGCGCCAGCTTCGAGGTCGACTACGAGCTCCTGGAACCGGACGACCCCGCGACCGTCTACGTGAAGGCCTCCACCGTGTGCGTCGCGTACGACTTCGACGCCGGCCGCCCGCGCCGCCTCGACGACGACGAGAAGGCGCGGCTGGCGACCCTCGCCCCCTGAGGACGCCGGGGGCCTCTGCGAGGATCGCGGGGTGTCCGACTGGCTCGCCCACCTCGCCGATCCGCAGCTCGAGGACCTCGGCGCCGCGGGCCTGTACGTCCTGGTCTTCGGGATCGTCTTCGCCGAGACGGGCACCCTCGTCGGGTTCTGGCTGCCCGGCAGCAGCGTCCTGTTCACCGCCGGGCTGCTGGCCGCCCGGGACGGCTCGCCGCTGTCGCTGCCGGTCCTGGTCGTGGGCGTGACCCTGGCCGCGATCCTCGGCGACACCGTCGGCTACTGGTCGGGCCGGCGGCTGGGCCGGCCGTGGCTGCTGCGGCGGGCGGGCAAGGCGGCCCGGCACCTGCCGAAGGCCGAGGCGTTCTACGCCCGGTACGGCTGGTTCGCGGTCGTGGCCTGCCGGTTCATCCCGTGGCTGCGCGCGTTCACCCCGATCATCGCCGGGACGGCGGCGATGTCGTACCCGAGGTTCTTCTCCGCCAACGTGGTCGGCGCCCTGTGCTGGGGCGCGATGCTGGTGCTGGCCGGGTACGCCGCCGACTCCCAGCCGTGGCTGCGGACGCTGGCGTACGCGGTCGCCGGGACCGCGATCCTCGCCTCGGTCCTGGCGCCCCTGGTGTCCTGGGTCCGCCGTCGCCGGGCCGCGCGCCCGTGAGGGACCCGCTGCCGGTGCCGGCGCGGGCGGTGCGGACCGAGCTGGTGGTGGAGCGGTCCCGGTTCCTCACGACCCTCGAGCCGGTCGACGGCGCCGCGGCGGCCGAGGCCGTCGTGGCGCGCGTGCGCCGGGAGTTCCCCGACGCCCGGCACCACTGCACGGCCGCGGTGCTGGGCGAGGACGGTGGGCTCGCGCGGTCCCACGACGACGGCGAGCCCGCCGGGACGGCCGGGGCGCCGATGCTCGCGGCCCTGCGCGGGGCGGGGGTGACCGGCGTCGTGGCCGTCGTCACGCGGTACTTCGGCGGGGTGCTGCTGGGGACCGGTGGGCTGGTCCGGGCCTACGGCGGGTCCGTCGGCGCGGCCCTGGCCGCGGCCGGGGTGGTGCGGCGCCGGTGGGTCGACCTCGTGGACGTGCGCGCGGGACTGGCCGACGGGGGCCGGGTGGAGGCCGAGCTGCGCCGCACCCGCGCCGTCGAGGACGTCGCGTGGTCCGCCGACGGGTGGCGGGCCGTGGTCGCGGTCCCGGTGGGCGCGGTGGGGGTGCTGCGCGCCGAGCTGGCCGCGGCGGGCCTGCGGACGAGCGCCGAACCCCTCAGCCGCGCCGTGCGCCCCTGCCCGTGACCGCGGTGGGGCCGGGGGTCAGGCGGGGCTGCGGGCGACGGTGAGGCGGACCGCGACGGTCACGTCGACGGCGTCCGGGACGGTCTCCAGGCGGGCCCGCAGCGCGGCCTCGTCGGTGTGGAACGCGCTGGGGCCCATGAGCACCAGGGCCGCGAGGTCGCGGCGGGTCAGGGTCCGGGTGAACCGCAGCTCGTCCTCGTCCACGAGGTCGAACGCGGCGAGCTCGCCGTGCAGCCGCTCGGCCTTGCCCGCCTCCACGCCGACCATCCCCAGCGGCCCGCGCACCTCCTCCAGGTGCTCGGGCAGCGGCGTCACGACGACCCACCGGCCGCCCGGGCGCAGGACCCGCCGCACCTCCGCGGCCCCGCGGGGGGCGAACACGTTGGTCACGAGGTCGACGCTGCCGTCGGCGAACGGCAGCCCGCGCCACACGTCACCGCCCACGGCGGCCACCCGGGGGTGGGCGCGGGCGGCGCGCCGCAGCGCCGCCGTGGACGGTTCCAGCACCGCCCCCCACCCGCCGGTGGCCTCGACGACGGCGGCGAGGTGGTGGCCGGTGCCGCCGCCCACGTCGAGGGCGAGCCCCGGGACGGCGCGCCCGGCGAGGGCCGCGACGACCGGGGCGTAGTGGCCGGCGCCGAGGAACTCCTCCCGCGCGGCGACCATCGCGGGCGTGTCACCCCCGGTCCGGCTGCCGACGGCGAGGTTCACGTACCCCTGGCGGGCCAGGTCGAACCGGTGCCCGGCCGCGCACCCCAGCGTCCGGTCGGCGCGCTCGAACGCCGCGCCGCAGACCGGGCAGCGCAGGGCCGCCAGGACGGCGTCGAGGGCGTTCAGCGCTCCGCCGCGGCGCCGAGCGGGTGCAGCCCGGACAGCGTCGCCACCCACGAGGCGGGGATCGCGTGCAGGCGGGCGTCGTAGGCGCGCACGGCCGCGGAGTGGAAGGCGACGTCCCCGGCGAGGCGGTGCTCGGCGTCGGCGAGCGCCTTGACGGTCTGCGGGTCGGGTTCGGCCGCGGACGCCTCCTGGGCGTGCAGGTGCGCGGACAGGTCCGACAGCCGGCTGCGGCGCTGCTCGGCCAGGGCCCCGGCCTCCACGGCGAGGTCGCGCATCCGGACCAGGGCGGCGCGGGTGCTCACGGCGTACAGCGCGACGACGAGGACGAGCAGGACGACGACGATCAGCACGACCGTCCCGGTGGCGCCCATCAGGCGAGCCCGATGTCGGCCAGGCCGAAGGCGGAGCGGTACGGCAGGCCCTGCGCCTCGACGCGTTCCCTGGCGCCGGTGTCGCGGTCGACGATGACGGCGACCCCGACGACCTCGGCGCCGGCCGCGCGCAGCGCCTCGACGGCGGTGAGGACCGACCCGCCCGTGGTGGAGGTGTCCTCGACGGCGAGCACCTTGCGGCCGGCGACGTCGGGGCCCTCGATGCGGCGCTGCAGGCCGTGGGCCTTCTCGGCCTTGCGGACGACGAACGCGTCGAGGGCGCGGCCGCCGTGGGCGTCGGCCCAGCCGCGGGCGCCGGCGGCGTGGACCATCGCGAGGGCGACGGGGTCGGCGCCCATGGTCAGGCCGCCGACGGCCTCGAAGTCCCAGTCGGAGACGAGGTCGAGCATGACGGGCCCGACGAGGGCGGCCGCCTCGCCGTCGAGGCTGATGCGGCGCAGGTCGACGTAGTAGTCGGCTTCCTCACCGCTGGACAGCGTCACCGCCCCGCGCACGACGGCCTTGGCGGAGACGAGGTCGGCGAGGCGTTCTCGATCGGTGCTCACGGTCGCCGATCCTAGGTGCTCGTCCCGGGGGGTGTGATCGGCGGCGGCGGCCGGTCACCGGGCCGCGCCGGGGGTGGGCCGGTCCCGCAGCCGCGCGGGCACCACCTCCTCGCGGGGGGCGGTGGGGCGGAAGTCGAGGCGGTCCACCCCGAGGCCGCGCAGGACCGCGAGCTCGACCGGGGAGTGCTCGGCGGGGTCGTCCCGGTCGAAGCGCAGGGGTTCGCGCAGGCTGAGCGGCGGGTTGGTGATGAGCCGCTGGGCGCGCAGCACGTTCTGGGAGGTGGCGTGCAGGACGAAGGGGTGCATGAGGACGACGTCGCCCTGCTTGCCGGTGAGTTCGACGAACTCGCGGCACTGCCGGATGAGCGGGGTCTGCTGCAGCTCGTCGGGCAGGACGCCCTCGGGCCGCTCGGCCAGGAAGCGCGCCACGACGCCCACGGAGTCGGTGGCCACGAAGGTGCCGCCCCCCTGGGACAGGACGTCGGTCCACAGCACGATGGTGAGCAGCCCCTGCTCGGGGGAGTCCAGGAAGTGGCGGAAGAAGTCGCCGTCCTTGTGCCACCCGCCGACGTCGGCCGAGGGCGGGTCGAAGGGGCGGTCGGCGCCGACCCCGAGGTTGGCGATGATCCCGTCCGACCAGTGCCAGGGGGTCTGCACGCGGTCCTCGCCGCCGAGCAGCTGGCAGGCCGCGCCGAAGGCGCGGGGGGCGAACGCGGCGGCGTCGAGGTGCTGCTCGGAGGGCAGGTGGACGCGGGGGCGGTCCCAGGTGGTGGGGTCGTCGCGGTCGACGCCGAGGCGGTCCCAGGCGCGGTCGACGACGGGGGCGGCGGCCTCGGCGTCGAAGCAGCCCTCGAGGACGACGTACCCCTCCTGGAGGAAGTGCTCGACCTGGGTGTCGCTCAGCGGTGCGGTGGTGCTGGTGCTCACGGGTGTCCTCCGGTGGGTGGGGCTCAGCCCTTGAAGGCGCCGTCCATGATCCCGGAGACCATCTGCTTGCCGAAGAAGGCGAACAGCACCAGGAGCGGGACGGTGACGAGGAAGGACCCGGCCATGGCCAGGCCGAGGTCGACGGAGATGTTGGACTGCAGGGCCTTGATGGCGATCTGCGCGGTGTACGTGTCGGGGGACTTCAGGACGATGAACGGCCAGAGGAAGTCGTTCCAGGCGTTGACGAAACCCAGCAGGCCCAGGACGGCGGCGGCCGGCCGGACGACGGGGAAGGCGATGCGGGTGAAGATCTGCCAGGAGTTCGCCCCGTCCATGCGCGCGGCCTGGAGCAGTTCGTCGCTGATGGTGGCGCTGATGTGCTGGCGCATCCAGAAGATGCCGAAGGCGCTGACCAGGCCGGGCACGACGAGGGCCTGCAGGGTGTCCACCCAGCCGAGCGTCGACATGATCATGTACTGCGGGATGATCGCGAGCTGGGCCGGCACGGTCATGGTCAGCACGAGGACCAGGAACAGCGCGTCCCGTCCGCGGAAGGTCATCTTGGCGAAGGCGAAACCGGCCAGCGAGCACAGGAACGCCTGCCCCACGGCGATGAGGGCCGCGACGACGAAGCTGTTGAACAGCGACCGCAGGAACGGCACGGTCTCGAACACCAGCTTCAGCAGGTCGGGGAAGTTCGCGCCGGGGACGACGCGCGGCGGCAGCTGGGTGGCCGCCTCGGAGCCGACGGAGGAGACGACGAACATCCAGTAGACCGGGAAGACGCAGGCGGCCGCGGCCAGGGAGAGCAGGACGTAGGTGTACCAGCGCACCCGGGCGATGGACCGCCGCCGGGGCCGGGACGCCGGGACGCCCGGCGCACCGCGGCGCGAGGGTTCGGTGGAGGTGGCCATGTCAGCCCTTCTTCCCCAGTCGGCTGGAGAGCAGGAAGTTGATGAGCGCCACGACGACGATGATGGCGAAGAGGGCGACCCCGATGGCCGAGCCGTAGCCGAACTTGAACGAGCCGAAACCCTGCTCGTAGAGGAAGAGCGAGAGGGTCTGGCACTGGCGGGCGGTGCCGCAGGTGAGGGTCCCGTTGGACAGCAGCAGCGGCTCGGTGAAGATCTGCAGGCCGCCGATGGTGGACATGATGACGGTGAAGACGATCACCGGGCGCAGCGAGGGCAGGGTGATGTGCGTGAACTGCTTGACGGGCCCGGCACCGTCCATCGCCGCCGCCTCGTACAGGTCGCGCGGGACGGCCTGCAGGGCGGCCAGGTAGAGCAGCGTGTTGTAGCCGAACCAGCGCCAGACCACCATGACCGAGACGAGCAGGTGGCTGCCGGCCGGGGTGGACATGAAGTCGACGTGGTCGAAGCCGAACGCGCCGAGGAACCAGTTCAACAGGCCGTAGTCGCGGTTGAACAGCTGGGCGAAGACGATCGCCGTGGCCGCGACGGACGTGATGTACGGCAGCAGCATCGCCATGCGGAAGAAGGTGGCGAAGCGCAGGAACGCGCTGTTGAGCACCTGCGCGAGGATCAGCGCGATGAGCAGCTGCGGGGCGGTCGAGATGATCCAGATGCTGAAGGTGTTGCGCAGCGCGTTCCAGAAGCGCGGGTCCTGCGCGAGCTGCTGGAAGTTCGCCAGGCCGACGAACGTCTTGTCGCCGATCGGGTTCCAGTCGAACAGCGCGACGTAGAAGGTGAACAGCAGCGGGAAGAGGCCGAAGACGAGGAACAGGACGTAGAAGGGCGCCACGTACCCGTAGGGCGCCAGCCGCTCCCACCGCTTCTCCACCGGCCGCGTCGCGGTGGCGGGCGCGACACCCCGCAGGCTGCCGGGGGTGAGGGTGGCGCTCATCAGGCGCCGATCGCCGTCTGGATGTTCTTCACCGCGGTGTCCCAGGCGGCGTCGGCGGGGGCGCCGTCGCCCTCGACGCCGTTGAGGGCGTTGAGCAGTTCGGTGCTGATCTCGGTGTTGTACTCGCCGTTGACGAAGGGCTTCAGGCCCAGGACGGCCTGGGTGAAGATCTTGCCGGTGGGGGCGCCGCTGAAGAACGAGTCGGTGTGGTCCACCAGTTCCGGCTTGTCGTAGTTGACCGGGGTGGTGGGCAGCGAGCCGGAGTCGATGAAGTGCTGGAGCTGCTGCTCGGGGGACTGCATCTTCGTGATGTACGCCCACGCCGCCTCCGGGTTGGCCGCCCGCGCCGGGATCGCCAGGTAGCTGCCGCCCCAGTTGCCGCTGCCGCCGGGGATGGTGGCGATGTCCCACTTCCCCTCGGTGTCGGGGGCCGCGGAGCGGATGGACCCCAGCATCCAGGACGGTGCGGCGACGGCGGCGAACGCGCCCTTGGCCATGCCGGCGTTCCAGCCGTCGGTGAAGCTCTCCAGCTTGGCGGTGATCCCGGCGGCGATGGCCTTGAGCCCGAGGTCGAAGGAGTCGCGCACGATGGGGTTGGTGTCGTAGACGACGTCACCGTCGGCGGAGTAGTACTGCTCCTCCCCCTGCGAGACGGCCTGCAGGAACACGGTGGTGGCGGCGTTGTCGATGAACGCGTTGCCGGTGGCCTGGGTGTAGCGCTGCCCGGTGGCGATGAAGTCGTCCCAGGTGGGCCACAGGGCGCTGACCTCATCGCGGTTCGTCGGCAGCCCGGCGGCGGCCAGGAGGTCGGTGCGGTAGGCGACGCCCATGCCGCCGACGTCGGTGGGGATGCCGACGATCTCCCCGGACCGGGCGGTGGCCTGCGCCATGACCCAGTCCACGTAGTCGTCCTGGATGTCGTCGGCGCCCAGGGTGGTGAGGTCGACGAAGTTCCCGGGGTTCTTCATGAACTTGGGCAGGTCACCGGCCTGGATCAGCACGAGGTCGGGCACCTTGCCGCCGGCCAGGGCGGTGGTCAGCCCCTGCGCGGTCTCCTGGGCGTTGCCGACCTCGGTGAGCTTGACCGTGACGTCGGGGGCGAGTTCCTCGTACGCCTCGACGTCGGCCTTCTGGTTGATGCCGGTGAAGGACCAGAACTCGAAGGTGTTCGGGTCGGTGGAGCTGCCGGACCCCGACGAGCAGGCCGAGGCGGTGAGGGCGAACCCGCCGGCGAGGCCGCCGAGGGCGAGGGCGCGGCGGCGGGACAGGGACAGGGACAGGGACGTGCGGGACGGCGTGTTCACGGGAGGTCCTCCTCGGGGAGCGGTGGGTGGGGTGGCGCGGGTCAGGCGCCGGTGGCGAAGCTGACGGTGGCGAAGCTGTGCGCGGGCAGCGTCACCCGCAGCACCCCGCCCTCGACGCTCAGGCCGGGCAGGTCGCGGACCGCGACCGGGGTGTCGGTGGCGGTGTTGTGGGCGGAGATCTCCGCCGCGCTCAGCAACCGGCCGGTCGGTGCCTCCACGGCGCAACCCCGCACGTCGATCTCGACGGTCAGCTCGGCGGTGGCGTCGAGGTTGCTGAGGGAGACCAGGACGCGCCCGTCCCGGGTGCTGGCCGAGCCGGAGAACGTCGAGAGGGTGGTGCCGTCGACGTCGCGGGAGGGGGTCTGCCCGCGCACGGCCAGCGGCAGCGACGCCGCGTCGTGGTGTCCCTTGTTCATCTCGAACACGTGGTACGTGGGGGTCAGGACGAGGGTGTCGCCGTCGGTCAGCAGGACCGACTGCAGGACGTTGACGGTCTGGGCGATGTTCGCCATGACCAGCCGGCCGGCGTGGCGGTGGAAGGCGTCGAAGTGGACCCCGGCCACCAGGGCGTCGCGCAGGGTGTTCTGCTGGAACAGGAAACCGGGGTTCGTCCCGGGTTCGACGTCGAACCAGGTGCCCCACTCGTCGAGCACGAGGCCGACGCGCCGGTCGGGGTCGTAGGCGTCCATGACGTGGGCGTGCCCGGCGATGATCCGCTCGATCCCGGCGGCCTTCACCATCGTGCGGTAGTACTCGTCGTCGTCGAACCGCGTCGCGGAACCCTTCGCGTCCCAGGTGGGGCCGACGATCGTGTAGTGGTGGAACGAGATCGCCTGGTAGGTGTTCTTCCCGTGCCCGGTGACCTCGCCGTCGCCGAGGTAGCGGCCGAGGTTCTGCATGAGGACCTCGGTCCAGCGGTAGTCGGCGTCGGCGGCCCCGGCGGCGATGCGGTAGAGGCGGTTGTCGCCGTGGTCGAGGCTGTAGGTGCCGTACTGGCGGGCGAGTTCGGCGTAGGCGCCCGAGCTCATGCCGCCGCCGCAGCCCCAGGGTTCGTTCCCCAGGCCCCAGAACGGGACCTTCCAGGGTTCGTCGCGGCCGTGGGCGCGGCGCAGCCGGGCCATCGGGGAGTCGTCGGCGCGGGTGAGGTACTCGATCCACTCGGCGGCCTCGCGGACGGTCCCGCTGCCGACGTTGGCCGAGACGTAGGGGTCGGCGCCCAGCAGTTCGCACAGCGCCATGAACTCGTGGGTGCCGAAGGAGTTGTCCTCCACGACGTCGCCCCAGTGGGAGTTCACCATCGCCGGGCGGTCCTCGCGGGGACCGACGCCGTCGCGCCAGTGGTAGGTGTCGGCGAAGCAGCCGCCGGGCCAGCGCAGGTTGGGGACGTCCAGGGCGCGCAGGGCCTCGACGACGTCGAGGCGCAACCCGCCGGCGTTCGGGACCTCGGAGTCCTCCCCCACCCAGAACCCGCCGTAGATGCAGCGGCCGAGGTGCTCGGCGAAGTGGCCGTAGAGGTGGCGGCTGATGCGCGGGCCGGGCAGGTCCACGTCGAGGACGGCGCGCACCCGCGCGGCGGGGGCGGCCGGGTCGTCGGGGTGGGTCCGGGCGAGCGGGAGGGAGTCGTCCACTCGGTGGTCGTCGGTGATCACGCGGGCCTCGCAGGGTCGGGGTGGGGCGGGCACGTTCCCGCCGGCTCGTCGGGGTCTTCCGGGTCTTCCGGGTGTCTTCGGAGTCGTGGCGCGGGGCCGTCCCGTCCGCCCTCGTCGGCGGCCGCGACCCTGCGTATATCGATATAGTGGGAGGGCCGCCCAGCGGTGTCAAGGGGTTCACCCGGCCCTGGGCGGTAGTTTCAGGAGCGGCGGGACGGAACCCCGTCACCCACCGCGCCGGGAGAGGGGTCGACCGTGGTCACGATGCGCGACGTGGCGGCCGAGGCCGGGGTCTCGGCCATGACCGTCTCCAACGCCCTCACCGGCCGCCGGCCCGTGAGCGAACCCACCCGCCGGCTCGTCATGGAGACCGTGGAACGGCTGGGGTACCAGGTCAACGTCGCCGCCCGCAGCCTGCGGCAGGGCCGGACCGGGGTCGTCGGGATCGCCGTCCCCACCCTGGACAGCCACTACTACGGCCAGCTCAGCCACCGCCTGGTCCGCGCGTTCTCCCAGGTCGGGCTGGCCACCGTCGTGGAGGAGACCCACGCCAGCCGCGAGGGCGAGATCGCCGCGTTCCGCGACTCCCGCCTCAACGCCTACGACGGGCTCGTCATCGCCGCGCTCGGCCTCACCGAGCGCGAGATCGACGCCTTCAGCCGCGAGGTCCCCGTCGTCGTCCTCGGCGAGCAGGAGCTGCACCGGACCGTCGACCACGTCAGCATGGCCAACGTCGCCGGCGCCGAGGCCGCCACCCGGGTGCTGCTCGAGCACGGCCGCCGGCGCCTGGCCCTCGTCGGGTTCCCCACCCTGGAGGACGTGGGCTCGGTGCACCTGCCCGAGGGCGCCGCGTTCTCGCTGCGCACCGAGGGTTTCCTGCGCGCCGCCCGCGCCGCCGGCGCCGAGGTCACCTCCGCCCACGCCGGGGTCACCCAGGCCGCCGGGTGGCGGTGCGCGCAGGAGCTGCTGGCCCGCCCCGAACCGCCCGACGGCGTCTTCTGCGTCACCGACACCCTCGCCTTCGGGGTGGTGCGCGGCCTGGCCGACGGCGGGGTGCGCGTCCCCGAGGACGTCCTGGTCATCGGCTTCGACGACGTCGAGGACGCCCGCTTCCACATCCCGTCGCTGTCGTCGGTGGCCCCCGACCACGCCGCCCTCGTCCAGGAGGCCGTCCGCCTCCTCCGGCGCCGGATCCAGGACCCCACGGCCACCCCGCAGGACGTGACCGTGCCGTTCACCGTCGTCGAGCGGGAGTCCACCCTCGGCCGCGGCCGGGGAGACGGCCCGGGAGGCGGGCGGGACGGAGCGGGGTAACGTCCGGCGCGTGCGCCTCGCGACCTGGAACGTGAACTCCATCCGTGCCCGGCTCGACCGGGTCCTCGCCTGGATCGAGCGCAGCGACGTCGACGTCGTCGCGCTCCAGGAGACCAAGTGCAAGGACGAGCAGTTCCCCGAGCAGGCGTTCACCGACCTCGGCTACCAGGTGGCCCACCACGGCCTGTCGCAGTGGAACGGCGTCGCGCTGGTCTCCCGGGTGGGCCTGGAGGACGTCAGCACCGCCTTCTCCCCCGACGTGCCGCACTTCGGGGACCCGGCCGTGGCCGAGGCCCGGGCCATCGGGGCGCTGTGCGGCGGGGTGCGGGTCTGGAGCCTGTACGTGCCCAACGGCCGCGGCCTGGACGACCCGCACTACGCCTACAAGCTGCTGTGGCTGCAGTCCCTGCGGGACGCGGGGGCGCGCTGGCTGGCGCAGGACCCGGCGGCCCAGGTCGCGCTCGTGGGCGACTTCAACATCGCCCCCCAGGACGAGGACGTGTGGGACGTCGACTTCTTCGCCGGGTCCACCCACGTGTCCGAACCGGAGCGGGCCGCCTTCCGGGCGCTCGTCGACACCGGTTTCACCGACACGGTGCGCCCGTACGCGCCCGGGCCGGGCACCTACACGTACTGGGACTACACGCAGCTGCGCTTCCCCAAGCGGCAGGGCATGCGGATCGACTTCGTGCTCGGCTCCCCCGCCCTGGCCGCGCGGGTGACGGGCGCGACGATCGACCGGGCCGAGCGCAAGGGCAAGGGCGCCTCCGACCACGCCCCCGTCGTGGTGGAGCTTGCGCCGAACGCGTGAACCCCGCCCGAACGGGCTCCGCGGGGGCGACGAACGCGCCCGCGCTCACTAGATTCCGAACGGTGCGAGCACCTGTCAGCTGCGACGACCTCGAACGGGTCGAACTGAGCGCGGCCAACGACGCCCGGGGTCAACGGGCCGTCGCCGACCTCCTGCACTCCTGGGCGCGGCGGGCGGTACCGGGCGACTCGGTGTCGCGCGGCCGGCTGTTCGTCGCGGCCAGCGAGCACGCGGCGTTCGCCGGGGACGCGCGGCGGGCCCTGCGGCTGGCGCGCGAGGCACTGGCCACCGGCGACCACGTCGCCCCCGACACCCGCTGCTACGTGGTCTCCGCGCTGCTGGTGTGCGGCCACCTGCGCGAGGCCGTCGTCCTGGCCGACGAGGTCCTCGACAGCCACGGCCCCGACGTCGACGTGTACCTCCAGCTCGGCGAGGAGTTCTCCTGGCACCGGCAGGCCGAGGAGGCCGCGCGGATCTACACCCTCGGGATGTTCCGCTGCGCCGGGGACGACGAGGCCACCGAGCAGCTGCTCGGGGCGTGGCGGCGCGGGCGCGCCCCCCGCACCGTCGACCTGCGCGAACCGGTCCCCGCCCAGGGGTCGGCGCGGGACTGACCGGCCCCGCACGGGCAGCTCAGGGGGTGCCCCACGGGCCGGCGAGCTCCCCGGCGCGCACCGCGACGTCCACGACGTTGCCCGGCGGCGGCAGCGGGCACGCCCACACCGGGTCGTACGCGCAGCTCGGCGGGTAGGCGAAGTTCAGGTCCACGACCAGCCCCCGCCCGGTGCTGCCCAGGTCGGCGCCCTTGACGGTGTCCAGCACGTACCGGCCCCCGCCGTACCCCGGGCCGGGGTCCTTCAGGGGCACGAACAGCCCGCCGCCGTACTGGTCCAGCCACCACACGTCGAGGGTCCCCACCCCCGGCAGCGCCACGGCCCCGACCCGCTCGAACACCACCGTCCCGTCGGTCCCGGTCACCGCCTCCCGGCGCAGCGGCGCCGCCGGCTCCACGGGCACCTCGAACCGCAGGGCCGGGTCGTACGCGGCGACCGGCAAGCCGGTGAAGCGCTCGCGGTCGGCGGGCAGCAGCGGCCCCGCCGGGTGCGTGGCGAACAGCTCCTCGCGGCCCGCCACCCACACCGCGTGCCCGGCCGCCGGGTCCAGCTCCCGCACCCGCGCGTACAGCGCCGCGACCCGGCGCCGCCAGTCCAGGACGTCCAGCCGGTTCACGCCGCCGGGCCCCGCGGCACGTCGGGGCGGAAGTCGATGATCTGCTCCAGCCGGGCGCGGTGCACCAGGTGCCGCACGACCTCGGGCGGGTCGGTCACCGTGATCCGCCGCTCCCCGCTGCGCGAGGCCAGCCGGGCCAGGAAACCCAGCCCCGTGGAGTCCATGAACGTGACCCGCTCGGCCTCCACGACCACCGGCAGCCGCACCGCCAGGGCCTCGTCGACGCACCGCACGAGGTCCGGGCCGAGGTAGGCGTCGACCTCCCCGGTCAGCCGGACCAGCACGTGGTCCGGTGCGAGCTGGACGTCCACCGTCCCCGGCGGGCCGTCGAAGGTGCTGCTCGAGGTCACCGGCCGAACGTACCCGACCCTCAGGGGTGCGCGTGGGCCCCCTTGAGGACCTTGTCGACGGGGTTCTTCGGGCCGTGCACGGCCAGCCCCACCACGTCGAGGTCGTCGGCGGCGACGGCGGCGACGGCGGCGCGGTTCGCGGCGTCGTGCCCGGTGGTGAACATCTCCGCGGTGAACAGGGCGGTCGGCAGCTGCCGTCCCACGGCCCGGGCCCGGGCCGCGCGCAAGGTCGCGGCGTCACCCTCGAAGACCATCACGGGCCGTCCGAGCAGCGGGAGGTACGCGGTGCCGTCACCGTCGCCGTAGGGCTCCCCGACGAGGTCGGGGTGGGCCGCGGTGAGGCCGCTGACGAGGAACGCCGTCACGTTGAGGCGCTGCCAGGGAGCCAGGTCGTCGCGGACGAGGACGGCGGTCTTGGTGTCGAAGCGGACGTCGTTCACCCGGTCCACGCTGCCCCCCGCGCCACGGCCCCGTCTTGTACGTTCCTGACGTGAGCGAGCAGGTCCGCAGCCGCCGCCCCGGCGTGACCGGGATCGCCGAGGTCCTGCAGGCCCGCTTCGTCGAGCACGCCTACCCGCTGCACACCCACGACACGTGGACGCTGCTGCTCGTGGAGGACGGCGCCGTCCACTACGACCTGGACCGCCGCCCGCACGACACCGGTCCCCTCCTCACGCTGCTGCCCCCGCACGTCCCGCACGACGGCCGCGCCGCGACCCCGGCGGGTTTCCGCAAGCGCGTCCTGTACCTCGAACCCGACGCCCTGCCGGCGGTGTCCGCCGGCCGCGCCGTCGACACCCCCGAGCTGCCCGACGCCCGCCTCGTCGGCGCCGCGCGGGAGCTGCACCGGCGGCTGTCGGGCGCCCCCGGGACCCTCGACCCCCTCGACGTGGAGTCCCGCGCCGCGGTCCTGCTCGACGCGGTCGGCGACCACCTGCGCGCCACGACCCGGCGCCCCGTCCGCGACGTCCCGCTGGCGCGGCGGCTGCGGGCGCTGCTCGACGAGCACGTCGTGGACGGGATCTCCCTGACCGAGGCGTCGCGGGAACTGTCGGCCTCCACCGCCCACCTGGTCCGCACCTTCACCCGCGAGGTCGGGATGCCCCCGCACGCCTACCTCACCGGCCGCCGCGTCGACCTCGCCCGGCGGCTCCTGCTGGCCGGGCACCGGCCGGCCGAGGCCGCGGCGCTCGCGGGGTTCCACGACCAGCCGCACCTGAACCGGCACTTCCGGCGGGTGCTGGGGACGACCCCGGGGCGGTTCGCCGGAGGCTGAGCCGCCGGACTCGGGTTGCCGACGGGGGCGAGGGGTGTTCCAGTGGGACGGTCGGCCCGGGTCCAGGACCCCGGCCGGTGCGCGCGCCGCGTCCAGGCAGCGCCGTGGTCGAGTCGACGGCTGCCCCCCGGTCCCACGATCCCCACGGTCCAACAGCGGGCTCCCCGTCCCCTTCCTCCCCGAGGGTCCCCATGTCCCGCGTCCGCTCGCCCCTGCCCTCCACCACCACCGCCCCACCGCCGTCCGTCGTCCCCTGCGACGTCGAACGCACGGCCCCCGCCGTCGTCCACCTGCGCCCGAGCGGTCCGCGGGAGGCCCACCCCACCCCGGGAGAGGGCTCCGAGGCGCTGCTGGAAGCCCTGTCCGCACCCGACACGAGGGTCGTGACGGTCGAGACGGACGGGCCCGACCCGCTGCTCGCGACCGCGCGGGAGCCGGGCGCCGCGGGCGCCGTGCACACCCACCTCGCCCGGGCCCTGGCCCGTCGCCGGTCGGCGGGCCGGGCGCCGTTCACGGTGCTCAGCTGCGACCCTCCCCCGCGCAACGGGCCCCGGTTGCGCTCGGCCGTCCTGGAGGCGGCCCACCGGGACGACCCGGGGCTCGCCGCGTGGATCGAGGAGCACGGCCGTTTCCCCAGCAGCGTGCTCGACCCCGTCCTGGCGGCCGCCGGCTCGCCCCGGTGGACCGTCGAGGACACCTTCTGCGACGAGCGTCCCCCGCTGGAGGAGGTGGGCGCCCGGTTCGTGGCGGGCACCGCCCCGCACGAGACGCTGCGGATGCGCCTGTACGACGCGACCCGTTGCCTCGCAGCCCTCCTGAGCGCCGGTTCCACGGCGCGGACGACCGACGAGGCGCTGGCCGACCCCGCGGCGCGCGCCGCGCTCGAGGGGTTCCTCGCCGAGGCGGCCGCCGGGTTCCTGGAGGTCCCGGGCGTCGACCTCGCGCGGTACCGCGCGGACGTCGTGGCCCGGCTGGCCGACCCCCGCACCGGTGAACCCCTCGAACCCCTGCGGGCCGCCGCCGCCGACGCCTTCCCGGCGCTGGTCCTGCCCTCGTTGCGCCAGGCCGTCGACCAGGACCACCCCCGGTCGTGGCTGGTCCTCGCCCTCGCCGCCTGGCTGCGGGCCTCGGCCGGTGCGGACCTGGACGCCCGGACCCTGCTGCGGCGGCACCACGAGGTGCTGGGGACCCTGGCCGACGAACCCCACCTCGCCACCGAGCTGGAGGTCGCCCTGGCCCTGCTGGGCCCGGCGGCGGACGCTCCCCGCCCGACCACCACCCCGGAGGAACTCCCGTGACCCGACCGCTCACCGACCAGGTCGCCGTCGTCCTCGGCGCCTCCAGCGGCATCGGCCGCGCCACCGCCCTGCGCTTCGCCCGCGAGGGAGCCGCCGTCGTGTGCGCCTCCCGGGGGGTCGACGCGCTGCGGGCCCTCGTGGAGCAGATCACCGCCGACGGCGGCCGGGCCACGGCGGTCCCCGCCGACATCACCCGGCCCGACGACCTGCAGGCCCTGGTCGCCGCGGCGGAGGGGACGTACGGCCGCGTCGACACCTGGGTGACCATGGCCGGCGTCAGCGTCTACGGCACCATCGCCGACGTCCCGCTGGAGGAGTTCCGCCGGGTCAGCGAGGTCAACTACCTCGGGCACGTGGCCGCGGCGAAGGTCGCGGTGCCCGCGCTGGCCCGCGCCGGGGGCGGCGTCCTGGTGGGCATGGCCTCGGTCGAGGGGGTCCGCTCGCTGCCGCTGCACGCCCCCTACACCGCCTCGAAGTTCGCCGTCCGCTCGTTCTACGACGCGCTGCGGATGGAACTGGCCGCCGAGGGTTCCCGGACCGCGGTGAGCACGATCCTGCCGGCCGGCATCGGGACCCCCTTCTGGGAGCACTCGCGCAACCACACCGACCACCTCACCAAACCCCCACCGCCCGTCTACGCCCCCGAACTCGTCGCCGACGTCGTCGTGCGGATGGCCACCCGGCCGCGGCGGCAGGCCGTCGTGGGCGGCGCGTCCCTGGGGTTCCTCCTGGGCGAGAAGTTCAACCCCGCCCTGACCGACGCCGTGCTGAGCCTGATCGGGCGCAGGGTGCAGACCAGCGATCGCCCCGACGACCGGACGGACATCCTGGACACCCCGACCGCGGGCCCGGGGCAGGTGCACGGCGACCACGTCGGTCACCTCGTCCGGCGCGACCTGTTCACCACCCTCAGCGAGCGACTCCCCCGGCCGGGCGAGGCCCTGCTGGCCCTGCGGGCGCGGTGGGCCCGGTGAACGGCGCCCCGCTGCCGCTGCGGCAGGACACCCTGGCGGACCTGCCGTCCGGCGTCGCCGCACCCGGTTACGACCGCTCGGCCCTGGAACCGGCCGTGGTGCACATCGGCGTCGGCGGCTTCCACCGCGCCCACCAGGCCGTCTACCTCGACGACCTGGCCCGCACGGGCGAGACGGGCTGGGGGCTGGTCGGCGTCGGCCTGCGCAGCCCGGAGATGGGCAAGGTGCTGGCCGACCAGGACGGCTTGTTCCTCGTCGTCGAACGCGGCGAGACCGACCGCGCCCGGGTGGTCGGGGTGCTGAACCGCTACCTGTTCGCCCCCGACGACCCCGCCGCGGTGCTGGACGCGCTGGCCGCGGGGACGACCCGCGTGGTGACCCTCACCATCACGGGCACCGGTTACCGCATCGACCCGCACACGGGGGAGTTCGACGCCGACGACGAGGACCTGCGGGCCGACCTGGAGCACCCGGCGTCCCCGCGGACGGTGTTCGGTTTCCTCGTCGAGGCGCTGGACCGCCGCCGCCGCGCCGGTCTGCCCCCCTTCACCGTCCTGTCCTGCGACAACATGCCGGACAACGGGACGGCCGCCCGGACGGCCGTCGTCTCCTTCGCCCGGCTGCGGGACGGGGAACTGGCCGACTGGATCGAGGCCGAGGGCGCGTTCCCCAGCAGCATGGTCGACCGCATCACCCCCACGACCACGCCGGGCGAGCGGGAACGGGTCGTGGAACGCACCGGCGTCGACGACCGCTGGCCCGTGGTCACCGAGCCCTTCACCCAGTGGGTCGTGGAGGACTCCTTCTGCCACGGCCGCCCGCCGCTGGACCGCGTCGGGGTCCAGTTCGTCGACGACGTGGCGCCCTGCGAGGCGATGAAGACGCGGATGCTCAACGCCGGTCACTGCGCCCTGGCCTACCTGGGGATCCTGGCCGGGTACTCGACGATCGACGAGGTGCTGGGCGACTGGGTGTTCCGCGCCTACTTCGAGCACCTCCTGGCCGACGAGATCGTCCCCCTGCTGCCCCCGGTGCCCGGCATCGACCTGGAGGAGTACCAGCAGACCCTGGTGCGGCGCTTCGCGAACCCGCACATGGGCGACCAGCTCACCCGGCTGGGCCGACGCGGCTCGACCAAGATGCCGAACTACGTCTTCCCCTCGGTGCAGGCCGCCGTGGAGGCCGGGCGACCGCACCAGCTGCTGCTGCTCGCGGTGGCGGGGTGGATGCGTTTCCTGCGAGGGTACGACTACGCCGGGAACGACGTCCCGGTCGACGGTCCCCTGGCCGACCGGCTCGTGGAGCTGGCCCGGCAGGGGCAGGAGGAACCGGAGCCGTTGATGAGCGAGCAGACCGTCTTCGGCGACCTGCGGGACGACCCGGCGTTCGCGGCCGGGGTGGAGGTCGCGTTGCGGTCGCTGGAGGAACAGGGACCACGGGAGGTCATCGGGCTGTACCTGGACCTGGCGACGGGGGCGGGCCGGTGAGCGCGGCCGCACCGTTCGACCGCGCCCGGGTGACCACCCTGCTGTGCGACGCCGACGGCACCCTGTTCCCCTCCGAGGAACCCGCCTACGCCGCCTCCGCGGAGGTGACGAACCGGTTCCTGGCCGAACTGGGCGCCGAGCGCCCGTTCGCCCCCGAGGAACTGCAGGCCATGACGAACGGGAAGAACTTCCGGGCGGCGGCGCAGGAACTGGCCCGCGGGTACGGGCGGGACCTCGCCGGCGCCGACCTGGACGCGTGGGTCGGGCAGGAGAAGGACGTCGTCACCGCCCACCTGCGGACGGTGCTGCGGCCCGACGCCGCGGTCCGCGACCCGCTGCGCACCCTCGCGGGACGGTTCGGGCTGGCCGCGGTCACCTCCAGCGCCTCCTCGCGCCTGGCCGCGTGCCTGGAGGTCACCGACCTCGCGGACCTGTTCGACGCGGCCCGGCGCTTCAGCGCCGAGGACTCCCTGCCGGTCCCCACGAGCAAACCCGACCCCGCCGTCTACGCCTTCGCGGGCCGGGAACTCGGCGTCACCCCGGACGAGGCCGTCGCCGTGGAGGACTCGATCAACGGGGCGCTGTCCGCGGTCGCCGCGGGGTTCCCCACGATCGGGACGGTCCAGTTCGTCCCCGGGGACGACCGCGAGGCCCGCGCCGAGGCGCTGCGCGAGGCCGGCGCCGCGGTCGTCGTCTCCTCCTGGGCGGAGGTCGTGGAACTGCTGACCTGACCGGCCGGGTCGGCGCCGGTCAGTCGCTGGTGGCGACGAGTTCCTCCAGCCGGACGTCGGGGTTGTCGCGGGCGAAGCTGCGGACCCGCCACTCGTCGGTGAACAGCGCGAACACCCGGCCCTCGGAGTTCTCGACGACCTCGCAGCCGCGGTGGGCCCGCAGCAGCGGCGCGTCCTCCCGGTCGATGATGCGGGCCGTCGTGAAGGGCAGTTCGGTGAACAGCACCGGCGAGCGGAACTCGTGCGTCATCCGGTACTGCACGACGTCGAACTGCAGCGCGCCGACGGCGCTCAGGACGGGTTCGCCGTCACCGCGGGAGTCCGACGTCAGCACCCGGACGACGCCCTCGGCGTCCAGTTCGCGCAGGCCCTGCCGGAACTGCTTGCCCGCGCCGAGGTCCTTGGGCCGGACGGTGCGGAAGTGCTCGGGGGCGAACACCGGCAGCGGCGGGTAGCTGAGGCGTCCGTTCTCCGACAGCGTGTCCCCCACGTTGACGTGCCGGGCGTTGACGAGCCCGATGACGTCCCCGGGCCAGGCGACGTCGACGGTGGACCGGTCGGACCCGAACACCGTCTGGACGTGCTTGAGGACCATCGGCCGCCCGCTGCGGTCGTCGCGCACCGTCATGCCGCGGTGGAAGACGCCGGAGTGGATGCGGGCGAAGGCGAGCCGGTCGCGGTGGGCGGGGTTCATGCCCGTCTGGGTCTTGAACACCTGCGCGCTGAACCGCCCGGTCACGGGGTGGACCTCGCCGGTGACGTCGGGCTGGTCGCGCGGGGAGGGTGCGATGTCGACGATGGCGTCCAGGACCTGCCCGACGCCGGTGTTCGCGACGGCCGCGGTGAAGAACACCGGGGTCGTCTCGAACGCCAGGAAGGACGCCTCGTCGTGGTCGGCGCCGGTGGCCTCGAGCAGCTCGTGCTCGTCGACGGCGGCCTGCCAGGCGTCCCCCTCGACCTCGGCGGCGCCGGCGGGGTCGAAGTGCTGCTCGACGGCGAGGGTCGCCCCGCCGGGGGCCTTGGTGTACTTCGTGTACGCGCCGGTCGAGCGGTCCAGCAGCCCGCGGAAGTCCCCCGCGATCCCCACCGGCCAGGTGACCGGGGTGGGCCGCAGACCGGTGACGGTCTCGACCTCGTCGAGCAGGGCCAGCGCCTCCTGCCCGGGCCGGTCCCACTTGTTGACCACGGTGATGACGGGCAGCCCGCGCTGCTTGCAGACGCCGAACAGCTTGCGGGTCTGCTGCTCCATGCCGCGGGCCGCGTCCACCAGCATGATCACGGCGTCGACGGCCGTCAGGGCGCGGTAGGTGTCCTCGGAGAAGTCGGCGTGACCGGGGGTGTCGACGACGTTGACGACGGTGCCGCGGTGGTCGAGCTGGAGGACGGCGGAGCTGATCGAGATGCCGCGCTGCTTCTCCATGTCCTGCCAGTCGGTGACGACCCCGGCGCGGCCGGCCTTGCCGTGGACGTGCCCGGCTTCGCGCAACGCCCTGGCGTGCAGGGCGAGGGCCTCGGTGAGCGTCGACTTCCCGGCGTCGGGGTGGGAGATGACGGCGATGGTGCGCCGGCGCCGGGCCTCGGACAGGACCTGCTCGGCGGGGGTGTCGACCAGCGTCTCGGACTCGGCAGCGCTCACCCGCCCATTGTCCCCCGCGCCGGGAGCGGTCCGTGCACGCTCAGGAGCGCCCTCGAGAGCGTCTCCGCGCCACCCACCGGCCCAGCGCCTCGCCCTGGACCCGCTGGAACCCGCGCAGCGTCGGCAGCCCCGGCGGGGGCGGCAGCGCGGCCCGGCCGAGGAAGAACGCGCAGAACCCCGCCAGGACCGTCGTCAGCACGTCCGGGTCGACGTCGCGGGTCAGCGGGGAGGTCCGCAGGGTCCGCTCGGCGAGGTCCTGACCGCCCAGCCGATCGACCTCGAACAGCAGCGCCAGCAGGTCCAGCCACGGCGGGCCGGTGCACGCGTGCGGCCAGTCGACGAGGACGGCGCCGGTCGCGGTCAGCAGCAGGTTGTCGGCGCGCAGGTCGAGGTGGACGAGGGTGTCGCCGGTCAGCAGGTCGAGGGCGTCGGCGGGCAGCTGACCCGTCAGGGCCTCCCGGGCCGTCGGCAGGTCCGGGACGGGGCACGGCGTCGCGGTCGCCGCGAGGCGTTCCAGCGCCGCCACCACGGGGGCGAGATCGTCGGCCCGCCACGGCAGCGTCGGCTGCCGGCCGGGCACCTCGTCCAGCACGAGGACGTGCCAGTCCCCCACCCACCGGGCCCCGCGGAAACCCGGCGCGGGCACGGCCGCGGGCAGCGCGGCGGTGATCCGCGCCTCGCGCTCCTGCATCCGCGGCGACTCCTCGTTCTGCGCGCGGCTCACGACCTTGACGAAGGCACGCGTCCCGTCATCGGCCACGACGCGGTCGGCCGACCCCGGTGAGAACCCGCCGGACTGCGAAACTGCCTGCACCACGGGCGATCCGAGGACCTGCGCGACGGCGTCGTGGACGGGCGCGGGCAGCTCGGGCCAGCGCAGCCGGTTCCCTCCCGATCCGTGCACGCCCTCACCGTCGCAGTCCCGGCGGCCGGGGTGCCACCGGGTTCCACGGGCCGTGCGCCAGGATCGGGGGGTGGACCCGACCACCACCGCCACCCGTGCCCACGACGTCTGCACCGCCGCGCTCGCGCTGGCGATCGTCCCCGAACCGTTCGGCCGGCGCCGCCGGGCCATGGGTTTCGACGACTACGTGCGCCACCAGCAGCGCGCCGACGCCGTCATGCGCCGCCTGGCCCCGGCCCTGTCGGTGCTGGCGATGGGCACCGGCGCCGCCGCGACGGCGACCCTGGCCCGGTCCGCGCCGCGGGCCGCGGCCGCGCGGGCGATGTCGGTGGCGGCGGTCGCGGGCGCGGTCGTCCTCACCGTGCGGGTCCACGTGCCGGTCAACGAGCGGCTGCGGACCTGGCGGCCGGGCGCGGAGGCGCCGGGGTGGCGGCAGGCGCGGGCGCGCTGGGAACGCGCGCACGTCGTGCGCCGCGGGCTGGTCGTGGTGGCCGCGGCCGCGACGGCGGCCTCGGCAGCGGCGACCCCGACCCGCTGACCCGCCCCTCCCCCGGCGCTCGCCGTGGGGTCGTGGGGGGGGGGGGGGGGGGGGGGGGGGGGGGGGGGGGGGGGGGGGGGGGGGGGGGGGGGGGGGGGGGGGGGGGGGGGG
>NZ_JBJLSK010000043.1:0-30057 GCF_050871965.1 Kineococcus lubricus
AACTGGTGGCGCCAGACCTTCGCCCGCGACGGCCTGGACCCCCAGCGCGTGCTCATCGTGCAGTTCGCCGCCGAAGGCGTCGCCGCCGCCCTCGCCCTGGGCACCTACATCGACACCGACGAACTCGACCTCGCCCGCGCCGGACTCCTGGAACTCACCGAACCGTAGACGCCCCACCGGCGCCCCGACGTCACCCGACCGGCCCACGACCGGCCCGCGGTCGTTCAGCGACGGTTCGCGAGTGCCGATGCAGCGGCATGAGCGGTCGGAAACCCGGACCGGGCGCGCCGGGGCGCGCCCGTCCCTGGAGCACCCGCACCACGTTCCTGTCCGTCGTGGGCTGCCTGGTGCTCGCCGCCGGGGCGAGCTGGTCCAGCGGACCGGCGGGAACCGTCGCCCACGCCCTCGCCGGCCAGGGCCTCGAGGCGCTGGCGGTGGTCGTGACGGTCGTCATGGCCGCTCGTCGGCGCCGGGCCCTGGGGGCCGTCGGCTGGTTGCTCGCCGGGGCCACCGGGTTCGCGCTGCTCGGCGACGCGGGGTGGCTGCTGCGCACCCTCGTCGAGCAGCACACCGCTTCCGGGGCCGCAGCCGCGGGCCTGCTCGTGACGCCCTACGCGCTCGGGTACGGGCTGCTGCTCGGGGCGGGTTTCGAACTCATGCGCCGGCGTTCCGGCTGGCGCGGCCCCGGCGCCCTCATCGACTCCGCGGTGATCACGGTGGGTCTGGGCGTGGTGGCGTACTGCTTCGTCATCGCCGACCAGCTGGCCGACTCCACCGCCCCGCTGCCCGACCGCCTCGTCAGCGGGATCGGCCCGGGCCTGGACGTGGTCGTCGTGGGCGTGCTGACCCGCCTGCTCATCGGCGCCCGTTCCGGCCGCAGCCCGCTGGTCCTGCTGCTGGCGGCCATGAGCAGCTACCTGCTGGGCGACCTCGCCTTCGCCGTCTCCCTGCTGCTGGGCGTCGCGGGCACCTGGAACTCCTGGGTCGACCTGCTGTTCGCCCTGTTCTACCTCTTCACCGCCCTGGCGCTGGTGCACCCGGACGCGGACCGGCTGTGCCGGCGCGCCGGCGCGGAGGTCGAGCGACTGGGAGCCGCACGGGCCGGCGCCCTGGCCCTGGCCGGGCTGCTGGCCCCCGCGACGCTGCTGGCCGAGCACTTCCTGCGGCGCGACCCGCACGTCGTGGCCGTCGCGGTGGCCGGGGCCGTGCTGTTCGGGCTGACCCTGTTGCGGATGCTGCTGCTGGTGCGCGCGATCGAGTCCCAGCGCGCCCAGCTGGCGGTGCAGGCCCGCACCGACGCCCTGACCGGCCTGGCGAACCGCCGCACCTACGACCACGAGCTGCAGCGGGCGCTGGCGGCGGCGACGGGGACACCGGTCAGCGCGGGGATGATCGACCTCGACCACTTCAAGGCCTACAACGACACCCACGGCCACGCCGCCGGCGACGAGCTGCTGCGCACCGCGGCCGCGGCGTGGTCGGCGGAACTGGCGCGCGCACTCCCCGCCGGGCGCATCGCGCGCTACGGCGGGGAGGAGTTCGCCGTGCTGCTGCCGGGGCTGACCTCGCCCCAGGCGGCGCAGGTCGTGTCCCGCCTGCTGGCGGTGACCCCGTCCGGTCAGACCTTCTCCGCCGGCGTCGCCGGGTGGGACGGCTCGGTCGCCGCGGAACGGCTGCTACGGGAAGCCGACGAACAGCTGTACCGCGCCAAGGGCGCGGGCCGGGCGCGGGTGCTCTGCTGATGCCCCGGTCCGGCCGGCGGCGACCCCCGGCGACCCCACGGCGCCCGGCACGACCTCAGCCGCGCGGGAGCCGCAGGAGTCCCGTCACGTCGAGCGCGGCGCGGGCCAGCTGCCCCGCACCGCGCAGCCGCCGCGGGTTGACGGCGGCGCTGGCGATCCCGACCGTGCCCGAGGTCGTGTGCTGCCGCAGGGCGACGAGGGGGGCGACCCGCGGTCGGCGACCGCAACCACCGGGTCCGCGCGCCGGGCGATGCGGTACCCCTCCAGGCGCAGGGTGGTGAGGGCTCGGGGAACTCGTCCACGACGACCCCCACGCCGAGGTCGGCCCTGAGCCGCTGAGCGGTCTGGTCGACCTGGAACTGCCAGCCGCCCCGGTGGGGGTCGGGGCGGCGTCGGTGCGCCGGGTGGGGGTGCTGTCCACGGTGGTGCTCCGCTCGTCCGCCGCCCAGCACCTCAGTCGTCGTAGCGCGCCAGCACCTCCTGGCCGATCACGGCGACCAGGTCACCGGCGCGGGTGTAGACGCGCCCCAGGGCCAGCCCCCGGGCGGTGCGGGCGACCGGTGACTCGCTCACCGACAGCAGCCACTCGTCGGCGCGGGTGTCGCGGTACCACCACATGGCGTGGTCCAGGCTGGCGGTCGCGATGCCCGTGGTGGTCCAGTCCAGGCCGTGGTCGTCCAGCACCGGGTCCTGCACCACGGCGTCGCTGAGGTAGGCCAGGGCGGCCCGGTGCACCACGGGGTCGTCCGGCAGCCGGTGCCGCACCCGCAGCCAGGAGACCCCGGTGCCCGGGGGCACCCCGTCGAGCAGCTCCCCCGGCACCCGGCGCACCTGCATCAGGCCCTCGGACGTCACCGGTCCACCGGGGAGGTCCGCCGGGAAGCGGTCCTCGAACTCCTCCGGGCCCGGGACGTCGGTCGGCGGGGGCGTCTCGTGCTCGGGTCCGCGGGCGTCCACCGTGAAGGACGCCGTGGCCGTGGCGATGACCTTGCCGGCCTGCACGGCCCGCACCGCGCGGGCCGAGAAGCTGCGCCCGTCGCGGAACCGCTCGACCTCGAACTCCACGTCGGCCTCCACGTCCCCCGGACGCAGGAAGTAGGCGTGCAGCGAGTGCAGCCTGCGGTCCCGGGTCGCGCTGCGCGCGGCGGCGACCGCGGCCTGCCCCAGGATCTGCCCGCCGTAGATGCGGCCACCGGTCAGGTGCACGGAGGGGCCGGTCGCGACGTCGGGCCGACCCGCCGGGTCGCCGGTGAGCGTCAGCAGGTCGGCCAGGCTGCCGACGGTGCTCATCGCCGGTTCACTCCGTCGGGTCGAGGGTGCCGTGCCCGCGCAGACCGGCGGCGACGTGGGCCAGGTGGTGGGACCCGTCCCCGGCGAGGCGCTCGATGGCGATCAGCCGGCTGCTGTAGTGCCCGACGCTGTACTCGGCGGTGACCCCGATGCCGCCGTGCAGCTGGATCGCCTCGGCACCGATGAGGCGCGCCGCCTTCGACGTCCGCAGCGACGCGTGCGCCGCCGCCGCCGCCACGTCCAGCCCCTCGTCACCGCGCTGGGCCTCGTCGAGCAGGATGCTGGCCCACCAGGTGGTGCTGCGCGCCAGCTCCAGCTGCACGTACAGGTCCGCCGCCCGGTGCTTCAGCGCCTGGAAGGTGTTGAGGGTGACGCCGAACTGCTTGCGGGTCCTGAGGTAGTCGACGGTGGTCGAGAGCTGGAACTGCAGGATGCCCAGCACCTCGTGCGCGTAGGCGGTGCGCGCCCGGTCCTGCGCCCGCGCGATCGTCGCGGTGCGGTCGGTCCCGGGGTCCCCGAGCGGCACCGCCGGGACGTCCACGAGGTCGAGGCGAGCGGCGCGGCCGCCGTCGTGCGTGCGGTACCCGGTGCGGGTCAGGCCCCGGGCGTCCCCCGCGACCACGAACAGGCCGGTGCCCTGCCCGGTGGCGGCCGAGACGATCAGCACGTCGGCCCGGGCTCCCTGCACCACGGGCTCCTTGGTGCCGCTCAGCGTCCACGCCCCGTCGCGGGAGGTCGCGACGACCCCGCGCGCCGACGGCGACCAGCGACCCCCGGGCTCGTGGTGGGCGAACGCGACGACGGCCTCCCCGGCGGCGATGCCGCCGATGAGTTCCTCGCGCTGCTCGGCGGTCCCGGCGTCGGCCACCAGGCCACCGGCCAGCACGACGACCTCCACGAACGGCTCGGGGGCCAGCACCGCCCCGAACTGCTCGGCCACGACGGCCACCTCGACGGGGCCGGCGCCCAGACCGCCGTCCTCCTCGGTGAAGGGCAGCCCGAGGACGCCGAGCTCGGCCAGCTGACGCCACAGCTTCTCGTCGAAACCCGGATCGGACGCGGTGACCCGGCGCCGGGCCTCGATCGCGCCGTAGTTCTTGGAGAGCATCCCGCCGACGGCGTCGCGGAGAGCCTCTTGTTCCTCGTTGAGCGTGAAGTCCACGGTGTCTCCTACAGACCGAGAATTGCCTGGGCGATGATGTTGCGCTGGATCTCGTTCGACCCGCCGAAGATGGACAGCTTGCGGTCGTTGAGGAACCGGGGCACCGACTGGCGCGCCCACGAGGGGGCGCTGGACCCGTCCCCGGCGCCGGAGGCCAGGGCGGCCGGGCCGGCGAGGTCGACGACGAGCTCGTCGACGCGCTGGGCGACCTGCGAACCGTGCAGCTTGAGCACCGACGACGCCGGGTCCGCCTCCTCCTCGGCCGAGCCGGCCGCGACGCGCAGGGCGGTGAGCTCCACGCCGAGCAGTTCGTTCTCCAGGTCGGCGAACCGGGCGGCGATCGCGGGGTCGTCCAGCGCGCCGGAGGTGGCCGCCCGGTCCTTCGCCGCGGCGAGCACCCGCTTGCTCTCCCCCACCGCGCCGATGCCGGTGCGCTCGTTCCCGAGGAGGAACTTGGCGTACGTCCAGCCCTTGTCGACCTCACCGACGAGGTTCCCGGCCGGGACGCGCACGTCGTCGAAGAAGACCTCGTTGACCTCGTGGCTGCCGTCGACCAGCTCGATGGGCCGAACCGTGACCCCGGGGCTGGTCATGTCGATGAGCAGGAAGCTGATGCCCGCCTGCCGCTTGGGGGCGGTCGGGTTCGTGCGCACCAGGGTGAAGATCCAGTCACCGTGCTGACCGAACGTCGTCCAGGTCTTCTGCCCGTTGACCACCCAGTGCTCCCCGTCGCGGACGGCGGCGGTCCGCAGGGACGCCAGGTCCGACCCCGCCTCGGGCTCGGAGAAGCCCTGCGACCACCAGATGTCGAGGTTCGCCGTGGCCGGCAGGAACCGTTCCTTCTGCTCCTGGCTGCCGAAGGCGGCGATCACGGGCCCGACCATGGAGACGTTGAAGTCCAGCGGGTGCGGGACCCCGTTGAGCGACAGCTCCTCGTGCCAGATGTGCTGGCGCAGCGGGCTCCAGCCCTTCCCGCCCCACTCCACGGGCCAGTTCGGGGTGGCCAGGCCGGCCTCGTTGAGGATGCGCTGGCTGCGGACGAAGTCGTCCTTGCCGAGCTCCTCGCCGGCCACGACCTTCGCGCGGATCTCGGCGGGCACGCGGTTCCGCAGGAAGGTCCGCAGCTCGTCGCGGAAGGCCGCGTCCTCGTCGGGGAGACGGAGTCGGGTCACGATGTGCTCCTTGCCATGGTGGGTTCGACCGGTGTGAGGACCGATCCGTCGACGGCGCCCTCGCGCACCTGCTTCGCGAGCGTCCGCTTGTCGATCTTCCCGGTCGGTCCCTGCGGCAGCGACGTCACGACGACGAACTGCCGCGGGTACTTGTAGGGGGCGAGCTGCGACCGGCAGAACTCCTGCACGGCGTCCGCGTCGAACTCCCCGGCGCCCGGCTGCGGCACGACGAAGGCGACGACCTCCTCGCCGTAGTGCTCGTCGGGCCGGCCGACCACGGCGGCCGTGGCGATGCCCGGGTGGGACTCCAGGACGTTCTCGACCTCCTGGGGGTAGACGTTGAAACCCCCGCGGATGATGAGTTCCTTGCTCCGGCCGGTGATGTAGAGGTACCCGTCCTCGTCGCACCAGCCGAGGTCACCGGTGTGGAACCAGCCGCCGCGCAGGGCCTGGCTGGTCTGCTCCGCCCGGCGCCAGTACCCCTTCATGACGCTCAGGCCCCGCAGGCAGACCTCGCCCACGTTGTCCGGTCCCGGAGCCAGCTGCTGCCCCGCGGGGTCGAGGATCCCCAGCTCCAGGCCGGCGATCGCCCGACCCACCGAGCCCTGCCGGAACTCGAACGGCTTGCCGTTGTACGTCCCGGTCGCACCCGTCTCGGTCAGGCCGTAGCCCTCGACGAAGTCGGCGTTGGGGAAGCACTCGCGGATGCGCGCGATCTGGGTGAGGGACAGGGGGGCGCCGCCGCTGGCCACCGTGCGGACCGAGGACAGGTCCCAGCGGCCCGGGCCGGCCTCGGTGAGGGCGCCGACCAGCGCGTGGAACATCGTGGGGACCCCGCACAGGGACGTCACGCCCTCGCGCTCGATCGCGTCCAGGGTCGCCTGGGTCGAGAACTTCGTGCTCAGGACCACCGTGTGGCGGCGGGCGACCGGGCCGTTGACCATGTCGACGAGGCCGTAGACGTGGAACAGCGGGAGGACGGCGTAGATGACGTCGGCGTCCTGGTAGGGCGTCGTGTGGGTCTCGCCGGCGAGCTGCATGATGAGGTTGAGGTGGCTGAGCTCCACCCCCTTGGGCGACCCGGTGGAACCGCTGGTGTAGAGGATGACCGCGGTCGACCCGGCGTCGACGGGGAGCGGCGCGTACGGGACGGGGAAGGAACCCTCGGCGGCCACCAGGTCGTCCACGCGCAGCACCCGCACGCCGACGCCGGACACCCCGTCGTCGGAGCGCTCGCAGATGACCGCGGCCATCTCGGAGTCCTCGACGACGTACGCCAGTTCCCGGGCCGAGGCGGCGGGGTTGGCGGGCATGGCCGTCGCGCCCAGCGCCAGCAGCGCGAAGTAGTAGACGATGAACTCGGCGGTGTTCGGCAGCCGCAGGCCGACGCGGTCGCCCGGTCGCAGACCGAGGTCGGCGAGCACGGCGGCCGCAGCACCCGCACGGGCCTGCAGGTCGGCGAAGGAGTAGCGCGTGCCGTCCTGGCAGACGACCGCGGTCCGCTCCGGGCTCATGCGCGCCGAGTCGGACAGGGCCGTGCCGAAGTTGTAGTCCATGCCGCCTCCGGGTCGTGAGCATCGGTGGTCGAGAAGGCGTCGCCCCGGCGGCGAGCCGTCGCGATCGCCGCCCACCTTCCCACCGGCGCGCGTCACCGCGGTACGGCGACCTGCGAGATATCCCCCACCTGGGTAGCGGTGGCGGGTCGGTCGTCGCCACCGCCGGTCACCGCGGACACGATGGCCCGACGGCTCCGTCGCGGACGCGACGGGCACCGACAGGAGGAGGGACGACGTGGACCGCTTCACGGGACGGGTCGCAGTGATCACCGGGGGTGCGCGCGGCATCGGCCGCGCCACCGCCGAACGCTTCGCCCGGGAGGGCGCCTCGGTCGCCGTCGTCGACCTCGACGAGGCGTCGGCGGCCCGGACGGCCGCCGAACTGCCGCTGACGGAGGGCGCAGGCGCCCTCGGGGTCGGCGCGGACGTCAGCCGGGCCGACTCGGTGGAGGCGGCCGTGGCCCGCGTGCACGAGCGGTTCGGGCGGCTCGACGTGCTCATGAACAACGCCGGCCTCATCCGGGACAACCTGCTGTTCAAGATGCCCGAGTCTGACTGGGACCTCGTGATGGGCGTCCACCTCAAGGGCGCCTTCCTCATGAGCAAGGCCGCGCAGCGGCACATGGTCGAGCAGGGCTCCGGGGCCATCGTCAACGTCTCCAGCACCTCGGCCCTCGGCAGCCGCGGGCAGGCCAACTACTCCGCCGCCAAGGCCGGCATCCAGGGCTTCACCCGGACCCTCGCCGCCGAGCTGGGCCCGAAGGGGATCCGCGTCAACGCCGTGGCCCCGGGGTTCATCGCGACGGAGATGACCGACGCGACGGCGCGACGGCTGGGTGTGGAGCCGGAGGAGTTCCGCCGCCTGAACGCCGAGGCGACCCCCGTCCGGCGCGTCGGCCGCCCCGAGGACATCGCCTCCGCGACGGCCTACCTCGCCAGCGACGACGCCGGGTTCATCACCGGCCAGGTGCTGTACGTCGACGGCGGCGCGACCGTCGGCTGAACCCGGGCGGGTGCCGCCGCGTCCGCGATCACGGGCGCGGCTGCACCGATCGGAGCGCGTGGTCGGCGAACAGCTCCGCCACCTCCGAACCGCTGCGCCGCCCGTCGTGGCGGAACCAGGTGTAGACGTGCTCGGCGCCCGTGGCCAGGAACGACGCCGCGACCGACACGTCCGGGACGTCGAACGAGCCGTCGCCGACCCCGGCGAGCAGGATGTCCCGCAGCAGGTCCCGGTGCTCGCGCTGCCACCGGGAGATCACCAGCGCCGACTCCTCGTCGAGCGCGGACTGCAACGCGAGGTAGCTGTGGTTGACGGTCTCGGGGTCGGAGAGCTGCAGGGTCACGAGGGTGCGCACGTAGGCGCACAGCCGGGTGCTCGGCGAGGCGGTGGCGTCGTCGGCGGCCTGCAGCGACTCCAGGCTCGTGCGGTAGAGGTCCACCAGGACGTCGCGCAGCAGCACCTGCTTGGAGGGGAAGTACCAGTACAGGTTCGCCGGGGTCATGCCCGCGAGCTTGGCGATCCGCGAGACGGACGTGCCGTCGTAGCCGTGCTGCTGGAAGAGCCGGCCGGCGGCGTCCAGGATCGTGCGCTCGCGCGACGCGGGCGCCTGCGCCTGGACCGGCTCGGGCAGCGACATGCTCAGGATCGTAGCTACGCCGGGGTCCGCGCGGGAGGTCGGGAGCACCACCCATCCCCCAACCGGGGGCTTTGCCGTCGGGCACGCTCGCCGCGCCGACGGCGACCCGACAGCCTGGGGCCGCGGTGGCGAGGGTCACCGTCGAGGTCGTGCCCCACGGAGGTTCCCAGTGCCCGAAGCCGTCATCGTCGCCACCGCGCGATCGCCCATCGGTCGCGCCCGCAAGGGGTCGTTGCGCGACGTGCGACCCGACGACCTGGCCGCCGCCATGGTCACCGCCTCCCTCGCGAAGGTCCCGGCGCTGCAGGCGTCCGACATCGACGACCTGATGCTGGGCATCGGCTACCCGGCGGGTGAGGGCGGGAACAACGCGGCCCGTTCGGTCTCCCTGCTGGCGGGTCTGCGCGACGTCCCGGGGGTGACCGTCAACCGCTTCTGCTCCTCCAGCCTCCAGACCACGCGGATGGCGTTCCACGCGATCCGCGCGGGTGAGGGCGACGCCTACCTCTCGGTCGGCGTGGAGAGCGTCTCCAGCTACGACCGCGGTTACGGTGACGGGCCCGAGACGTACAACCCCCGGTACGCCGGAGCCCTCGAACGGACCCGCCGCACCGCCGAGGGGTCGCAGGAGTGGAGCGACCCCGAGGACCGCGGGGAACTGCCCGACGTCTACATCGACATGGGCCAGACCGCGGAGAACGTCGCCGCGCTCCGGGGCGTCTCGCGCGAGGAGCAGGACGAGTTCGCCGTCCGCAGCCAGAACCGCGCCGAGGCGGCGATCGCCAGCGGGTTCTGGGCCGGTGACATCACCCCGCTGACCCTGCCCGACGGCACCGTCGTCGACGCGGACGACAGCCCTCGCCGGGGAACGACCCTGGAGGCCGTCCGGGCCCTGAACCCGGTGTTCCGCGAGAAGGGGACGGTCACCGCGGGCAACGCGTGCCCCCTGAACGACGGGGCCGCCAGCGTGGTCGTCGTCTCCGACCGCAAGGCCGCCGAGCTGGGTCTGACCCCGCTGGCCCGGATCGTCTCCACCGGGGTGTCCGGGCTCTCCCCCGAACTCATGGGGCTGGGCCCGGTCGAAGCGTCCCGGCGGGCCCTGGCGAACGCGGGCCTGACCATCGGGGACATCGACCTGGTGGAGATCAACGAGGCGTTCGCCGCGCAGGTCCTCCCCAGTGCCCGGGAACTGGGCGTGGACGAGGACCGGCTGAACGTCTTCGGCGGCGCCATCGCGGTCGGGCACCCCTTCGGCATGACCGGCGCCCGCATCACCAGCACCCTCCTCAACGGCCTGCGGGCCCGCGACGGGCGGTTCGGGCTGGAGACGATGTGCGTGGGCGGCGGCCAGGGCATGGCCATGATCGTCGAACGACTGAGCTGAGGAGAGCCCGTTGCCCCGTTTCGAAGACCTCGACGCCCTCACCGACGCGGTGGGGACCCACCTCGGGTACGGCGAGTGGATCAGCGTCGAGCAGCCGCGCATCGACCAGTTCGCCGACGCCACCGGGGACCACCAGTGGATCCACGTCGACCCCGTCCGCGCCGCGCAGGGGCCCTTCGGGACCACCATCGCGCACGGCTTCATGACCCTGGCCCTGGTGCCCGCGCTCGTGGGGGGCCTCCTGGAGGTCGGTGGCCTGTCGATGGAGGTCAACTACGGCCTCAACAAGGTGCGGTTCCCCTCTCCCCTGCCGTCGGGTTCACGCATCCGCGCAGGCGCGGAACTGGTCGAGGTCACCCCGACCGAGAGGGGGACGCAGACCGTCTCCCGCGTCACCGTGGAGATCGAGGGTTCGTCGCGCCCGGCTGTCGTCGCCGACTGGGTGCTGCTGCTCGTTCCCTGAGCACCGCGGGCCCCCGCACGCAGGACGCCCCGGCCGGGTTCTCCCGGCCGGGGCGTCCTGCGTGGGGCGCGGCCCCGTTCAGCTGCGGGTGACCGTCCCGAACAACCGGGCCACCGGGGCCAGCAGGGCCGGCCGGAAGGCCACCCAAGCCCCCGCCACGACCAGCAGGGACGCGGCGAAGAACCAGAAACCCGCCCACCCCGGTCCGTCCTGCGCGGCGTACACGTGGTTGAGGTTGCGCAGCGCCCCGGTCGCCAGGACCAGGCCCACGTGCACGACGATGAACCCGACGAAGTAGAGCATCGTGGGGAGGTGCAGGGCACGGGCCACGCCCACCGGGTAGCGCCGGCTCAGCCCGGTCCAGCGCGCCGGCCAGACGCTCGACATCCGGACGCCGGTCACCGCCGCCAGGGGCGCGGCGACGAAGACCGTCAGGAAGTACGCCAGCTGCTGCAGGCTGTTGTAGTTCACCCAGCCGTTCTCCGACGGCCAGTCGAGCGTGGCGTACTGCAGCGCCGCCGACAGCGCGTTCGGGAACACCTCCCAGCTCGTCGGCACGATCCGCACCCACTGCCCGGTCGCGAACAGCAGGACCGCGAACATCAGCCCGTTGAGCAGCCAGAGCACGTCGAGCGCCTGGTGCGCCCAGATCGTCAGGCTCACCTTCCGGCCCGGCTGACGACGTGACGCCCACATCGCCGGCGCCCGGCGCTCGGTCCGCACCTGCAGGCCGCTGCGGATGATGAGGAGGATCAGCAGTCCGTTGAAGAAGTGCTGCCAGCCCAGCCACGCCGGCAGACCCACCGGGGCCCACGCGGGCAGGTGGTACTCCCCCGGGTACCGCAGCAGGAACCGTTCCACCACGTCGGTGCCGGCGATCGCCCGCGCTCCCAGGACCACCGCGGCGAAGAACCCGAAGAGGGCGAAACCGGCCACGACCGCGGCTGCGGCCCACTGCCGGCGGGTGAGCCCACCCAGGCGCTCGCGGACCGGCGCCGACGACCGCGCGGCGGCTGCGGGCTCGGCAGCGACCGGTCTCGGCGCAGCCGGTCTCGGCGCGACGGGTTCCACGACGGGTTCCACGACGGGTTCCACGACGGGTTCCGGAGCAGGAGCCGCCACCGGTTCGGCAGCGGGCGACGCCGCGGGTGCGGGGTCCGGTGCCGCCGGGGCCGGGGTGGGCGCCGCTGCGGGGGCGACGGCGGGGACCGCTGCCGCGGCGCTCGCGGACGGCCACGGTTCCCCGCCCCGCGTGCGCGGCAGACCGCGCCGCACCCCGGGGACGGCGACGCCGGCAGCACCGGCGGCACCGTTCGAGGGGGCCGGGACGGGCCGGGCGGCCGTCTCGGGCAGGGTGTGGGGCGGCGGTGCGGCGGGGGCGGCGGCGGGCGTCGCGCTCGGCGGGACGACCGGAGCCGGAGCCGGGGGGAGGTCTTCCCCGGGGGGCCAGGGCGGTCCACCCACCACCCGCGGCAGCCCGCGCCGCACTCGCGGGAGCGCCGGTGCGGCGGGTTCCGCCGCGCGTCCGGCCGCGGGTTCAGGCGCGGGTTCAGCCGACGGCGGGACCGGCGGTGCAGGAGGGGCCGTGGCGGCCCCGGCGCCCCAGGGGTCCTGGACTCCCCGGACGTCCCGGGGCGCCTCGATCGGTTCGCTCAAGGGCGGCCAGGACGGTCCCCCGGACCGCCGCGGCAGTCCCTGCCGGGTCGTGCGAACGGTCACCGTCACGTCACTGCGCCTTCCGCTGCGCGATCTCGTCGATCAGCTGCGGCACGACGGTGAACACGTCGCCGACGATGCCGAAGTCGGCGATCTCGAAGATCGGGGCATCGGCGTCCTTGTTGACGGCGACGATCGTCTTGGCCGTCTGCATGCCCGCCTTGTGCTGCACCGCACCGGAGATGCCGAGGGCGACGTACAGGTCCGGGGAGATCCAGGCGCCGGTCTGGCCGACCTGGTGCGCCTGCGGGACGTACCCGGCGTCGACGGCGGCCCGGGAGGCTCCGACGGCGGCACCGAGGGCGTCGGCCAGTTGCTCGACGAGCGCGAACTTCTCGGCGGACCCCAGACCGCGACCGCCGGAGACGACCTTGGCCGCTGCGCGCAGCTCGGGCCGGGTCGAGGTGCTGACGACCGGTTCGACCGCGTCGATGACGGCGGCCTTGGCCCCCGAGGGGACGGCGCTGAGCGTGTCGGCCTGGACCGGCTGCGGTTCGGCGCGCAGGCTCACCGCACCCGGGCGCACGGTGACGACCAGGCACCCGCAGGTGGCGCCGGAGGTGACCTGCCAGGCGCCGCCGAAGACGGAGTGGGAGGCGACGACGCCGAGCTCGTCGCGCTCGGCGCCGACCGCGTCCCACGCGATGGCCAGCCGGCGGCGCGCGCTGAAGCGGGCGGCGGTGTCGCGGCCGTCGAGGGAGTGCGGCAGCAGCACCACGTCGGGCCGGACCTCGTCGTGGGCGGTCGTGAGCGCGTCGACGAGCGGGACCCCGAGCGTCTTCTCCTCCAGGGGGGTGAAGAGCACCCGGGCGGCGCCCCACCGGGCGGCGTCCGCGACGAGCCGTTCGCGGTCGCCCTCGGGGGCGACGACGAGGGCGGTGGGCCGGCCGAGGGTGGCCGCCAGGCCGAGCAGGGCGGCGCCGGAGGAGGACAGGCCGGTGGTGGTGGTCTCCAGGAAGACCAGGACCGGGCGGTCGAGGGGCTGGTTCACGTGGTCCTCCTTCAGACGAGCCGCTGCTCGACGAGGTAGTCGACGAGTTGGCGCGCAGCGGTCCCGTCGTCGTGGACGGTGCGGCCGGCGGCGCGCGGCGGGCGCTGGGCGACGGCGGTCATGATGGAGGCGGCCGTCGCGGTGGGGCTGGCGTCGACGCCGAGGTCGGCCAGCGTGAGCTTCTCGTACGGCTTCTTCTTGGCGGCCATGATGCCCTTGAACGAGGGGAAGCGGCCCTCGGGCATCGCCTCGGTGACGGACAGCACCGCGGGCAGTTCCGCCGACACCGTCTGGGTGGCGCCTTCCACCGCGCGGGTCCCCCGGACACCGTCCGGGGTGATCTGGACGCTGCGCATGCCGGACAGCAGCGTCGCGCCGAGCAGTTCGGCGACCATCGCCGGCACGACGCCGCCGGAACCGTCGGTGGACTGGTTGCCCGTGACGACCAGGTCGTAGTCCCCGCGCCGCAGCGCGGCGGCGAGCACGGTGGCGGTCAGGAGCGCGTCGGCGCCGGCCAGGTCGTCGTCGACGACGTGGACGGCGGAGTGCGCGCCCATCGCGAGCGCGCGGCGCAGGTTCGCCCCGGCCGACTCGGGAGCCATGGTGAGGGCGACGACCTCGGTGCCCTCGCTGCTCCCGGCGTGCGCGAGGGCCAGTTCGAGCGCACGCTCGTTGATCTCGTCGAGGACGACATCGCCTGCGCCCCTGCGGGTCAGGCCGGTCTCCTCGTCCAGCGAGCGGTCCCCGCTGGTGTCGGGGACCTCCTTGACGAGCACGGCGATCTTCACGGGGTGACCTCCTCGCGGGCGGTTCCGGTGGGCGGGGACGTGCTGGTGCCGCTCATGCGACGAGGCCGCGCTGGAGGGCGTAGCTGGCCGCCTCGGCGCGGTTCCGCACGCCGAGCTTCCGGTAGAGCGTGCTCGTGTGCTGCTTGACGGTGTGCCGGGACAGGTGCAGCGCCCCGGCGATCTCGGGGTTGCTCAGGCCCTGGGCGAGCTTCTCCAGGACCTCGGCCTCCCGCACCGACAGACCCGCGCGCGGGGTCGGGACGAGGACGCGGGTGGGACGTCCGGACACCAGCCGGGTGCAGGTGTCCAGGATGTGCGCGAGGGGGTCGCCGGCGCGCAGGACGGCGCTGGCGCCGCTGCTCGCCGCGACCCGGCCGTCGATGCCGCTGACGGAGGTCAGCAGGACGACGCGCGAGTACGGGGCCACCTCCTTGAGGCGGCGGACGAGCTGGAGCCCGTTGAAGTGGTCGACGCGGTGGTCGACGAGGACGAGCTGCGGTTGCTGGCGCGCGGTGATCTGGAGCGCGACCTCCGGGCGTGCGGTCACCGCGCAACCGGCGACCCACGCGGTGGAGGTGAACAACGCGCGCAACCCCAGCTGCACGACTTCCTGCTCGTGCACCACGAGGACTCGCACGCGGCGCAGAGGTTCGGGTTCGGCGACTGCGGTGTCGCCGACAGGTCCTGTCACGGCCCGGGCCTCTCTCTTAAATGAACGTTTAATAGAGGATAGCCCCCGAACACGGCGAAGCGCCAGGGTTCCCCCCGGGTGGACGGGGGGAACCCTGGCGCGACGACGTCGGTGGAGCGGTGCGGCCTCAGACCACCCGGGCCCGCTCCGGCCGGCGCACCGCCAGCAGCAGCAACCCACCGCCGAGGGTGAGCACCGCGGCCACCAGGTACATCAGCCGGAAGTCGCCGACGGCCGCGACCAGCCCGGCCCCGAGCAGCGGGCCCCCGACCGCCCCGATGTTGGTGGCGACGTTGACGAAGGCGATGTCGCGGCCGTTGTCGGCTTCGGCCGGCAGCAGGTCGGTGGCCATCGCGAGCCCGACCGTGAGGAACAGCCCGTACCCGGTGCCGTTGACCAGGCCCGACACCAGGACCGCGGTCGGCGTGGGCACCAGCAGCAGCAGGAGGGCTCCCACCGCCAGGAGCGTCGAACCCGTCATCACCAGACCGCGCCGGTTGCCGGTGGCGTCGGAGATCCTCCCGCCGACGGCCGAGGAGACGATGACGCTCACCGTGAAGACGACGATCGTCAGCAGCAGGATGCTCTCGGCGTCGTGGTGCGGCATCTCGATGCCGTGCAGGAGGAAGAACAGCAGCAGGGAGGTCGGCGCGCCGTTGCCGAGGCTGACGATCGCCCGGCTGAGCACGACGGTGCGGAAGTCGCGGCCGCGCGACCCCCTGACCTCGCCGCGCGGCACGTCGCGGCGGACCGGTGCCACCGGGGGGTCGGGCAGGGCGAGGGCACCGGCCACGCCGGCCACCAGGAGGAACACCGCCAGCACGAGGTAGGCGACCCCCAGCGAGAGCCCGAGCACGACGACCAGGGCGACCCCGAGCACCAGCCCGGCGCCCTGGGCACCCCCGACGACCCCCGACGCCGCCCCGCGCTGCGCGTCGAGCTGGTCGGCGATGAGCGCCGTGAACGCGGTGGCGGCGACCGCGAACGCGACCGAGTACACCGTCCAGGTGAGCCCGATCGCCACGTTGTCCGTCACGCGGGACAGCACGACCAGCGCCGCAGCGGCGACGACGCTGCCCCCGATCGCCCAGGGCCGGCGACGGCCGATGCGCGTGGGCGTCCGGTCGCTGAGCATCCCCGCGACCGGGCCCGCCACGAGCGAGATGAGGCCGCCGACCCCGAGGACCGCACCCGAGACGACGACGCCGTGTACCCACTGCTCGCTGTGCTTGTTCACCTGCAGCGGCAGGAGCAACTGGACCGGCGTCTGGTTGGACATCCACACCGCCACCCAGACGACGGTGAACCACGTGAACCAGGCCCGTCCGACGCTCCTGGACCCGACGCCGGCCGGCGCAGTCAGTTCCTGCTGATCTGGAGTGCTCATCGATCCTCCCGTTCCCGGCACACCGGCGCGCCTCAGGAGTCCGGATGTTTCCCCCGGGACGGCTCCTGCGCGCAGTGGCCGAACCCCAGATGCAGACAGTTGGGGGATGTCCGGGGAACCGGTCAGCGGTCCGCGTCGTCCCGCTGGGCCCACAGCCGGTGCAGGCACAGGGTGATGAACAACTGGGCCCGGGCGTACGGCTCGGTCAGCGAGTACCCGAGTTCGCCCTCCACCTTGTGGATCCAGTAGCGCACCGAGTTGTGGTGCAGGTGGACCATCTCGGCGGCGGTGCGCATGGAGGCGCTGGCGGCGTAGGCCTCCAGCACCCGGAGCACCAGTTCCCCGCTGGTCTCGCGCAGCCGCTGGAGGGCCCGGACGTCCGGCAGGAGACCGATCTCCTCGACCCCGATGCGCGTCAGGAGGCCGATGGTGCGCAGTTCCTCGCCGTCGAGCCAGACGCCGGAGAACAAGGGGTGGGGGCCGCTCTCCTGCGTGGACGGACGGGCGAACCGGTAGGTGTCGAGCGCGTTCCGGTGCGCCGCGAGGACCTGTTCGGCCGGGTAGGGCCCGCTGTGGACGGCCTTGACGCACACCGGGACCGCGGGCGGGTCGGGGCGCCGGTCCCCGGCGGCCAGCAGGATCGTCCGCCGGCCCGGCTGCTCGTCGAGCGCCAGGACGCGGTGCTGTCGCGACAACCCGTCGAGGAACGTCGCCAGCGCCGCCTCCGGCCCCCCGCACAGCACCACGCGCACCGCGGTGGACGGTTCGACCCCGGCGCGCGCCAGCGCCTCGTCGCGCTCGGCCGGCGCCGCGTCCGGGTCGAGCAGCACCTCCAGCACCGGCCGCCGTTCCCCGTCGAAACCGCGCCAGCGCAACGTCACCGTCGCGGCCACCACCAGACGGTCCAGAGCCGTCGCCGGGAACTCCGCAGCGGTACCCGGTGCCGCGTGGACCCACACCGTGCCGCCGTCGCGGTGGGCGAGGGCACGCGCGCGACTGCCCGACGGCGGCCGGGCCGGCACCGCCGCCCCCGCGGCGTCGTAGGCGGCACCGCAGCCGTCCCCGGACCACCCGGCGCTCCCCCCGACGGCACGGGCCGTCGCCCGCAGCACCTCCTCGAGGCTCGCGCCGCGGCACAGCAGGTCGTCGAGGACCGCGGTGAGTTCCTGTTCGTCCACCCAGGACCTCCTGTGTCGCAGGGGTGATCGCCTCCACGGGCGCTGTCGGTCGTCTGACCGTCCACCGCGGCCGAAACCGTGCGTTCGCACGTCGCGGTGCGGCGGGCCAGTCCGCAGTATGGCAAGGCGGATCGGTGAACCGGCGACGGAGCCCTCCCGGCGACCCCGTGCGCCGGTGGCCGATCGACGCGGCGAGCGCGGAACCCCGCGTGGACCGCGCGGTTCCGGCCCGCGATCCGCAGGACCCGTGGCCCGCCACGCCGAGGAGGAGCCGACATGACCATCACCAGCCCCACCCCCCGCACCGAGGGGGCCACCACCGGCAGCACCGTTCGCGCGGCGCTGCTCACCGGCACCGCGGCGGCACGGTTCGAGCTCGGCGAGATCACCACCTCGCCGCTGCAGGCCGGGGAGGTCCTCGTCCAGGTTGAGGCCGTCGGCCTGTGCCACAGCGACTGGACGGTCGCCTCGACGGACTACGGCCTGCCGCTGCCCGCGCTGCTCGGCCACGAACTGGCCGGGGTGGTCCTGGAGGTCGGTGACGGGGTGCGCGGTGTGGCCGTCGGTGACCACGTGGTCGGCTGCGGCCTGCCGGCCTGCGGGCAGTGCCAGAACTGCCTGGAGGCCCGCCCGTCGTTCTGCACCCGGCAGGAACTCACCCAGCGGTCGGAGGACTCCGCGCCGCGGCTGGCCACGACGGCGGGGGACGCCGTCTGGCAGATGATGGGCATCGGCGGTTTCGCCGAGCGCACCGTCGTCCACCACAGCGAACTGGTGACGGTCGACCCGCGCGTCCCCTTCGACCGGGCGGCCCTGCTCGGCTGCGCGATCGCCACCGGCGGCGGGACGGTCATCCGCACCGCCAAGGTCGGGCCCCGCGAGAGCGTCGTGGTGTTCGGCGCGGGCGGTGTCGGGCTGAACGTCGCCCAGGCCGCGCGTCTGGTCGGCGCGCGGCGGATCATCGTCGTCGACGTCCAGGACGACAAGCTGGAACTGGCCCGCAAGTTCGGCGCCACCGACGTCGTCAACGCCCGCGAGACCGACCCCGTGGAGGAGGTCGCGCGGATCACCGGTGGCCTCGGGGTCGAGCACGTCTTCGAGGTGACCGGGCTGCCCGGCCCGCTGGAGCAGGGGTACCGGATGCGGGCGATCGACGGGAACCTGCACATCGTGGGCATGCAGAAACCGGGCGCCACGTTCGAGCTGCCCACCTGGGACGTCCAGGCGGGCGGGAGCGTCCGCGCCGTCTTCCTGGGGACCACCAACCCGAAGGTCGACATCCCCTACTACGCGGACATGTACCTGCAGGGGCGGCTGAACATCGACGACCTCGTCGGTCGCCGCGTGCGGCTGGAGGACATCGACGAGGAGTACGCGCGCGTGCTCAGCGGCGGGTCCGTCGCCCGCAGCGTCGTCGTGTTCGACTGAGGCGCAAGGGTGCCGCGCGCCCACGGAGGTCCGGCGGGACCTCCCGCGGGTGCGCGGCCCCGCCCCGGGCTCAGCCGGCGGGCGTCAACTCCACCAGGGTCCGCCCCAGGGACTCCCCGCGGGCCAGCGACCCGTAGGCCTCGTCGACCTCGTCGAGGCTGAACCGGCGGCTGATGAGGTCGCCGGGCACGAGCCGCCCGGCGGCGACCAGCTCGCCCAGGACGGGCAGGTCGTGGCGCGGCCGGCCGCCGAAGGAACCCATCACCTGGATCTTGCGACGGACCAGCCGGGTCATCTCGACCTCCGCGGTGACCCCGCTCGGGGCGATGCCGACCACGACGCAGCGGCCCCCGTCGCGCACGACCTCGGTGGCCTGCCGGAACGTCACGGGGTTGCCGATGACCTCCAGCGCCAGGTCGGTGCCCCCGTCGGTGAGGCGGCGGACCTCCGCGACGGGATCGGCCCGCGAGGCGTCGACGACCTCGTCGGCCCCGGCGCGGCGCGCGGCCTCCAGCTTGTCGGGTGCCAGGTCCACCGCCACGACCCGGCCGGCGCCCAGGGCGCGGGCCAGCGCGATCACGGCCAGGCCCACGCCACCGGCGCCGAACACCGCCAGCGTCGCACCGGGACGCAGGTCCCCCACGTGCACGAGCGCGCCGTGGGCCGTCAGGAACGCGCACCCCAGGATCGCGCAGTCCGCCAGCGGGACCCCCGCCGGCAGGCGGCCCACCCCCAGCGCGGGTATGACGGCGCGCTGGGCCAGGCCGCCCATCGAGTACATCGCCACGGGTTCGCCCGCCGGGGTGAACAACCGGGTGCGGCCGTCGTACAGCGTCCCGTTCAGGCGGTTGTGGGAGAAGAACCGGTCGCACAGCTCCTCCTGCCCGCGACCGCACATCGCGCAGTCGCCGCAGGGCATGATGAACGCCCCCACGACCCGGTCCCCCACCCCGACGTGGGTGACACCCGCACCGACCTCCGCCACCACGCCGGACACCTCGTGCCCGAAGACGGCCGGCACCGGGAAGGCGACGGCCCCGTCGCGCGCGTGCAGGTCGGTGTGGCAGACGCCGCACGCCGCGACGTCGATCAGCACCTCCCCCGGGCCGGGCCGGGGGTCGAGGAGTTCCTCGACCACGAACGGTCCCCGGTGCTCACGGACGACTGCTGCTCTCACGGGCGCTCCCTCGTCGGTGCGGGTCCGCGCGGCACCTGCGCCGCGCACCGGCCGTCGACGTCGACCCGGCCGCCGCCGACCGTAACGCACGGCCCCGGACTCCCGCAGCCACCAGACCACCCCCACGACGGGTTTGTGCCCGAGCACGAGGAACGGGCCCCGGTCTGTGCCGGCGGCGCCTTGTGCCGGTGGACGGCGACCGCTGAGGATGGTCCGACCGTCCCGGTGACCTCGGAACGACCACGACGACGTGGCACCGGAGCGGAGCGACCGCCCCGAGGACCCGCCCTCCCGATCGGAGCCCCGTGCCCGCGATGCGAAACCACTCCCCCCGGCCCCGCCGGGCGTGGACGTGGACCCCCCGGAACCCCTGCCGCGACGGTTCGCGGAACGGGAACCCGTCGACGGCGCGCGCGGGGCGACCGTGAGCGCCGCAGGGGCACCGGGGCACGCGCGCACGACGCGGCGCGGCGGCGTCGTGGTCCGCACCGTCGACAGCGATCCCCGGTCGCCGCGCCCGCTGGTGGTGCTGCTGCCGCGCTGGGGGGCCCCGGGAGGGGCCGACTTCTGGGCGCTGGCGCCGATGCTGGCCACCCGGTACCGCACGGTGGTCGTGGAGGTGTCCACCACCGACGGCGGGACGGCCGGCGAGGACGGCGCGACGCTGCCGGCGATCGAGACCGCCCTGACCGCGGTGCGGGGCCACGGCGCCGCGCACCTGGTCGGTTTCTCCTCCGGTGCGGCGACGGCGGTGGCGCTCGCCGTCCGCAACCCCGGGTGGACCGCGAGCGCGACGCTCGTGGCGGGCTGGGCCACCACGGACCCCCACCAGCGGCTCACGTCCCGGCTCGCGGGCGAGGTCGCGGACCGGCCCGGTGCGCGGCAGGCGTGGTCGGCGCTGTCGGCCTTCACCCCGGAGTTCCTCGCCGGCCGGACCGAGGAGGAGGTGCGGACGCTCCTGGAGCGCTGCGCGTGGCTCGCCACGGTGCCGGACCTCGACGTCGCCGACCAGCTGGGCCGGCTGCGGGTGCCGACGTTCGTCGTGGCGTGCACCGCCGACGTCCTGGCACCCCCGCGGCACGCCCGGTTGCTGGCCGGGGCCGTCCCCCACTCCCGGTACGCCGAGGTCGCCGCCGGGCACGGGGTGCTGACCGAGCGCCCCTCCGAGGTGTTCGACCACCTCGACCGGTTCCTGCGGGACACGGCCGCGCGCACCCCGGGCACCGTGCCGGCCCTGCACGCCTGATCCCCGGCCCACCCGACCACCCCCGACCACCGCCTGGAGCGACCCGTGGAGAACCCGCCCTTCCCGTCCGGCACGACCGGCGGCACCGTCACCACCACCGACGTCCTGGTCATCGGCTCGGGTTTCGCCGGCCTGGGCCTGGCCGTGCGGCTGCAGCGCGACGGGGTGCACGACTTCCTCGTCCTGGAACGGGCCGGGGACGTCGGCGGGACCTGGCGGGACAACACCTACCCGGGGGCGGCCTGCGACATCCAGTCGCACCTGTACTCCTACTCCTTCCGGCCCAACCCCTACTGGTCGCGGGTCTACGCGACGCAACCGGAGATCCTGGCCTACCTGCGCCGCACCGCCGACGAGGAGGGCGTGCGGCCCCGCATCCGCTTCGGCGAGGAGGTGCTGCAGGCCCGGTGGGACCCGGACGGTCACGTCTGGGACGTGCGGACCGGACGGGGCCGCTACCGGGCGCGGGCGCTGGTCAGCGCGGCCGGGCACCTGTCCGATCCCGCCTACCCGGACCTGCCGGGGCTGGGTTCCTTCGCCGGGGAGGTCTTCCACTCGGCCCGCTGGCGGCACGACGTCGACCTGACGGGTCGGCGGGTCGGGATCGTGGGCACGGGGGCCTCGGCCGTCCAGATCGTCCCCGCGCTGCAGCCGCGGGTCCAGCACCTGACGGTGTTCCAGCGGTCGGCGCCCTACGTGGTCCCCCGGCGCGACCGCGCCTACACCGAGGCCGAGAAGGGCATGTTCGCGCGGTTCCCCGAGACCGCCCGGTCGCTGCGCGACGAGTTGTTCTGGGGGAACGAGTCGCGGTTCCCGCAACGCCTGGGGTCCCCGTTGTTCCTGCAGGACGTGCGCCGCAGCGCCCTGGACCACCTGGCGGCGCAGGTCGGTGACGAGGACCTGCGGCGACGGCTGACCCCCGACTACGAGATCGGCTGCAAACGCATCCTCATCTCCAACGACTACTACCCCGCGATCGCGGCCGAGGGCACGACGCTGGTGACCTCGGGCATCGACCGGGTCACCCCGGCCGGGGTCGTCACCGGCGACGGGGAACCGGTGGAACTGGACGCGCTCGTGGTGGCCACCGGTTTCGAGGCGGCGGACCTGCCCGTCGCGAGCCGCATCAGCGGCCGCGGCGGGACCCTCCTGTCCGACCACTGGCGCGACGGCGGACGGGCCTACGCGTGCACGACGGTCCCCGGGTTCCCCAACCTGTTCGTGATGCTGGGGCCGAACACGGGGCTGGGAGCGGGCTCGATCGTCTTCATGGTCGAGACGCAGATCTCCTACATCGCCGGTGGGCTCGACGTGGTCCTCGGGGAGCACGTCGACGTGGAACCGACGGTGGCCGCGGAGGCGGAGTTCGTCGCGGACCTGCACGCCCGCAGCGCGGGGACGGTGTGGACCCGGGGCGGCTGCACGAGCTGGTACCTGCACCCGCGCAGCGGCCGCCTGACCACGCTGTGGCCGGACTTCATGTCCCAGTTCCGGCGGGACAACGGCCGGTTCTCCCGCGAGGGCTACGCGGTGAGCGCCGTCCCCGAGGGGGCCGCGGTCGGCGCCTGAGCGGGGGTCGGAGCCGGAACCGCCCGGCGACGGGCCGCACGTCGGTGCGGAGGCGGCGGGCCGCGAACGCCGTGACGGCCGTGGAGACGCCTGCGTCAGGGCCACCACGCCCGCGCGACCGGCCGCGGCCGGGTCCGAGGGGTGCGGGCCGGCCCTCCCCCGGTCGGGTGCACCTGGGCCCGGGAGGTTCCCGCCCCGGTCCGGCCCTGGCAGCGTCTGTCCCGCCCGCGCGACCGCCGGGCCCGGCGGGGAGAGGACGGTTCGGATGACGGCGCGGACGATGCAGGAGGACGTGGCCGCGGGGACCGGCGCGCGGTTGCCGTCCGTCACGGTGCTGGGGTGCGGGCTCATGGGGTCGGCGGTGGCGCGCGCCCTGGCCCGTGCCGGCGCGCCCGTGACCGCGTGGAACCGCGACCCCGCCAAGGCCCGCGCGCTCGCCGGGGACGGCGTCACGGCGGTGCAGGACGCGCGGGACGCGATCGCGGCCGGCACCGTCGTCGTGGCGGTGCTGGGCACCTACGACCACGTCGAGGAGGTCCTGGGCGAGGCCGACCTGACGGGCCGGGTCGTCGTGAACCTCACCACGGGGACCCCGGTGCGGGCCGCGGCCGCGGCGGAGCGCGTGCAGGGCCGCGGCGGCGGGTACCTCGACGGTGCGGTCCTCAACCTGCCCGGGCACGTCGGGACGCCGGAGAACCACGTCGTCGTCTCCGGCACGCCGCAGGCGTGGGAGGGCGTGGCCGGTCTGCTGCGGCACCTCGGCGGGACCGTCGAGCACGTCGGTGAACCGGCCGGGGCCGCGAACTCCCTGGACGCCGCGATCGTCGGCGGGTTGTCCGCGCCCGCACTCGTGGCGGCCGCGCACGCGACCCGTTTCGCGCTGGACGCCGGGGTGGGGCCCGAGCAGCTGCTGCGGCTGATGGACCGGACGGCGCGACGGATGCCCGGGTACTTCGCCCGCATCGTGGACGACCTGCGGGAACAGCGGTTCGCGACTCAGGAGGCGGCGCTGGGGACCTGGGCGGAAGGCCTGTCGTCGTTCCTGGGGGCCTTCCACGCGGCGGGCGCGCCCGCGCCGATGGTCGAGGCCGCCCTGGCCGACCTCGAGCGCGCCGCCGGGGCCGGCCACGGCGACCGGGCGCTGTGGGCGGTGGCCGCGCGGGAGACCGACGTCCAGACGATCGTCTGAACGTGACCGCCCGGTCTCGGCCCCCGGACCCGTGGCCGGGGACCGGGCCACCCACCTACCGTCGGCTCACCGATCACGACCGTCCCCGGGAGGAACCCGTGAACACCACCCCAGCACCCGCGCACCCCGTCGAACCGCTGGTCGTCGTCCTCGGCGCGGACGGCGCGGTGGGGCGCGCGCTGGCCGAGGTCCTCGTTGAGGCGGGAGGGGTGCCCCTGCGCCTCGTCGACACCCGCGAGGGCGGGATGGGCCGGTTCGCCGGGCCGGGCGTGGAGGTGGTCGTGCGGGACGTGTTCGCACCGGGAGCGGCCGAGGAGGTCCTCGCGGGCGCCACGCTCCTGGTGAACTGCCTGAGCCTGCTCGCCTTCGACGAGGTCTTCGACATGGCCCTGCGGGCCGGGGTCGACTACGCGGACCTGATCTCCGAACCCAGCGAGCAGAACGCGCGGGACGCCTCGGCCCGGGGCATCACCGTCGTCCCCGGCCTCGGCATGAGCCCGGGCCTGACGAACGTGCTCGTGGCCCACGCCGCAACCGGCCTGCGCCCCGAGGAGGTCGACATCCTCTTCGTCGTCCAGCGCGCGATGGCCTCCAGCCGCGGAGCGCTCGACACGATGCTGTGGGAGGGCGGGGAGCACAGCCCCGAGCGCAGCTACCACCTCGACGGCCGGCTCGTCCCCGTCGGGCCGTTCGACGGGGGCCGGGTCGTCGACTTCGGCCCGGGTTTCGGGGAGCAGGAGGTGTTCTTCCGGCCGCACCCCGAACCGAAGAGCCTGCCGAGGAACTTCCCCAGCATCCGGTACGCCGCGGTCCGCGGCTGCTGGCAACCGGAGGCCATGACGGCGCTGAAGGTCCTCAACGAACTGGGCCTGCTGGCGCAGGACACCGTGGACGCCACCCGGGAGGCCATCTGGAACCGCATCGGCGGCCGGGAGGACCCCCGCTACCACGGGCAGAGCGCCAGTCGCGTCGAGGTCCGGGGAGTGAGTGCCGACGGTCGGCGCGTGCAGCGCACCTACACCGTCCGGCGGCCGTTCGAGGAGCACTCCTACACCCTCACCGGCAAGGTGGCCGCCCTCGGCGTGAAGCTCCTCGCCCGGCAGGCCCGGACCACCACCGGCGTCGTGGACCCCGAGGTGTGCTTCGATCCCGAGGAGTTCCTGCGCGAGGTCGAGGAGCAGGGCGTCGTCCGCGTGTCGTGGACCGACGAGCCCTGGACCGCGGAACCGCACCCCGCGGCCTGACCGGCCCCGCCTCCTGCCCGGGGACCGGCCGGACCGGCGCCACGGGTGGCTCAGCCCGAGACCCAGGCCGAGTAGCGCGCGACGTACTCGTCGACCTGCCGGGACAGGGCGGCGCTGTCGACGGTGGCCGCGACGGCGACGTGCTCGTCGGAACCCGGGAGCTTGGCGAGCACCTCCGGGGGCAGCAGGTCGTACGCCGCCCGCAGCGTCGGGCCGTAGTACGACTTCTCGGCCAGCTCGGCCTGCCGCTGCGGGTCCATCATGAACTTCAGCAGGGCGTTGACCTCCTCGGTGTTCGGCGCGCTGCGGGGGATCGGGCAGGCCGTCCAGGGGAAGTGGATGTTCCCGTTCCACTGCACGACGACGTCGGGGTCCTCGTCGGCCAGGGCCGTGGCCCGGCCGTTGGGCATGACGGCCATGTCGACGCTGCCGGCCTGCAGGCCCTGGGCGATGGCCGCGTAGGACTCGTAGAACGTCAGGTGGTCGCGCAGCTCGTCGAGCTTGGCCAGCCCGCGGTCGAGGTCCAGCGGGTAGAGGTCGGCGGCGGCCACGCCGTCGGCCAGCAGCGCCGGTTCGACCGTCGCCACGTGGTTGCTGGGCCAGCCGCGCTTGCCCGGGTACTTCGCGGTGTCCCAGAAGTCGGCCCAGCTCTGCGGCGGGTTCGGGCCGACGGCCGAGGTGCGGTAGGCCATGACGAACGACTGCGAGTACCCGCCGGCGGCGTAGTCCCGGAACTCCGGTTCGACGGTGTCGGCGCGCGGGACGTCGGGGGAGAGCGGCTCGACGATGCCCTTGCCGATCCAGTCGACGACGGCGAACCCGTCGGCGTCGATGGAGTCCCAGTCGCTGCGACCGGCCCGGGCCATGGCGACGTAGCGGGCGGAGTCGGCGTTCACGACGACGACCTCGATGCCCGTCTGCTCCGTGAACGGGTCGAAGTAGACGCTCTTGAGGGCGGCGGCGAACGGCCCGCCGTAGTTCGCCATGACGACCTGGCCGTTCCCGGGGGACCCGGCGCAGCCGGTGAGCGCTCCGGCGGACAGGGCCGCGGCCGTACCGGCCACGAGCTGACGGCGGGTCACGACGACGTCCATGCTGTTCCTCGATCCTTCGGTCGCTGCGGGCCCGCGAGCCCGCCGGTCCCAGGACCGCCGGCGCGGATCCTGAGAGATGACTCTCAGAACGCTACCGTGTCGGCACCCGGTGCCGGATCGGGGTGCCGCGCGGCGCGGCGCGCGGCAGGGGGAAATCCCCCGAACCCGCCCGTCAGGCGACGGGGACGACCTGGGACCGGACCTCACCCGAACGCGAGGGGCGTCACCAGCGGCCCAGCGCGCGCGCGAAGGCCGTCTCCGTGCGCTGGACCGCCGCCCGGTCGTGGGCGGTGGAGACGAACATCTTGCCGGTGGGCAGCAGCAGGACCCCCTCCTCCAGGAGGAGGGACTGCAGCCGCGCCAGCGCGGGCCGGTCCGTCAGCCCCAGCGACAGGATGGAGCCGACCCGGTAGGGCCGCAGGTCCGCACCGGTCGCGGCGGCGGCCCGCCGGATGCCGGCCAGGACCTGCTCGGAGGTCTCCTCCAGCCGCTCGTAGGTGCCCGGCTCGGCCAGCACCCGCATCGTGGCCTCCACCGCGGCCAGCGCCACGGGGTTGCCGTTGTAGGTGCCCGAGTGCGTCACCCCGTCGCTGACCTGGTCGATGACGTCGGCGCGGCCCAGCACGGCGCTGTGCGCGAAACCCCCGGCGATGGCCTTGCCGCAGGTCCACAGGTCCGGGGTGACGCCCCAGCGCTCGGCCGCTCCCCCGCGGGCCACCCGGAAACCGGTGATGACCTCGTCGAGGACGAGCAGCGTCCCGCGACCGTCGCACCCCTCGCGCAGCGCGCGCAGGAACTCCGGGTCGGGGGCGACGAGACCGCCGCTGCTGAGGACGGGGTCGACGATGACGGCGGCGATGTCCCGCTCGGCCGCCTCGGCGAGCACGGCCCGAACCCGCTCGACGTCGTTGAACGGCAGGACGACGAGGTCCTCCAGGGCGTGCGGGTTCTGCCCCCGCGTCTGCGCGGTGGCCCGCTCTCCCGGCTCGTGGCGGGTCACGCTGGCGTACACCGAGTCGTGCCAGCCGTGGTAGGCGCCGACGAACTTCACGACCTTGTTGCGGCCCGTGAAGGCCCGCGCCAGGCGCAGGGCGACCTGCACGGCCTCGGTGCCGGAGTTGCTCCACAGCAGGCGCTCGGCGCCGGGCACGGCCGCCAGGACGGCCTCGGCCGCCTCGTACTCGCCGCGGTGCCCCATGCCCGGCATCTGCAGCCGGGGCAGGACCGCGGCGACCGCCTCCAGCACCACGGGGTGGCTGTGCCCCAGGACCATCGGCCCCCAGGCGCCGACGTAGTCGACGTGCTCGCGGCCGTCGAGGTCCCACACCAGCGCTCCCGCGGCGCGGTCGACGAACAGCGGGTGCGGCGCCGCGGTGGCCCGCTGCCCCGAACTCACCCCTCCCCCCACGCTGCGCCGGCACCGTTCCCAGGCGGCGAGGGAAGCGGGGGCGGGCGTCGCGACGAGCTGGTCGGTCGGGTTCACGGTCGGTCCTCCAGGGAATCGGTGGTGCGGGGTGTTCCGCGGCTCGCCGGCGGCCGGGGGTCAGCAGCCGACGGCGACGGGCGCGAGGCGGTCCGCCCGGAACTGCGAGGCCGTCGTGCCGTACGCGCGTTTGAACTCGCGGCAGAAGTGGCTGACGTCGCTGTACCCCCAGCGGGCGGCGACCCCCTGGATGGTGGACGTCCCCGTCGCGAGGTCGTTGCGCGCGGCCTCCAGGCGCTTCTCCCGGACCAGGCCGCTGAAACTGCGGTCCGACCCCGCGAACAGGCGGTGCAGCGAACGGACGGACACGCCGTGCGCGGCGGCCGCGTCGGCGGGGGTGATGGGCCCGGTGTGGATCGCGCGTTCCACCCACGTCTCGATGCGCGAGCGCATCGCCGCGCTGACGGCCTGCGAGGAGTGCAGGACGTCCTGCGGCCGCAGCCCGGCCATGAGGTCGAGCACCGCGGCGCGCAGGGCGAACGACTCACCGGCGGAGATCGCCGGCCCCGACAGCAGGGGCGGCAGCATCGCGGCGAGGACGTGGGCGGTCGTGGAGCTGTCGAGGAAGCGCGGCAGGTGGTAGGACTGCCAGCGCAGCCCCCGTTCGCGCAGCGCCGACTTCGGGACGTGCAGCGTGGTCGAGCGGCGGGAGCGCCACTGCTCGTAGGCGTCCAGGCTGGCCCCGTCGAACATGCTCAGCGCGCCCCCGGCCTCGAACCGGCGGCCGTCGCGCAGCCGCGTCCACTCGCCCCCCACCGCCGAGACCCGGCTGAGCTGCACGTAGTCGGCGGCAGCGGTCGTGGGGGCGAACCGCCCGGCGAACGGCGACGTCTGGTAGTCCGTCACGAGCAGGTCGCCGATGGTGCGCCGGGTGAGGAACCCGGAGAACGTGGAGCTGTCGCCCAGCGGCCACACCTTCTCGCCCAGCAGGGCCAGCTCGGAGTGCCGCGTCCACTCCCCGACGTCCGCGCCGTCGTGCCCGCCGAAGGTGACGTGCACCAGGTTCGTGTCGTCCTCCACGGACTCGTCCTCCTCGTCCTCCCCGGGGTCGGACTGCCATGGTCCGGCGGGCTCCGCGCCGTCACAATTGGCAGCCGAGCCAAGTCGGGCCCCGGTTCCTGTCCAGGAGGACGCCGAGGCCGCTCAGCCGGCCGGGGTCAGCCGGGGCGACATCCCCCGGAACCCCGACGCGTGCCACACGAGGGGTTCGGCGTCCGTGTCGACGAGGGAGTCGTGCACGCGCAGCAGGACCACGTCGTGGTCACCGGCGGGGAACTGCGAGTGCAGCGAGCACTCCATCCACGCCGGGGAACCGTTGAGGTAGTGCGCGCCGGACTCCCGCGTCGTGGTCGTCAGCCCGTCGAAGCGCTCGTGCCCGGACAGGGCCTTGGAGGCCAGCCGCCGGACCGCCGCCTCGTGGTGGTCGGCCAGGACGGTGACCCCGACCCGGCTGCCGGGCCGGTCCAGCGCCGCGCGCAGCTTCGGCCAGCTCGTGGAGGTGTGCTGGACGGCCACCAGGACCAGCGGCGGGTCCAGCGAGATGCCCACCTGGAAGGAGGAGGCGATGAACACCACCGGCTCCTGCCGGGGGTCGTCCTCGGGGACGAGCGAGAGCGCCGCGACGCCCGTCGGGAACTGGGCGAAGACCTGCCGCAGGGCAGCCGTCTCCTGCTCCACGGGCGTCAGGACCCGTTCGGTGGTCTCGTTCACTGCTGCAGCTCCTCTGCTGTCCGTCCCGGCGCGGTCCGCGCCGGGACACCGGTCGACGGGCCGTGGACCCGCCGTCGATCGTGGGGTCGGAACCCGGCACGAACCCGGATTCCGGGCTGGCCAGGTGGTGGACCGGGTGGTGCACGAGGCGGGAGACCTCGTCGGAGGCCGCCGACCGGCCGGGGACGTCGATGCGCAGGACCCGCTCGACGTCCTCGAGGTCCTCTCGTCCCGCGACGAGCGGTTCAGCCACGCTGCTCGTCCCCGGTCAGGTCGGCCAGCAGGGGGGCCACGCGCTCCCCGATCAGCTGGAAGTTGCGCTCGTACGCCTCGGGGTGGTCGCTGAAGTCGTAGGTCGACGTCTGGACGCCCCCGAAACCGCCGGTGTGCTCGTACAGGGCGCGGATCTTGTCGGCGACGGTCTGGGGGGACCCGACGAAGAACTGGTTCTCGATGAGCCAGTCCACGGTCAGGTCCGAGGCGTCGACCTCGCCGCCGGTGAGCAGGTCGGTCAGCCCGAGGCGGGTGAAGTTGGCGAGGTTCTCCTCGCGCCACAACCGGCCGATGTCGCCGTCGCGGACCAGCGCACGGGCTTCCTCGTCGGTGTCGGCGACGAAGACGAGACGGGAGACGCGCCAGTCCTCGCGGCGGGGGTCGTGCCCAGCCCCCCGCGCCGCCTTCTCGTACGTCTCCCAGTGCTTGACCAGCACGTCCCCGTGCACCGCCTGGCTCATCGGCTGGTAACCACGCCGACCCG
>NZ_JBJLSK010000044.1:0-29065 GCF_050871965.1 Kineococcus lubricus
CCCCCCCCCCCCCCCCCCCCCCACCCACCACCCCAACCGCGCCCCCGGCGCGCGTGGCGGCTGAGGGGCGGCCGGCGGGGCCCGCCCCCCCCCCCCCCCCCCCCGGGGAGGGGGGAGGGGTCAGGTGCCCAGCGCGGCCGCGAACACCGCCCGGTGCCGCCGCACGTACCCCGCGTCGGCGAGGTAGAGGCGGTCGTGGCCGTCGGCGACGTGCGCGGCGAACGCCGCGCTGCCCTCCGCGGCCCGGGCGTGCATGAACCGCACCAGCCCGGCCAGGTGGTCGAGCACCGCGTCCAGCAGCCCGGCCCGGTCGCCGGGCCCGGCCCCGTACGCCGCGCAGAACCGCGCCAGCCGGTCGGCCTGCTCCCCCGTCCCGGGGCGGACGCCGGGGTTGCGCGGGTCCGACAGCGGCACCCACCGGTAGGCCGCGCCGGCGAGGTCGGTCAGCCGGGGACCGGGGCGGGCGGTGTCGAAGTCGATGACGCCGACGACGCGCTCACCGTCCAGCACGCAGTTGTGCGGGGCGAAGTCGCCGTGGCAGACGACCTCCACGGGTTCCTGCACGGGGAACATCCACCCCTCGCGCGGCAGGTCGGCCGCGAACGGCGCGGTCGCGTCGTGGTAGCGGCGCAGCAGTTCCGCCGCGCCGACCAGCGCCGGCTCCGAGGCGGCGGCGTCGGTCACGGGGTAGTTCGACACCTCCCCCGGCAGGAAGTCCAGGACCTCCCGGTCGCCGTCGACGCCGAGGAACCGCGGCACCCCCGCGAAACCCTCCAGCCGGCGCAGCAGGTCGTGGACGCGGGCGCTGTGCGGGCCGGTCGGGCGCCGCACCGTCGCCCCGACCCGCACGACCTCGTTGACGCCGCCCCCGGTGAGCGGTTCCCCGTCCTCGCCGTTCACAGCGGCAGCACGCAGGTCGGGGACCCGATCTCGACCTCGGACCGGTCGGCCACCGCGAGGTCGTCGTCGAGGGCGAGGTGGACGAGCCGGTCGGAGTCCTGCGCCGCGACGTACAGGTGGTGGCCCACGACGGCGACGTGCCGCGGGTTCGCGGCCCCGATCGGCACGTCGCGCAGCGGACGGGCCACCCCGTCGACGACCTCGTGCAGCGTGAGGACGTCGGCGCCGCGGTTGGCGACGACCAGGCCCCACGGCGCGACGGCGATCTCCGACGGGTACGTGCGCACCGGCGCCGGGGCGGCCGGGGGGCCGGCCACGGCGGGCGCCACCACGGGGTCGCCCAGCCGCCCCCCGCGGACGGTCAGGGACGTCACGGTGGCGTCGAGCTCCCCCGCGACGTGCAGCCGACCGTCGCGGTGGGCGGCGTGCCGAGGCCCGGTGCCGGGCGCCAGCCGCAGCACCTGCGCGGGTTCGGCGTCGACGTCCCCGCCGCCGTCGCGCAGCTCGTGCACCCGGATCTCGTCGGTGCCGAGGTCGCACACCGCGACGCGGTCCCCGAGCCGTCGCACCGAGTGCGGGTGGGAGGCCTCCTGGCGCTCGGGGTCCGGCCCGGAACCGCTGCCCCGCAGCGTGGTGCGCAGACCGGACACCACCCCGTCGCGCAGGTCGAGGACCCCGACACCGCCGCCGTAGTTCGCCGCGAGCAGCAGGTCCCCCACCACCTCGAGGTGGCACGGGGACGCCCCGCCGCTGGGCGCCTCCCCCAGCAGTTCCCAGCGGTCGCCGTCGACGCGGCGGGTGGAGACGAGACCCTCGTCGAGCTCGTGGGCGGCGTGCACGAGGCCGCCGGGCCCGGCGGTCAGGAACGAGGGCGAGGGGCAGTCGGCGACCGCCGCGGGCCGGCCCGGGCGGCCCGTGCGCGGATCGCGCGGCAGGAGCGTCACACCGGCACCGCGCCCGCCGGTGGCGGAGGTGTAGGAACCGACGGCGAGCAGGGACGGGCCGGTGGAGGCGGGGGTCACGACGGCCATCGTGCCGCACCCGCCACCCGTTCGGCCGGGATCCGCGTGACGGCCGTGGGGGACCGACGGCCCGGCTGTCCTTGATCGCCGTGGGGATGTCCTTGATCGCCGTGGGGGTGGGGCGGGGGTGCCCGTTCAGGACGCCCAGCGCACCACCCCCCGCCCGGCGGCCACCCCCTCCTCGTCCAGCACGAGCACCTCGGTGCCCGGCTCCCCGTCGGGGCCGGTGGTCCCGTGCCCGGTGAGGACGAACTCGCGGTCCACGAACAGCGGCGCCGAGGAGCGGTAGGAGAACCCCGCGACGGCGCGCCCGGGGTTCTCCCGGCGGGCCGCGTCCAGGACGAGGATCCGCGCGAGGGGGCCGTGCACGAGCAGGTCGGGCAGGCCCTCCACCTCGCGCGCCCAGGTGCGGTCGTAGTGCACGCGGTGGGTGTTGAACGTGGTGGCGGAGAACCGGAACAGCTGCCGGGCGTCGAGGACCGCGGGCCGGCGCCACCAGCCCGGGCCCGTGACGGCGGGCTCGCGGCGGCCCGGACCCGACCCGGACCCCGATCCCGATCCCGATCCCGATCCCTCGAGGAACACGTCGTGCCAGGTCGTCTCCAGGACCGTCTCCCCCGCGACGCGCAGGACGCGCACGAGGTCGGCGAACACCAGTTCCCCGCTGCGGCCCTCCTTGGTCACCAGCGACCCCAGGGTGGTCGTCCGCTCCACCGCCTCGCCGTAGCGCAGCGGCCGGTGGAACGTGGTGTCCTCCCCCGCGTACATCCGCCGCGGCAGCTCGACGGGCGGGAGCACGTCGTCGCCCTCGGGGGAACCGTCCGGCCGCAGCCCAGCCAGCGGCACGTCGAACGGGAAGTACAGCCCCTCCCAGCCGGCCGGGAGTTCGGCGCCCTCGCGGGGCAGCGGGTCCTCGACCGCGAACGTGCCCCGGTAGTCGACCGCGGGCTGCACCCGCAGCACCTCGGTGCGCACGTTCACAGCACACCCCGCTCGCGCAGCTGCGCGACCCGTTCGGCGGTGTACCCGAGCAGTCCGGTGAGGACCTGCTCGGTGTGCTCCCCCAGGCCGTTGGCGGGGCGGTCCGGGCGCGCGGGGGTGCGGCTCAGCTTCACGGGCTGCCCGAAGGTGCGCAGGGTCCCGAACCCGCCGTACCCGGTCTCGACGACCATCTCGCGCTCGGCGGTGCCGGGGTCCTCGACGACCTCCCCGATGTCGCGGACCGCGGTCAGGGGGATGAGGTCCCCGGCGAGGTCCTCCAGCTCGGCCCGCGTGCGGTCGGCGAACCAGCTCACGACGAGGGGTTTGACGCGGCGCTCGTAGACCTCGGCGTCGAACCGCTTGCGCATGGTGTCGATCTCGGGGTCGGCGACGGCCTCGGGGCTGCCGAACAGCTCGCAGCTGGCGTTCCACAACTTGTCGGTGTAGGCGCCGAAGAACACCTGGCCGTCCTTGCAGGGGAACAGCTCGTAGGGGCGGACCCAGGCGTGCGCGTTCCCCGCGGGCCGGGCCACCTTCCCCGTCACGGTGTACTCCACGACGGCGGTCTCGGTGAGGGCGATGACGCTGTCGACCTGCGCCACGTCGACGAGCTGACCCTCCCCGGTCCGTTCGGCGTGCCGCAGCGCGGCGAGGGTCCCGACGACGGCGAACAGCGTGGCCGACAGGTCCCCGATGGTGACGCCGACCCGCACGGGTTCGGCGTCGGGGTACCCGTTCATCGACCACAGGCCGCCGGCGGCCTGCGCGGTGTTGTCGAAGGCGGGGCGGCGCGAGCGCGAACCGGTCTGGCCGTACCCGGAGATGGCCGTGTAGACGAGCCGCGGGTTGACGGCGGCCAGGCTCTCGTACCCGAGCCCCAGCTTCTCCATGGTCCCGGGGCGGAAGTTCTCCACCAGCACGTCCGCGCGCCCGACGAGCTCGCGCAGGACCTGCTTGCCCTCCTCGCTCTTCAGGTCCAGCGTCATGCCCAGCTTGCCGCGGTTGTACTGCGCGAAGTACCCGCTGAGCTCGGCGTCGCCGTCGCGCAGGTAGGGCGGGAAACCCCGCGTGACGTCGGGGTCGGCCGGGTTCTCGATCTTCACCACGGTCGCGCCGAGGTCGGCCAGGGTCGCCGAGGCGTAGGGACCGGCCAGGACGCGGGAGAGGTCGAGCACGACGACCCCCTGCAGGGCCCCGGCCGGGAGGAGACCGGTGAGGGCGGAGAGGTCCGGAGAGGTCATGGGGGTCAGCCTCCTGCTCGTCGTGAGGGGTCCGTCATCGGGGTGGGCTCGAGGTGGGGGGCGAGGGCGTTCCCGACCCGGGTGGGCAACCGGCGGCCCAGGTGCGCGGCCACCCACGCCGAGGCGCGCACGAGCTCGTCGAGGTCCAGGCCGGTCCCGATCCCCAGCCCGTGCAGCATCCACACCAGGTCCTCGGTGGCGAGGTTCCCCGTCGCGCCGGGGGCGTAGGGGCAGCGGCCCAGACCACCCAGGGAGGTGTCGAACTCGGTGACGCCGGCCAGCAGGGCCGCGTGCACGTTCGCCAGGCCCTGCCCGTAGGTGTCGTGCAGGTGCAGGGCGATGCGGTCGGGGTCGACGCCGGTCGCGCGCAGCTCCTCGACCCGGGCCACGACGTGCGCGGGGGTGGCGACGCCGATGGTGTCCCCCAGCGCCACCACGCGGCAGCCGGCGTCCAGCAGCGCCCCGGCGAGCTCGGTGACGCGGCGCCCCCCGACGGGTCCCTCCCAGGGGTCGCCGAAGGCCATCGACACGTAACCGCGCACCGTCACCCCCGCCCGCCGGGCGCGGTGGACGACGTCGACCGCGCGCTCCAGCGCGCCCTCGACGGTGTTGTTCAGGTTCGCCGCCGCGAAACCTCCGGTCGCCGAGACCACGACGGCGACGTCGGGGACGCCCGCCGCCAGCGCCGCCTCGAGGCCGCGGGCGTTCGGCACGAGCACCGTGCGGCGGGTCCCGGGGGTCTCCCCCAGCGCGGCCAGCACCTCGGCGGCGTCGGCCAGTTGCGGCACCCAGCGCGGCGGGACGAAGCTCGTCACCTCCAGCGAGGAGTTCCCGGCCGCGACGAGGCGGCGGCACAGCTCGACCTTCACGCCGGTGGGCACGAGGTCGGGTTCGGCCTGCAACCCGTCGCGCGGTCCCACCTCGTGGATGCGCACGGCGGCCGGCAGCCGCTCGTCGCGCACGACCTGCGGCACGGGCCGCCACAGCGCGCCGCTCACGCGGTGCCCCGGAGCTCGCCGCGCAGTTCGGACAGGACCTGACCGGCCCGCTCGGCCGAGATCGCGCGCTCGGCGACGATGCGGGCCGCGACGGCCCCCACCTCGGTGGGCGTCGCCCCGGCCGAGGCGGCGACCGTCCGGGCGTGCAGCGTCATGTGCCCGCGCTGGATCCCCTCGGCCGCCAGGGCCCGCAGGGCGGCGAGGTTCTGCGCCAGCCCCACGGAGGCGACGACCGCGGCGAGTTCCCCGGAAGTCTTCACGCCGAGGAGTTCCACGGCCGCCCGGGCCACGGGGTGCGCGCGGGTGGCCCCGCCGACGAGCCCGACGGCCAGCGGGACCTCCAGGGTCCCCACCAGGTTCCCGTCGGCGTCCACCTCGAACCGCGACAGCGCCGTGTACCGGCCGTCGCGGGCGGCGTGGGAGTGGCAGCCGGCCTCCACGGCGCGGGTGTCGTTCCCGGTGGCGAGGACGACGGCGGTGATGCCGTTCATGATGCCCTTGTTGTGGGTCGCGGCCCGGTAGGGGTCGGCGGCGGCGAACGCGGCGGCCCGGACGATGTCGTCGACGACCTGCGGGCCGCCGAGGAGCCCGGCGTCGAACACGCCGCGGGCCCGGGTCAGCCGCTGGTCGGCCTTGTTCGACAGGATGCGCAGCAGGGGCCGGGCACCGGCGATCTCCCCCACCCGCGGGGCGAGGGCCTCGGCCATCGTGTTCACCGCGTTCGCGCCCATCGCGTCGCGCACGTCGACCAGCAGGTGGACGACGACCTGCACCCCGGCGGACGTCGGCAGGCAGCGCACCTGCACGTCGCGGGCGCCGCCGCCGAACCGGACGAGCACCGGGTCGCAGGCGTCGGCGGCGGCGAGGAGTTCCTCCTTCGCCTCCAGCAGGCGGGCCCGGGCGGCCTCGGGGTCGACCGCCCCGACGAGCTGGATCTGCGCGATCATCACCGGCCCGGTCGTGGAGGTCCGGAAACCCCCCGTCCCGCGGGCCATCCGCGCCGCGTTCGAGGCGGCGGCGACCACGCTGGGTTCCTCGGTGGCCATCGGGACGAGCCGGTCGACGCCGTCGACGACGAGGTTCGTGGCGACCCCGACGGGGACGCCGAGCACCCCGACGACGTTCTCGACCATGTGGTCGGCCGTCTCGACCGGCAGCCCCGCCGAGGGTTCGAGGACCTCCAGGGCCCCGTCGGCGAGGCCGGCGGCCCGGGCGACGGTCGCCCGCCGCTCCCGCGGTGGGAGGTCCCGCAGTCCGGGGATGCGACTGGTCATCGTCTGGGCTCCTGTTCCCGAGTGGCTGGACGCCCACGGTAAGGACGCGCCCCGCCCGCCCGCTGTGGGTGATCGCTCCACCGGTGCGGTGCGTCCGTGTGCCCCGGGCCCACAGGCGGGCGGGCGCCGTTCTGCTGTCCTGGTCACCTCCGGCCGAACCGGCGGACCCGACCAGTCCAGGAGGTCCCGTGACCCACCCCACCGAGGACGTCGACGTGGTGGTCGTCGGCCTGGGCGCTCTCGGCAGCGCCGCCACCTACCACCTGGCCCGGCGCGGCGCCCGCGTCGTGGCGCTGGAGCAGTTCGAGCTCGGCCACGTGCGGGGGGCCTCGCACGACACCTCCCGCATCGTCCGGACCTCCTACGGCGCGGGCGAGTACGTCCGGCTGGCGAAGTCGGCGTACGCCGACTGGGCCGACCTGGAGCGCGAGACCGGCGAGCGCCTGCTCACCCGCACCGGCGGCCTGGTGTTCATCCCCGACGCCGGGCCGTACTCCATCGACGCCTTCGCGACCAGCCTGGGGCGGTTCGACGTGCCCTTCGAACTGCTCGGCGCCGACCAGGTCCACCACCGGTTCCCGCAGTTCCGGGTCGGGGACGACGTCCGCGCGGTGTGGACGGCCGACACCGGCATCGCGCACGCCGCCCGGACGGTGGCGACGTTGCAGCTGCACGCGCGGGTGCACGGGGCGACGCTGCGCGACCGCACCCCGGTGCGGGCGGTCGAGCCCGACGGCGGGGGCGTCGTGGTGCGCACCGACGACGGCGTGCTGCGCGCCCGGAAGGTGGTGCTGGCCACCGACGCCTGGACGAACCGGCTGCTCGAACCGCTGGGGGCGGCCGTCCCGCTGGTGTGCATGCAGGAGCAGGTCACGTACTTCGCCCCGGCCGATCCGGCCGCGTTCGAGCGCGCGCGGTTCCCGGTGTGGATCTGGGAGGACGAGCACTGCTTCTACGGGTTCCCCGCGTACGGCGAACCGACGGTCAAGGCGGCGCGGGACGTCTCGGAGAACCTCACGACCCCCGAGACCCGGACGTTCGTCCACTCCCCGGAGCTGCTGGAGGAGCTGCGCGGTTTCGTGGGCCGGGTGGTGCCCGGCGCCGGCCCGGACGTGCGGACCGTGACCTGCCAGTACGCGCTGACGCCCGACCGCCGTTTCGTGCTGAGCCCGCTGCCCGGGCACCCGGACGTGCTCGTCGCCCTCGGCGCCGGTCACGCGTTCAAGTTCACCCCCGCCATCGGCCGGGTCCTGGCCGACCTCGCCCTGGACGGCGGGACGGCCGAGGACGTCTCGGCGTTCGGCCTCGCGGTCCCCGCTCCCGTCGGCTGAGGGTCAGGTGGGCCGGGCGGTGAGGCGTTCGCGCAGCTCGTCCAGGCGCACGGCGATCGTCAGCCGGAAGAACCGCTCGTCCTCCCGCCAGCCCGGCCCCAGGACGACGTCGAGCCGCGCCAGCCGCTGCAGGATCGTGTTGGTGTGGAAGTTCAGCTCGCGGGCCGTGCGGGTGGGGCTGGCCCCGCAGCGGACGAAGGCGCGCAGCGTGGCGAGCAGGTCGGTGCCCCGCTCGGCGTCGTGGGCGCGGACGGCCCCGAGCGTGGACGTCAGGAACGTCTGCAGCGCACGGGGTTCGACGTCCAGCACCGAGGCGTAGGGCAGGTACTCCCCCGACGTCGTGGCCAGGTCCTCCACCCCCAGCGCGGTGAGCAGCCGCGCGGTGCGCCGCCCGTCGTCGAACGCGGCGGCGAGGTCGGCCGAGGCCGGGGGCAGCACCGCGAGGACGGGGCCGCCGACCGCCGCGCGGACCCGTTCGTGCAGCGTCCGCACCAGGGCCGGGTCGGCCGCCGCGGCCGGCAGCAGCGCGACGACCACGCCGAGGTGCTCCCCCACCAGGACGGGCCCGGTGACGGTGCGGGTGACCGCGCGCGCCGCCGCGGCCCGCGCGTCCCCGGGCACGGACAGGACGACGACGGCGCCGAGGTCGTCGACGGGGATGCCGGAGCGGCGGGCGCGGCGCTCGACGTCGGGGCGCCGTTCGGGTTCGGCCGCGAGCAGTTCGGCGACGAGCTCGTCGGCGATGCGGCGCTCGGCGTCGGCGACGGCCTGCTGCTGCAGGGCGAGGAGGGCGCAGACCTGGGTGGCGCGTTCGATGGTGCGCAGGTCGACGTCGGAGAGTTCGAGGTCGCCCGGGCCCAGGAGGACGGCGCCGAAGTCCCGGGCCCCGGCGGCGAGCGCGGACACGGCCTGGACCGACGGGTCGCCCTCGACGCGCAGGCACCGGCCGGAGCGGCGGCTGTCGGCGAGGGCGGTCCGGGCGGCCGGACCGGGCGGGCCGCCCGGTGTCCCGGCGACCACGGTCCCGTGCTCGTCGACGATCCACACGCCGCAGCGCAGTTCGGCGGCCAGGGTCGCCGCGACGGGTTCGAGGCCGCCACCGGCGAGGACGGTCTGCACGAGGTCGCGGTGCACGGCGCTGGAGCGTTCCCGTTCGGCGAGGTGGCCGCGCAGGCTCTCCAGCGCGCCGCGGGCCTCGTCCTCGGACGCGGCGAGGTCCTGCAGCGTCCGGGCGGTCTGGAGGACGACGGCGGCGTGGCTGGCCAGCGCGCTCAGCAGCGCGACCTGCTCGGGGCCGAAGGCGTGCTCGGCGCGGGTGGCGACGAACAGCACGCCGAGCACGTCGCGGCCGGACACCAGGGGCACCCCGAGGATGGAGACGATCCCCTCGGCCCGCACGGCGGTGTCGACGGCGGGGTCGTGGGCGCCCCCGGCGTACTCCTCGTAGCGCAGGACGCTCTGGGGGGCGCGGGTGCGCACCACGACGCCGGCCAGTCCCGTCCCCGGGGGGACGCGCAGCCTGCGGAACTCGGGGCTGACGGCCCCGGCGGTGGTGCGGACCTGCAGCTCCTCGGTGCGGGGGTCGAACTCGGACAGGTAGGTGAGGTCGGCGCCCATCATGGTGTGGGCGCGTTCGACGAGCCGGACGAGCAGGGCGTCGGCGTCGCGGACCTCGGCGAGCTCGCGGGCGCTGGAGAACAGGGCGGTGAGCTCGAGCTCGCGGCGGCGCAGCCGGGCGTGCTCGTGGCGCACGTGGTGGACGCTGCGGGCCAGGTCGAGGGCCCGGGCGGGGTCGACGCCCAGCGCTTCCAGGGAGTTCTGGACGGGCAGCACGGTGACCTCGGCGCTGTCCAGGACGAGGGTGACGACGTCGGTCAGCAGCCGTTCGACCCGGGCCGCGGTGCGCTGCTCCGGGTCCTGATCGCGGACACTCACCACGGCCCTCCGCCCCTGCGCTGGAACGATCGTCGGATGGGTGGGGAACCTACCAGGACGGCCGTCGGGTGTGACGAGCGCCCATGGGCCCGGGGGCGGCCGGCCGGGTTCACTGGGGAGCACCGCGCACGACGAGGACGTCGAAGGAGTCACCGATGGAGTTCCAGGACGGACCGGGAGAACGGTCGACCGGCGATCCGGCCGGTCTGGCCGGGGTCGACCCGGGGTCGCCCGAGCAGCGGCGCCGGGCCGTCGTCGGCAGTTCGGTCGGCACCGTCATCGAGTGGTACGACTTCACGCTCTACGGCCTCGCGGCGGCGCTGGTGTTCGCGCCCTCGTTCTTCGGGGACAGCGGGCTGGCCGGCACGCTGGGCGCGTTCGCGACGTTCGCCGTGGGTTTCGGGGCCCGGCCGATCGGCGGCCTGCTGTTCGCCCACGCCGGGGACCGGCTGGGCCGCAAGGGGACCCTGCTGGTGACGTTGCTGACGATGGGGCTGTCCAGCACCCTCATCGGGCTGCTGCCCACGGCCGACAGCATCGGCCTGTGGGCGCCGGTCCTGCTGATCGTGCTGCGCATCGCGCAGGGCGCGGGGGCCGGGGCGGAGTTCGCCGGGGCCATGACGATGGCCAGCGAGTCCGCGCACGGCCGCAACCGCGCCTTCACGGCCGGGTTCCCCGGGGCGGCGGTCTACGTCGGGATGGCGCTGGCGACCACGACGTTCGCGGTCCTGACGGCGGTCCTGAGCGAGGAGGCGTTCCTGTCGTGGGGCTGGCGCGTGCCGTTCGTGGCGAGCGCGCTCATCGTGGTGTGGGCGCTGTACTTCCGGCTGCGGGTGCAGGAGACGCCCGCGTTCCGGGCCGCCGAGGGCGCCGGGGTCGTGCAGCGCGCGCCGGTCGTGGAGGCCGTCCGGTCGCACTGGCGGGTCCTGCTGCCGGGGATGGCGCTGTTCGTCTTCGCCCTGCCCTGGGTGTACGTCGTGCAGACGTTCTCGGTGTCGTACACGACGAAGACGCTGACGGTGGAACCGTCGCACGCGCTGATCGGTCTGATCGTCGCCGAGGTGCTGACGATCCCCGCGACGCTGGTGGCCGGCCGGATCGCCGACCGGGTCGGCCGCAAACCCGTGCTGACGGCCTCGGCCCTGTTCGGCGTGGTCTTCGCCTTCCCCATGTTCGCCCTCTACCGCACCGAGGACTCCTTCCTGGTGGCGGTGGGCCTGGTCCTGGGGCTGGCCGTCGTGCAGGGCGGGACGATCGGGGTGTCGGCCGCGATGCTGGCCGAGCTGTTCCCGACGTCGCTGCGCTGGAGCGGGATCGCGATCTCGCGGGAGATCCCGGCGGCGCTGGTCGGCGGGACCGCCCCACTGGTCGCGACGTGGTTCGTGTCGGTGTCCGGGGGCGCGCCGTGGCTGGTGGCGGGCTACCTCGTCGTCCTCAGCGTCGTCGGGGTCGTCGGCATCCGCGCGCTGCCCGAGACGCTGGACCGCGACGTCCGGGTCGTCGAGCGGGAGGCCGGCGGGGTCCGGTCGTGACGGTCAGCCCTCGCGTGCCGCGACCTGATCCGCGGAGCGAACGGCCGAGTTGAGGAACGACAGTTGCGGCACAGCGGTGCAGCCACTCACCCGGAAGCTACTGTCACGTCTCACTCAGGGGCTTTCGCGTAGTGAACGAAAGCCCGAACATCCCCACGGTCAGCGCGCTGGAGCGCGTCGATGTACGTCTACTCGTCCTGCTCGAAGGGCGACCCGAGGTGTGAACCCCACGTGAGGCTGAAGTCTCGGTCCGTGGCGGGCGCCAGCAAGCCTAGGTAGAGGCGGGACAGGCGGCCGTTCCCGTTTCGGAGGGGGATGGATCCGGGCGATCCCGTGAGAGGTGCGCACCAGGGACTCGACGAGCGGGGAGGAACCGTAGGTGAACCAGGCGCGCGCGTCGTCGAGCAGGGAAAGTGTCTGGACGGAGACTCGTGCCGGGTCGATCCCGATGCTCGACTCCACCGTGCGGTGCTGCCCCGCCCACTGCCACACGTTGCAGAACATTCGCCGGTGCACTTCTCGGGAGGAACCAGTCGTCGAAGACCTCGTCGACCTGGATCGCCATGCCCAGGAGCTTGCGCACGGCCATCGTGCCATCCGCCTGCCGGATGATCTCGTCATCCGCTACCCGGATCACCGGGCCGAGGGCTACCGAGGTCGTCGAGCAGATTCAGGTATCGACGACCTTCGGAGGTGATTCGAAACGTTTCGCGCAAGTCGCCAGTCGGTCCCATCGTGCGAATCCCTTTACCAGGTAGACGTTCAATCAGGCCAGCGCCGAGCAGACGGCGCAACTCAGCCTCGAAGACGGTTCGCGTCTCACCGTCGTCGAACGGAAAGGGCACTGCATCGTTCAGCTTGCGCAGATGCTCGCGCTCGTAGGGGTCGATGAAGTGGGTGATGAGAAAGGTCATGACCTCCAACTGCCCCGCTTGGTCCTCCTGCCGGGTGACCACCTGCCGCAACGTGAACCGCCAGCCACCAGGCAGTTCGGCGCTGTGCAGGAAGCTTGCCGCCCACGGTAGCAGCGCGGCAGCAAGCAAACCCACCGCTGCGGCACTGATGCGACCCGGGTCGACGAGTTCGGTGATCAGTGCGGCGCCCAGTATGGAAGAAACTGCGACACGCGTTCTCTGATCCGTCACGGGCAAGCCTCCAGCAAGAGGAACTCAGTAGCCTGAAGCGCGTGTACAGCGAGTCCTGCTCCGCGCCGATCGAGGTACTGACAGAGTCGACCTCTCGGTTTCCCCTCACCAGCAGCGGACTGCTGCGCATCGCCGCAGCGGACGCCCGGGGCCCTTCAGTCGGGGTGGATCGTCAGGGGAAGCAGCCCAACGCGACCTGAAGCTCCTGCAGTTGGGCTCGTTCGGCTTCGGAGGCGTTGAGGTCTTCTTCCAAGGGCTGACGCTCGGCACCACCAGCTCCATGAGCATCCAGCTTGTCCAAGTCCCGTTGCGTCGCGGCGATCCTGTCGTCGAGTACGGTGATGCGCGCCTGCAGGTCGGCGCAATCCGCGGTCGAGGCGACGCTGATGGGGTACGGACCCAGCAGGTGTGTCCTACCGTCCGGCAAGGTCAGCTGCAGTTCGAGGGGTTGGTCGCTCGACGTCGACGGGGATGTCAACGCGATCGTCAGGTGTCGAAGGTCTTCGGGCCGCGTGAGCGGCCATTCCGACTCGGAAACGCCCTGCCAACCCGGCGTCTTCGCCTCGATCCGGGCGGTCCCACCTGACCACAGGGCATTTCCCTCGTTCCGCAACTGCCACGCCACCGAGAACATCGAGCTCACCACGACCTTGGCCGGGAGTCCCTCAGGCCAGGCCACCACGCGGTCCACACCGGGCGAGGGGGGACCGCCCGGCGGTATCCACGAGGACCGCACCGGTGGAATGGCAGCACCCAGCGACACCTCCAGCGCTACGGTTCCGCCGGGATCAGCTTCATCCAACACGACCCGCACCCCACGTGAGGTCGTGATGGCGGTGAGCGCGATGGCCAACTGTTCCCGGGAGGCAGTGGGAGCCAGGTGCACCAAACGCTCTGAGAATGCGCCGTTCGTCTCCGTCAGGACCACCGAGCTCTGCTGGTCGTGAGCGCCCACCGCAGACACGACGCGGCAGTCGTACGTGCTCGTCACTGCCTTCCTCCCTCTCGTTCGTCGCTCCTGCGACCGTCGGAACGCCGCGTCACCGAACGAGCAGCGCTTCGATCTGGCCGTGAAGGTGTTGTAGTACATCACCGGTTCTTGTCCCCGAGATCGGAGCGCGACCACCTGCGACAGGTTCGAGACCGCATCGACGGGTCACAGCATTGCTGAAGATCTGGTCGTCACCGCTCACGGCGTGCAGCATCGACCGCCATTGGCGGACGTCCGCACCGTAAACGGCGTCGGTGGTTGATTGCGGCAGCGCGTGCGCCTGACCCCAGTGCATCCGGCCACCGTGCTGGACGGCGAGGTCCTCCAACAGTGCCAGCCACTGCGCGTTGCGCGACAGGCCTCCCAGACTGGATATCTCGACGGCGACAGCCGTGCTGGACTCGACGTGGTGCATGGACAGCGGCGCGGAGGATCTGCCGGACCACCGCAAGGAGATGTACCCCACTTGCCGATGCGGTGGATTCGTGCGGCCCATTTCGATCAGCACGGCATCGAGGAAGTCCATGAAGCCGGGATTCGCAGCGTCGAAGACGGGCTCCACCGATTCACCGCGGTAGCAGTTCTGCTGGTTCGCTGCTCGATGCCCCGTCGCCACCAGCGGGTAAGGGCCGCGACGGCCGGCGAGGGAGTCGGCGTAGCGCTGCTGAAACTGTGTTCTGGTGATGGCGGGCAGCACACCGTGGAGGCCCATCTCGTACAGCAGGTCGATCCCCCGGGCGAGCAGATCCCCGACGCCGAGGGACGGATCCGCGTCGAACTCCTCCCGCAACGTGCGCAACGGCTCGATGATCTGCACGAGGTCGGTGAGGTGCTCGTGGCGTCGGACTTCGTCGAAGAGGTGCTTCACGCCTCGCCGGCACACCTCGTCAGGCTGGTAGTCCATCCGGATCGGTTTGCGCGAATGGGTCAGCCAGCGCCGTCGTACGTAACACATCTCCCGGTTCTGCGTGTCGAGCACGACCTCCAGTCCCTGCGGTCCTCCGTCGTCGAGTGCCTTCAACACCGACGGTGGCGCCGGCAACTGGCTCAGCAGCGGTCCGTGAAGGTCACCACTGCTCTGTCCCTGGCGCAGGGCGCTCCACACCACGGCCCGAGGCCACTCCACGGTGACCTCACTGACCCAGAACTCGGGGACGACTCGCACGACGCAGGAGCAGATGATCCCGAACCGGCCGACGGCCACCTGCACGGCGCGCAGTACGTCGTCCTGACGAACGATTTCGACGTCGGGGCGCCCCAGCGCCAACGCGAGACGATCGTCGTCGGTCACCGGGTCGGTGCTGCCTTCGACCCACAACTCCCGGCCCCCTGCCGTGACCAGGTGGACGGCGACCACGAAATCATGGATGGGCGGTGTGGAGGGATCGCCCCCGTGCACCCCGGTGGAGATGGCGCCGGCCAGCGTCTGTCCGTTAGCCCCGCCCAGGGCCGGCAAGCCGAGGCCGAGCCGAGACAACTCATCGGTCAGGTGCGCGATCTCGACGCCGCTCTCCACGTGCAGGAGTTGATCCGTCCGGTGAGCGTAGGGCCCGGCCTCGTCGTCCGTCGGATGCGCGAAGAGGGTCCGCGGACGGTCTTTCATCAGCCGGAGATCGACCATCCATCCCGGGGTGTAGGCAATCGGTGCTTGTGACCAGCCGTTGCCCACCGCTCGAACCTCGAGGTGTTCCGCTGACGCAGCACGGACGATCGCGACAACCTCATCGACGGTTCGAGGCGTGGAATAGCGTTGCACCTGACCTCGAACGACTTTCGTCCAGTTCGACCACGCGACGTCGCGGTACTCGAATCCTCGATCAGGTGTGTAGTCGGTCATGACGCGACTCCCCTCAGCTCTTGTGAGACCGAGCGCACCACCGCCACGCACGGCAGCAGTGCCACTTCACCGCCAGTCGCCGTCACGTCAACACCTCCTGCCACGGCCCACGTCTCGGGAGTTGCGCCGTGAACGCCTCAATCCCGGGAAGGCGCCGCCCGCAGCTGGCGCGTCGAGCACCGCGGGTGTGGCCCGATCCGCCACAGCGGCAACCACAACCGGGACGGTCCCGTGCAACCCGGTGTCGACCAGTCCCCCCACCGAGCGCAGCAGCGCGGCGTTCGACACGGCAACCTCCGGGTCAGGAGAAGGACGACACTGCACTCGGTAACGGTACGAAGGTGACTCGCCGAGGATCGGCTGCACCTGATGCCCCACCAGACCACGACCGTCGCGCGCATCCCCTGGCGGATCGATCAACCACTGCGCTGACGACGATGCGTAACCTACTCCTCAGAGCCCGTTCACAGGAAGACCTTCCTGGTCATCGGCGTGCAACGGTGGGCAACTCGGCAATCCGTTGCTCTTATCCGGTCGATGACGGCGACGGCCAGGGCTAGTGCGACCGGGTCCGGTCCTCGACCGATGGGCCAACGTCCCTGTACCGCGGCGGGCGAAGGCGTCCCCCCGTCCGCCGAACCTGCCCTGAACGGCTCGACCAACAACCGCCTCGGCACCTGATCGGCCCTACGGCGGACTGGACTGCTCCCGCAAGCGGAGCGGCGGCGCGCTGGGGCTGACGTAGACGTCCCACAACTGCCCGGTGAAGAGCCGGGCGAAGCGGGCGAGAGCGTTGGCGCGCGACCAGGCCGTACCACCGTGACCGCGGAAGGTCGTCAGCTGCCGGGCCAGGGCGCGGGGGGTGATGCGCAGGACGCCTGCGGCGATGACGGCCGCCGCCACGGGAGCCGGGTCGTTCCAGTCGGCGTGCCCGCGCAGCACGCGGGCGTAGAGGGTAGTGGTGTCGGGCCAGCTGTCCAGGCCGGCGTCGTCGGTGACGACCTTGTGTCCTAGCAAGGTCAGCGGTTGGCCGTCGAAGTCGTTGAAGCACAGTCGGTACAGCATGCGCTTGCGGGCCGGGTCGTCCTGGTCGACGAAGAGGTTGAACCACCCACGTTGAACGTCGAACCGACCACCGAAGCACTCGACCCAACCGCTCGCCGTCGCCTCGTGACGGGGATCACGGACGAAGGCGTCGAGGTCATCGATGATGATGGTGAGGCGGAACGTGATGCGGTCCCCCGTCCCATCGCCCACTCGGGCCCCAACCACGGGGTCCTGCTCTCCCACTCCCAGGGGGCCGGCCATGACCTCGGTGAAGCTCAAACCGCTGCTCCTCGCCGCGGACGGCCCCGGAGCTGGTGGGCTCAAGGCGATCTTCTCGGCAGCGCACCAGCGTCGCGCGGTCTGCACACCGAGTTCCACGGCCATCGCGATCCGATCCCGTCGGAAGTTGAACAGGTAGTGAGCCGGCACTTCGGCCTGCAGCAATCGCACCCGCACGGTCCGGCCGAACTCCCCCGCCCCCTGCCCGGACCGCTCGACGGCGTCGTTGTTCACCTCGATCCTGCGCAGCACCGATCTCAGTTGACTGGTGGCTGCTGCCTCGATGACCTGGAAGTACTGGGACACGGGACCGTTGCGCCACGTCCCGCGAGCGCTCACGGTCCAGATCACCCACAGCTCGTCAGCGCCGCGGCGGATCCCCTCTTCCAGGTTGGCGTCAGTGGCGTAGACGGCGTCGATGTAGGTGTGCCCGTCGATGTCCACCGGCGGGAACCAGCCGGGTAGGGACACCGCGGAGACCAGACGATCCTCGTCCATGTCCGCTGCCACCGACACGACCGCTTCCAGGCGCGTGAAGTCGTACAGGTTGAAGGTGGCCTCGCGCGGCGTGGCGCGGATGGCGGACCAGTCCAGACCCCACTCCCGCAGCGTGTTGCTGCGCAAGCGGTCCAGCCTGAACAGCGAGGGAGCCCCCGGTAGCCAGGCCAGGCCGCGCACGTTGGGCTGCACCGCGCTCAGGGGGCGGTAGTGCCGCCAGTTCTCCGCGATCTGGTGTCCGGTCATGCCCTGGGCCCACATCGCCAGGTTGAAGACACCTCCACTGGCTCCGTCGGCGTGGTCGAAGTCCAGCCCGGCCTCATCCAGCCACACCTGCAGGACTCCGGCCTGGAAGGCCACCTTGGTCCCGCCACCGGCCAGCACCAGCGACCGGCGCGGCCGCCCGGGCGCCCCGCCGCTCACCGCCCCCCCAGGTCGCTCGTAGCCGAACCGGAGAGAGCCTCCAGCACGTCCCGGATCGGAGTGGGACGCTGTGAGGGGAAGCGCTCGAGCAGGGCTCGCATGCCCACCCGGCCTTGCCGCGAGGTGGTGGTCACCACCAGTCCGACGTTCTCCAGCAGGAGTCCGGTGCGCAGAGGGCGGCCGATCCCGCCGTAGACGCTGCGTTTGAGCATCTGCACCGTCCAGGGTGAGCGGCGGGACATGCGCTGTGCGATGGCGAGCGCCGTGGCGATCAACTGCTCAGGCGCAGCGACAGCGTGCACGACCCCGAGGTCGAGGGCTTGCTGCGCGCTCAGGGGGCTGCCGTCGAGCATCAGGTGCAGAGCCCGGCCCGGCCCCACCAAGCGGGTGAGCCGCTGGGTTCCTCCGCCTCCGGGCAGGATCCCGATCAGGCCTTCGGGCAAGCCGATGTGCGTGGTCTCAGATGCAGCCATCACCCGCAGGTCGCAGGCCAGAGCCAGTTCCAGTCCGCCCCCCAGGGCCGTGCCGTTGAGGGCGGCGACGAACACCGTCGCCGAACGGCCCATGGCGGTGAACAACCGGTGCATGCGCAGCAGAGCGCTGGCTCCTGCGGCAGGGCTCCGGCGGATCAGCGCATCGACTGCGGGTACGCGGTCAGCGCCGGCCAGGACCGTCCAGACGAAGGTGGCCAGGTGAGGTGGGACGAAGAACGGCAGCCGTCGAGAGAGGTCCTGGATCTCCTCGACGTCGAAGTGCGCGGTGAACACCTCGTGCGGTTCTCCGGTGATCACGACGACGCGGACCGCGTCGTCTGCCTCGACCGCGCGCACGAGGTGGGTGAGCTCATCGATGACGCTCGTGTTCAGCAGGTTCCGCGGCGGATTGTCCAGTCGGACGAGAAGGACCCGATCATGGTGTTCCAGGCGCAGGGTGCGGTAGGCCACGGCGGCCTCCTGGTGCTCTGACAGGACGAAGCTGAGTTCACAAACCCTAGCAGAAGAGTGGTCGTGCGCCTAGGATCGCAAGATGGTGAGCGACAACGCAGTTCGCCAGGGCTCCGAGGACGCTAAAGCCACCGGGACCACCAGGGCCGCCTGGATCGGTGGCGCTCTCAACAAGTTCTCGATCGGCACGTCCGGGTTTCCCGATGACCTCGATGCTCCTGTCGAGGGAACCGTCGACCTGGACGTCCCCGTGGAACAGTTCTGGCGGTTGTTCGCCGACGTGCGTGGCTGGCCGAGTTGGAACTCGTGCATGTCGGTGGCACGGGTACACCCCGGCGATGTCCTCTCCCCGGGATCGACTCTCCTGTGGGCGTTCCGCCCGATCCGACGGCGCTACCTCTACCGCCTGCCGAGCCTGGCGCGGTCGGTCGTCGTCGTGCCCTGCCAGGAGGTGACGTGGGAGGTCACGGTCCTGCCGGGCTTCCACGCCCGACACACCTACTCCTTCGAGGCCCTCGACGGAGGTCGCTGCCGCTTCGGGTCCTGGGAACGGGCCAGCGGCCCGACCTACCGCCTGCTGCGGTCCTTCTGGCGTGCGCACTTCCGGTTCGTGCTGGAGGCCTCCCTGGCCGGGGCTGTCACTGCGGCCGCCCGCGGTGAGGGCGCGGCCCGCCTGGTGCGCTACGGCGATGCCACGACTGGGACACCGCTCGTGGTCGTCCCCGGCCTCGACGGCTCCGTGGGCACCGTAGCCCCCCTCGTGCAAGCGCTGGCCCAGACCCGCCCCGTGCACCTGGTGGACTACCGGACCGAGCGCAACACATCCCTGGAAGGATTGGCTCGTGAGATCGCCGACCTGGTGACTCGCGCCCGCCTGGGCAAGGTCGACGTGCTCGCGACCTCCCTCGGCTCCATCGCCGCAGCACAGGCGATCTCGCAGCACGGGATGAGCGCTCGCCGCGTCGTCCTCATCGGCACGTTCACGCGACTGCCCGCAGGGCGGCTGCGGCTGACCAACCGGATCATCGCCTCGACCCCGCGCTGGGGGTACCGGAGGCTGGCCCCGCTGCTGATGAGCTACGTCTGTGGACCGGTCGGCGACGGGGCGGACCACCCGTTCTTCGAGCGGATCCGGCGCAGCGACCCCGTCCAGGTCGTCAAACGCACCCAGTGGGAGGTGGGGCGCGACTTCGCCCCCGACCTGGCGGCCTTGATCCCGCCCACCCTGGTGCTGATGGGTGCCCGAGACCGCTTCGTCAGCGACCCCCAGCGGGAGGTGGCCACCATCCGCCGTTGCCTCACCAGCGAGGAGTCACAGGTGCGTCTCCTGCCCGGCGCCGGCCACGTCCTGCTGCCGCGCGCCGCGGTCGCGGCGGCGGTGAGCGCAGCAGAGGATTTCCTGCAGGAGGACTAGCCCGGGAGAAGACGGCGGACGCACACTGGAGGCACCTCCAGGACCACCGAACCTCCACGCAAGACCTGCCCGTCGGCGACGGATCCACGGGCGTTCAAGGAGCGGCCGATGACCACCGCCGGTGCGGGAAACGTCGACGACGTCGACTGCCTCGTCGTGGGCAGCGGCTTCGGTGGATCCGTCGTCGCCTGTCGTTTGGCCCAGCAGGGCCGCTCGGTCCTGGTGCTGGAGCGCGGCCGCCCCTACCCGCCCGGCAGCTTCCCTCGAACCGCTCTGGGATCCTCGACGAACCTCTGGGACCCCAGCGAGGGCCTCTTCGGGCTGTTCGACATCTGGTCCTTCCGGTCCTTCGAGGCGGTGGTGGCCAGCGGACTGGGCGGCGGGTCGCTGATCTACGCCAACGTCCTCCTGCGCCGTCCCCCGGAGTGGTTCGACGGTCGAGCGGCCGACGACGAGTGGCCGGTGACGTCCACCGATCTGGACGGGCCCTACACCCAGGCCGAGCAGGTGCTCAAGCCCACGCCCTACCCCTACGTCGAGAGCACACCGAAGACCCGGGAGTTCCGCGATGCCGCAGGCCGGGCGGGGCTGCGCTGGCAGGCTGCCCCGCTGGCCGTGTCGTTCAGCGCGCCCGGGCAACACCCCGGGATGCCGCTCGGTGTCCCGGCCGACAACCTCCACGGCGTCCCCCGCTCGACCTGTCGGCTGTGCGGGGAGTGCGACGTCGGCTGCAACACCGGCAGCAAGAACACCACCGACCTGACCTACCTCAGTCGCGCCCAGGCCGCGGGGGCAGACATCCGGCATCTGCACGAGGTTCAGCGGATCGCCGTCCGCACCGACGGCCGCCGCGGCTACGAGGTGACGGCCGCCGAGCACCACCCCCCCGACCCGGCTTGGAACCGCGTCGGTACCTCACGTCCTGCCACCGTGCGCACCTTCAGAGCCCGCACCCTCGTCCTGGCCGCCGGTTCTCTCGGCAGCACCTACCTCCTGCTGCGCAACCGGGTGAACCTCCCCGGTCTCAGCCCTCGCCTGGGGTCACGCTTCAGCGGCAACGGCGACTACCTGGGCTTCACCAGCTCCGGGCGGACCCGCGTCCTCGATCCGACCCGGGGCCCGGTGATCACGAGCTACGTCGCCGGATCCAGGACCGACGACCGGTTCGTCGTGCAAGACGGTGGCCATCCCGTCATCGCCGACTGGCTCAGCGAGGTCCTCGGACTGCGGCCGCTGCGGCGTGTGGGTGGGGTCGGAGTGCAGCTGGCGCGCGCCCGGCTCACCAAGTCCCCCAGGACTCGCGTCAGCGCGCACCTCTCACGCGCGCTGGGCACTGCCGAACGGTCCCGGGGCCTGCTCCCCATGCTCGGGATGGGCGAGGACACCGCCGGCGGGCACATGACCCTGCGCGACGGCGCGCTGGCCATCAGCTGGAGCGGACAGGACTCCCGCCACGTCTTCGACCGCATCCGCGCCACCATGGACACGGTCGCCGAGGAGATGGACGGCCGCTTCCGGCAAGGCCCCAGCAGCGTCCTGAGCCGGATGGTGACCGTCCACCCCCTCGGGGGCGCCCCGATGGGGACAGATCCCTCCCGAGGCGTCGTCGATTCCCGGGGGGAGGTCTGGGGGTACGAGGGCCTCTTCGTCGCCGACGGGGCGGTACTGCCCGGACCCGTAGGAGTGAACCCTGCCTTGACCATCGCCGCACTAGCGGAGCTGTTTTGCGAGCGCATCGCGCAACGGGCAGACCCCGCCAAGTCCTAGTGCCGTGATTCGCTGTTCGTTCCGTTGAACGTGGTGAGGTAGCCGGCCAAGCGATCGAGGATCTCCTCGGCGGCCCGGGTCCAGATGCAGGCTCGCGATCTCTCGTTCCGACCGGCGATCTGGACGCGGATGTCGGTCGCCAGCTCGGCCACGCTGCAGTGCGGTCCCGGCGCAGGACGCGGGCCTCGACCTCACCGGAGAACCGCTCGATGAGGTGAGCCAGGAGGAGTTGGTGGATCTCAGCCACCACTACCTCCGCTACTCGTGGTGCACGGAGCCTCACTACAGCACCTGGGGCAAGGGGTGGACGTGTGGTGCTGAACCAGCAGCGGGGAGAAGGCGAGCCGAGGTGGCCGAGCAGTGGACCGCACGATCTGCGGTTGAACCGGAAGCGCACTGGACGACTGATCCACTGCTGCAGCGTGGGTGGGTCGTCGACGTCCGGTTCGCCGACCGAGCGTCCAGCGCAGCGCGGTCGTGACAGCGCGCACCTGTGGCGGGGGCACGGTCGGGCGCGATTGTCTGGTCGCCCACCACATTGGCCGCAGCGGTCCGTCCTCGTAGCGTGCAGCGCATGACGATCCACCTGAGAGCGGCTCGGCTGCCGGGCCTGGCCGGCCTGCACGACGTGACCCTGGCGGAGGGGTCCGTCACCGCCGTGACCCCGCACGCGCCGGGCCGGGCCGGGCCGGGTGAGGAGGTCGACCTGGAGGGTCGGTTCCTGTTCCCCGGCCTGTGGGACCACCACGTGCACTTCACCCAGTGGGTCGTCACGCGGTCGCGGCTGGACCTGTCCGGGGCGCGCAGCGCGGCCGACGCGATCGCCCTGGTCACCCGGGCCGTGGCCGACCGCCCGGGAACCGACCTGCTGTCCGGCTACGGGTTCCGCGACGGCCTGTGGCCCGACGAACCGACGCTGGCCGCCCTGGACGCGGTGACGGGCGAGCGGCCCGTGGTCCTCGTCTCCGGGGACCTGCACTGCGGGTGGCTGAACTCCCCCGCGCTGCGCTCGGTGGACGTCGCACCGCGCGCGTCGGGGCTGCTGCGGGAGACCGAGTGGATCGCCGCGCTGGACCGGCTGGACCGGCGCGCCTCCCCGCCCGTGGAGGGGTACCGCGCGGCCGCGGCGGCCGCCGCGGCCCGCGGCGTCGTCGGGGTCGTCGAGTTCGAGAACACCGACAACCTCACCGAGTGGCCCGCCCGCGTCGCCGCGGGCGTCGACCACCTCCGCGTCGAGGCGTCGGTGTGGCCGCAGCGCCTGGAGAAGGCCCTCGCCGACGGGTACCGGACGGGCGCGGCCGTCGACCCCGGCCGCGACCCGCACGGCCTGGTCACGGTGGGGCGGCTCAAGGTCGTCGTCGACGGCTCGCTGAACACCCGCACCGCGCTGTGCCACGACCCCTACCCGGGGCTGGACCCGTTCGCGCCGGACGCCTGCGGTGTGCAGAGCGTCCCCCCGGAACGGTTGCGGGACCTGCTGACCGCCGCCCGCGACGGCGGGATCCTGCCCGCGGTCCACGCCATCGGGGACCGCGCGAACACCCAGGTCCTCGACGCGTTCGAGGACCTGGGGATCGCCGGGACCGTCGAGCACGCGCAACTGGTCTCCCGCGACGACTTCGAGCGGTTCGGGCGGCTGGGGCTGACCGCGAGCGTGCAGCCCGAGCACGCCGTGGACGACCGCGACGTCGCCGACCGGTACTGGGCCGGGCGGACCGACCGGGCGTTCGCGTTCGCCTCCCTGCACGCGGCCGGGGCGGTCCTGCGGCTCGGCTCCGACGCGCCGGTGGCACCGCTGGACCCCTGGGTGGCGGTCGCGGCGGCGGTCGACCGGTCCCGCGACGGGCGCGAACCCTGGCACCCCGAGCAGCGCCTGCCGCGGGAGGTGGCGCTGGCCGCCTCCACCCGCGGGCGGTCGCGGGTGCGGGTGGGCGACGTCGCCGACGTCGTGGTCCTGGACGCCGACCCGTTCACCGTGCCGGACGCGGAACTGCGGGACCTGCCCGTCGCCGCGACCCTCGTGGGTGGCCGGTTCACCCACGACGGGGTGCGCGCGTGAGGGAGAACGCCGACTACGCCCTGGCGGACCCCACCGCCGTCCGCGACCTCATCGCGCGGAACCCGTGGGCCACGATGTTCTCGCACCCGCCGGCCGGCCCGGTCGCCTCGCACTACCCGTTCCTGCTGGAGGACGGCACGGACGACCTGGTGCTGCTCAGCCACGTCGGCCGGCCCGACGAGGCGCTGCACCAGCTCGGGACGCGGGAACTGCTGGTCGTCTTCGCCGGCCCCAGCGGGTACGTGTCGCCGAGCTGGTACGGGACGGGCCCGGCGGTGCCGACGTGGAACTTCGCGGCGGTGCACTGCCGCGGGATCCCGGAGATCCTCCCGGACGCGGAGAACCTCGCCGTCCTCGAACGTCTCGTGGACCGCTTCGAGGACCCGCTGCCGAACCCGTTCCGCCTGCGCGGCAACCTGGAGAACAGCGCCTACGCCGAGCGCATCGTCGGCGGGACGGTGGGTTTCCGGCTGCGCGTCACCCGCGTCGAGGGCAAGGACAAGATGAGCCAGGACAAACCCGCCGAGGTCGTCGAGCGCGTCGTCGCCGCACTGCGCGCACCCGGCCCGTACCGCAACGACGCGCTCGCCGACCGGATGACCGACGTGCACCGCCGGAGGACCGCGTGAACCCGCCCGGGGAACTGCTGGACGACCTGGTCGCCCTGCGCCGCACGCTGCACGCGACCCCCGAGGTCGGCCTCGACCTGCCCCGCACCCAGGAGATCGTCCTGGGCGCCCTGGACGGCCTCGACCTGGAGGTCGGCACGGGTGAGCGCCTGAGCTCGGTGACGGCCGTCCTGCGCGGGGGCCGGCCCGGCCCGACGGTGCTGCTGCGCGGGGACATGGACGCGCTGCCGGTCGCCGAGGACACCGGGCTGCCGTTCGCGGCGACGAACGGCGCCATGCACGCCTGCGGCCACGACCTGCACACCGCGGGGCTGGTGGGGGCCGCGCGCCTCCTGCACGCCGAGCGGGACACCCTGCCGGGGAACGTGGTGCTCGCGTTCCAGCCCGGCGAGGAAGGTTTCGGCGGCGCCCGGGTCATGCTGGAGGAGGGGCTGCTCGACGCCTCCGGCGACCGCCCGGTCGCGGCGTTCGCGGTCCACGTCGACAGCCAGTTCCCCCGCGGCCGGTGGACCACCCGGCCGGGCCCGGTCATGGCCAGCGCGAGCGCGGTGCGGATCACCGTGACGGGGACCGGCGGTCACGCCGCCCGCCCGCACGTCGGTGTCGACGCGGTGCCCGTCGCGGCCGAGATCGTCCTGGCGCTGCAGACGTTCGTGGCGCGCAAGCTGCCCGTGACCGAGCCCGCCGTCGTCTCGGTCACCGACATCGGCACCGACTCCTCGGCCGGCAACGTGCTGCCGCGGACGGTGACGCTGACGCTGAACGTCCGCACGCTCTCCCCGGCCGTCCTGGACCGGATCCGCACCGGGCTCCCGGGGTTCGTCGCCGGGATCGGCGCCGCGCACGGCGCCGCGGTCGAGACCGTCTTCACCCCTTCCTACCCGGTCACGGTCAACGACCCCCGGGAGACCGACGCCGTGCTGCGGCTGCTCGAGGGGCGCGTCGAGGTGCTGCCGGAACCGTCGATGGCCTCGGAGGACTTCGCGTACGTGCTCGAGCAGGTGCCCGGGACCCTGCTGTTCCTCGGCGCGGCCGCCGGGGAGGGGACGCCGCTGCACTCCCCGACGGCCGTCTTCGACGACGCGGTGCTGCCCGACCAGGCCGCGACGCTGGCGCTGCTGGCCCGCACCCGGCTGGCCCGGGGCGCATGAGGGCGAAAACCTGTGGTGGGGGCACAGTGCAGCGCATTTCTCTGCACGATCGGCACATTGTCGCCCCGCCGACCGCTTCCTAGGCTCGCAGCCACGACCCACCGGTCCGTCGACGCTGACGAACCCGGCGGTCCGACGCAGCAGAGCTCCGAGCTCAGACGAAGGGATCGCAGCATGATGAGGAAGCAGCACCTCCGGACGGTCACGGTCCTCGCTGTGGTCGGGGGCCTCGGCGGCGCGACGCTGACCGCGTGCAGCTCCGGGCCCGAGGGCGGTCAGGAACCCTCCCCGACCAGCTTCGTCTCCGGCGGCACGTTCTCGATGGCGCTCAACGACGACCCCGGCAGCCTGTCCCCGCTCACCGGGGTCTCCCTCGTGCAGCGCGGGCTCGTCCCCTTCGCCTACGAGTCGATGGTCCACACGACCGAGGACGGCGAGTTCGTGCCCTGGATGGCGCAGAGCTGGACCGAGACGCCCACGTCCATCACCTACGTGCTCAAGGACGGCATCACCTGCGCCGACGGCACCGCGTTCACCGCCCAGACCGCGGCGAACAACATCGCCTACCAGGCCGACCCGGCGAACGGCACCTTCTGGCACGGCTCCAACATCACCGAGGGCATGACGGCCACGGCGGACGGCAACGAGCTCACCATCACCAGCCCCGCGAACAACCCGTTCCTGCTCGCCTCGACCGGCACGATCGAGCAGGTCTGCCAGGGCGGGCTGGACGACCCGTCCTCGCTGGACGACGCGACCGACGGCACCGGCCTGTTCCAGCTCCGGACGGCGAACGCCGGCCAGAACTACCTCTACGCCAAGCGCGACGACCACACCTGGGGCTTCGACGGCATCACCAGCGACACCGAGGGACTGCCGGACGAGGTCGACGCGCGGGTCGTCACCGATGAGGCGACCGCCGCGAACCTGCTCCTGTCCGGCGACCTGAACGCCGCCGCCGTCGCCGGGTCCGACCGCGACCGCCTCGAGGGCGCGGGCCTGACGTCCAAGGGCGTGACCAACCCCATCGGCGAGATGCTCTTCAACGAACGCCCCGACCGGCCCACCGCCGACCCGAAGGTGCGCCAGGCCCTCGTCACCGCCCTCGACCGCGAGACCGTCGGGGAACTCGTCACCAACGGCCACCGCGAGGAGATGACCTCCCTGGTCATCGGCAACCCGTTCCTGTGCGTCGCCGGCGGCCCGAAGTGGACGCTGCCCGACACCGACGTCGCCGCGGCGGGCCGGCTGCTCGACGAGGCCGGCTGGACCGCCGGCGCCGACGGCAAGCGCAGCAAGGCCGGCGCACCGCTGACCATCCGCTTCCTCTACGACGCCGGGACCCCCAGCCACGGCGCCGGGGCCGAGGAGGTCCAGGCCCAGTGGGACGAGCTGGGCGTCACCACCGAACTCGTCGCCGAGGACCCGACGGGCTGGTCCACCGACCTGTACCAGACGTACGACTGGGACACCGGGTTCATCCAGCTCGCCCCCGGCACCCCCGTCACCCTGAGCCTGTTCTTCCTCGGGGAGACCGCCGAGAACGGCGGCTACAACTTCATGGCCGTCCAGAACGACGCCTACGAGCAGATCGCGGCGCAGGCGGCCACCGCCCCCGACGCCGACACCGCGTACGGGCTGTGGCAGGACGCCGAGAAGGAGCTCGTCGACCGCGTCGACATCTTCCCCCTCGCCCAGACGACGTCGCCGACGTGGTTCTCCGGTGCCACGGCCGACCTGCCCGGGTACATCGCCCCCTCCACCATCCGGATGGTGGGCTGAGCCGTGACGCTCCCGGTCTTCCCCGACGTCACGGCGCCGGTCTCCCCGAACCGCCTGCCGCGCGGGGCGGACCGGGGCCCGGCACTGCTCTCCTCGCCCCGGCTGGCGTTCGTGCTGCGCCGGCTGGCGCGGGCCGCGGTCTCGCTGGCCATCGTGCTGGTGGCCTCGTTCTTCATGGTGCAGCTCGTCCCCGGCGACCCCGTGCGCGCCGCGCTCGGACCGACCGCACCGGCCGCGGCCGTCGCCGCGCTGCGGCACGACCTGGGCCTGGACCTGCCGGTGTGGAACCAGTTCACGAACTACGTCGGCGGGCTGCTCCACCTCGACTTCGGCACCTCCACCACCTCCCAGCGGCCCGTCGGGACGACCCTGGCCGAACGGCTCCCCACGACCGTGTTCCTGGCCGTCGTCTCGTTCGTCGTCGCCGTCGCCGGTGCGTTCCCCCTCGGGGTCGCCACCGCCGTCTCGGCCCGCGGCGGCCGCCGGCGCCTCCTCGACCTCGGCGTCTCGGGGTTCCTCGGCGTCGTCATCGCCATCCCGAACTTCCTGCTGGCGGTGCTGCTCATCGCGACCCTCAGCATCGGCCTGTCGCTGCTGCCCCCCGCCGGGTGGGGACGCCCCGACCAGGCCGTCCTGCCCGTCCTGGCCCTCGCCGTCGGCCCGCTGGCCTACCTGGCCCGCATCGTGCACGTGGAGATGCTGCGCGTCCTGGACGCCCCCTACCTGACCACCGCGCGCAGCAAGCGCCTGCCGCCGCGGCTGCTGCACGTGCGGCACGCCCTGCCGAACATCGTCGCCGCGACCCTCACCGCCGGGGGCGTCGTCCTCGTCGGCCTCATCGGCGGCACCGTCCTGGTGGAGACCGTGTTCACCATCCCGGGCATCGGCTCGACCATCGTCTCCTCCATCACCGCCAAGGACTACCCGCTGATCCAGGGGATCGTGCTCGTCTACGCGGTGCTGGTCCTGGGCGCGAACCTCGTCATCGACCTGGCGCTCGCGGTGATCGACCCGCGTTCGGCCGTTGCGGAGGCCTGACCCGTGCGCTCGACCCTCCGGACCCCCCTGGGGATCGCCCTGGCGGTGGGCCTGTCCCTCGTCCTGGCGGCCACCGTGTTCGGGCCCGCCCTGTTCGGCGACGCCGCCACCGCCCGCGACATCGCCGGCCGGCAGGCCCCCGCGAGCCTGGCGCACCCCTTCGGCACCGACGACCTGGGCCGGGACCTGTTCGCCCGCACCGTCGTCGCGACCCGCACCTCGATCCTGCTGACCCTGGGCGCGACGGTCGTCTCCGTCGCCGGCGGGGTCGCCCTCGGCGTCGTGACGGCGGTCCTGCCGCGGCCGGCGCGACGGGTGCTGAGCGCGCTGATCGACATCCTGCTGTCGTTCCCCTGGCTGCTGCTGGCGCTGTTCTTCTCCGTCATCTGGGGCACCACCGCCACCGGTGCGGTGCTCGCGATCGGTTTCGCGGGCATCCCGGTGTTCGCCCGGCTGGTTTCGACGCTGGCCTCCTCGGTCGCGAACGCCGACTACGTCCACGCCGCCCGGATGCTGGGCGCCTCGCCGTGGCGGAGGGCGACCCGGCACGTCCTGCCGAACATCACGCCGCCGATGCTGGTGAACACCGCCGCGCACGCCTCGGTGACGCTGCTGTCGTTCGCCGCGCTCTCCTTCCTCGGCCTCGGGGTGCAGGCCCCGGAGTACGACTGGGGACGGCTGCTCAACGAGGGGGCGAAACGCATCTACGTGGCGCCGATGGCCGCGATCGGGCCGGGGATCGCCATCGTCACCACCGGCGTCGTCTTCGCCCTGCTCGGGGAACTGCTCAGCGAGGAGCGGACCCGCGCCGTGCGGGCCGCGCGCGAACCCGACGCGCGGCCCGCCG
>NZ_JBJLSK010000045.1:0-27377 GCF_050871965.1 Kineococcus lubricus
CACCCCCCCCCCGCCAGCGCCCCCCCCCCCCCCCCCCCCCCCCCCCCCCCCCCCCCCCCCCCCCCCCCCCCCCCGCCCCCCCCCCCCCCCCCCCCCCCGCCCCCCCCCCCCCCCCCCCCCCCCCCCCCCCCCCCCCCCCCCCCGCGCCCCCCCCCCCCCCCCCCCCCGCGACGTCGAACTCGGTGAAGACGTCCCGGTCGAGCAGTTCCGCCGGCTGGGCGGCGGTGGGGTCGACGGCGATGCGCACGGTGGTCCTCCGGGTGGGTCGGGGCGGGTGGTTCACTGCTGCTCGGCGAGCCGGCGGGCGACCTCGGCCTTCTCCCGGTCGACGCGCCCGCCCACGCGCAGGGCGAAGAACCAGATGACGGCGAACGCGAACCCGATGCCGAACATCATCGGGACCACGAACCCGCTGGCGATCAGCACCAGCTGCACGACCCAGCCGACGGCGTACCCCACCGGGGACCGCAGCAGCCCGGCGGTCAGCAGGCACAGCAGGATCAGCGCCCCGCCGACGACGAGGTAGCTGACCCGCCGCTGCTCCATCGGGACGAGCCCGTACGCGACGAGCGTCGCGAAGAACACCAGCAGGGCCTCGCAGGCCAGCGTGGTCGCCGCGAACAGGCGTTTCGTGCTGCGCTTCACTGCTTGTCCTTCCCCAGCAGGGCCCGGGCGTCGCCGGCGAGGACGACGGACCCGGCGATGACGACGCCCGCGCCGGAGCCGCCGATGCCGCCCCCGGCGCCCGCCTCGGACTCGGCGAGGTCGACGGCGGTCGCGACGGCCTGGTCGAGGCGCTCGACGACGTGGACGCGGTCGGCGCCGAAGACGTCCTCGGCCAGTTCCCCGAGCTCGGCCGGTTCCATCCCGCGCGGGGAGCTGGACCGGGTGACGACGACCTCGGCCAGGACGGGCTCGAGGGCGTTCAGGACGCCCTCGACGTCCTTGTCCGCCATGACGGCGACGACCCCGACGAGCCGGCTGAGGGTGAACGCCTCGGCGATGGCCGCGGCCAGCGCCTCGGCTCCCGCCGGGTTGTGCGCGGCGTCGGCCAGGATCAGCGGGGAGGTGCGCAGCACCTCCATCCGGCCCGGGGAGGTGACGTCGGCGAACGCCGCCTCGACCAGCGCCGGCATCAGGGTCCCGCCGGGCATCGCCAGCAGCGCCTCGGCCGCCGACAGCGCGGTCGCGGCGTTCTCGGCCTGGTGCGCGCCGTGCAGGGGCAGGAACACGTCGGTGTAGACGCCACCGCGGGTCCGCAGCGACACCTGCTGCCCGCCGACGGCGAGCGTGCGGGCCTCCACGCCGAAGTCCAGGCCCTCGCGCACCACGGTGACGCGCTCGGCGGCGGCCTTGGCCAGCAGCACCAGGCCCGCCTCCTCCTCCTGCCGGCCCAGGACGACGGTCGAGCCGTGCTTGATGATCCCGGCCTTCTGGCCCGCGATCTCCTCCAGCGTCGACCCCAGCCACGTCTCGTGGTCCATGGAGACGGGCGTGACGACGGCGACGTCGGGCTGCACGACGTTCGTCGTGTCCCACGTCCCGCCCAGCCCGGTCTCGATGACGGCGACGTCGACGGGGGCGTCGGCGAACGCGGCGAAGGCCATCAGGGTGAGGACCTCGAAGAAGCTCATCCGGGGTTCGCCGCGCTCGGCGGCGCGCGCGTCGACGATCGTCACGACCGGCTCGACGTCGTCCCAGGCCCGCACGAACGCGGCGTGCGTGATCGGGTCGCCGTCGATGGAGATCCGCTCGGTGATGTCGGTCAGGTGCGGGCTGGTGAACCGGCCGGTCCGCAGGTCGTGCTCGCGGACCAGCCGTTCCACCATGCGGGCCGTGGAGGTCTTGCCGTTGGTGCCGGCCAGGTGCACCACGCGGTAGGACAGCTGCGGGTCGCCCAGCAGCCCGCACGCCTCCCGGACCCGGTCGAGGGTGGGGTGGATGCGGTGCTCGGGGTTGCGGGCCAGGATCGCGTCCACGACCTCGGTGAACCGGTCGTCCTCCTCCTCGGCGGGGGTGGCCGCGACCAGCTTGCCGGTGGAGTCCACGCGCGGGGAGCGGCGGTCCTGCGGGACCCGGCCGCGGCGCAGGCCGTCGGTGCCGAAGGCCTGCGCCCCGTCGTCGGTGTCGTCGGTGTCGTCGGTCCCGTCGCCGAGCGGGCCGAGGAGCTCGGCGAGCTCGGCGGCGGCGGCGTCACGGGGGTCCCGGCGGTCCTGGGGGTCTCGGGGGTCGCTCACCGGTCCACCTTCGTCACGGAGATCCGCACCTCGTGGCCCTCGACGGTGCCCACCAGCGTGGCCTCCTGCGGGCTGAGGGAGTCGGCCGAACCGCTGGACCCGAACTGCTGGGCCAGCGTCTCGTCCACGACGAGGCGCTGGTGCGTCACCAGCGCCTCCCAGACGGGGCCGTCGGCCGCCACGGTCAGGCGGATGCGGTCGGACACGTGCAGGCCCGCCTCGCGCCGGGCCTGCTGCACGAGCCGGACGACGTCGCGGGCGATGCCCTCGGCGGCCAGCTCGGGGGTGACGGTGGTGTCCAGGACGACGAACCCGCCGCCGTCGAGCGCGGAGGTCGCCAGCCCCTCCCGCGCCCCCTCGACGACGGTCGTCACCTCGTACTCCCCCTCGACGAGCTCGATGCCGCCCGCGACGACGGTGCCGTCGGGACGTTCCTCCCAGTCGCCGCTCTTGGACCCCTTGATGGCCTGCTGGACGGACTTGCCGAGCCGGGGCCCGGCGGCGCGCGCGTTCACGGTGAGCTTGGCGACGACCCCGTGCTCCACGGCCCGCTCGATCGGGCCCAGCGTCACGGACCGGACGTTCACCTCCTCGGCGACGAGCTGGGCGAACGGTTCCAGCGCCGCGGGGTCGGCGACGAGGACCTGGACCTCCTCCAGCGGCAGCCGCACCCGCAGGCCGTTGGCCTTGCGCAGCGCCAGGACGCTGGAGCAGGTCGCGCGGGCCTCGTCCATCGCGGCCACCAGGGCCGGGTCGGCGGGCAGGTCGAGGGCGTCGGGCCAGTCGGTCAGGTGCACCGAGCGGCCCCCGGTCAGGGCCCGCCAGATCTCCTCGGAGAACAGCGGCAGCAGCGGGGCGAGCATCCGCGTCGTCGTCTCCAGCACCGTGTACAGGGTGTCGAAGGCGTCCCGGGCCCGGTCGGACTCCCCGTCCCAGAACGCCGACCGCGAGCGCCGGACGTACCAGTTCGTGAGGGAGTCCAGGAACTGCCGGGCGGTCTCGCAGGCGCCGGCGATGTCGTAGGCGTCGAGCTGGGCGGTGACCGTCGCGACGGTGTCGTGCAGCTTGGCCAGGACGTAGCGGTCCAGCACGTCGGGCGAGCCGGTCCGCCAGCGCGGGGTGTGGCTGGAGGTGCCGGCGTACAGCTGGAAGAACTGGAAGGTGTTCCACAGCGGCAGCAGGACCTGCCGGACGGAGTCGCGGATGCCCTGCTCGGTGACGATGAGGTTCCCGCCGCGCAGGACCGGCGAGCTCATGAGGAACCAGCGCATGGCGTCGGAGCCGTCGCGGTCCAGGACCTCGGAGACGTCGGGGTAGTTGCGCAGCGACTTGCTCATCTTGCGGCCGTCGTCGCCGAGCAGGATGCCGTGCGAGACGGCGGTGCGGAACGCCGGGCGGTCGAACAGCGCGGTGGCCAGGACGTGCAGCGTGTAGAACCAGCCGCGGGTCTGCCCGATGTACTCGACGATGAAGTCGCCGGGGTAGTGCGACTCGAACCACTCGGTGTTCTCGAACGGGTAGTGGACCTGCGCGAACGGCATGGAGCCGGACTCGAACCAGCAGTCCAGGACCTCCGGCACGCGGCGCATGGTCGACTTCCCGGTGGGGTCGTCGGGGTTGGGCCGGGTGAGCTCGTCGACGTGCGGGCGGTGCAGGTCGTCGGGGCGGACGCCGAAGTCGCGTTCGAGGTCGTCGAGGGACCCGTAGACGTCGACGCGCGGGTAGGTCGGGTCGTCGGAGGTCCAGACGGGGATCGGGCTGCCCCAGTAGCGGTTGCGGCTGATGGACCAGTCGCGGGCGCCTTCGAGCCACTTGCCGAAGGAGCCGTGCTGGACGTGCTCGGGGACCCAGGTGATCTGCTCGTTCAGCTCGACCATGCGGTCGCGGATCGCGGTGACCTTGACGAACCAGCTGGACACGGCGCGGTAGATCAGCGCGTTCCCGCAGCGCCAGCAGTGCGGGTAGGAGTGGTCGTAGGTCTCCAGCCGCAGCAGGACCGCGCCGGAGGGCACGCCGTCGCGCAGGGCGCGGTTGATCTCCTTGTTGGCGTCGAAGACGTGCATCCCGGCGAAGTCGGTGACCTCGGCGGTGAAGGTGCCGTCGGCGGCGACGGGCACGACGGGGACGATGCCGGCGGCGTCGGTGACGAGCTTGTCGTCCTCGCCGAAGGCGGGGGCGATGTGGACCAGGCCGGTGCCGGAGTCGGTGGTGACGTAGTCGGCGGCGAGGACCTGGTGGGCGTTCTCGCGGCCGGCGAAGTAGCCGAACGGCGGGACGTAGCGGCGGCCGAGCAGCTCGGACCCGCGGTGGCGGGCCACGACGCGGTCGGCGGCGTCCTCGCCCAGCTCGCGGGCGTAGTGCCCGAGGCGGTCGGCGGCGAGCAGGAACCTCTCCCCCTCGTGCTCACCGGTGCCGGTGAGCACGACGTACTCCAGGTCGGGGTGGACGGCCATGGCGAGGTTGCTGGGCAGCGTCCACGGCGTGGTGGTCCAGATGAGGCCCAGGACGCCGTCGAGGTCGTCGCCGGCGTCGGTGAACCGGAACCCGACGGTGACGGCGGGGTCCTGGCGGTTGCGGTAGACGTCGTCGAGGCGGGTCTCGGAGTTGCTCAGCGGGGTCTCGCAGCGCCAGCAGTAGGCCAGGACGCGGAACCCCTCGTAGACCAGGCCCTTGTCCCACAGGGTCTTGAAGGCCCACATGACCGACTCCATGTAGTCGGTGTCGAGGGTCTTGTAGTCGTTCTCGAAGTCGACCCAGCGCGCCTGGCGGGTGACGTACGCCTCCCACTCCCGCGTGTACTTCAGCACCGAGGTGCGGCAGGTGTCGTTGAACGCGGCGATCCCGAGGGCCTCGATCTCGGACTTGTGGGTGATGCCGAGCTGCTTCTCGGCCTCGACCTCGGCGGGCAGGCCGTGGGTGTCCCAGCCGAAGCGGCGTTCCACCTGGTGCCCGCGCATGGTCTTGTAGCGCGGGACGAGGTCCTTGACGTACCCGGTCAGCAGGTGGCCGTAGTGCGGCAGGCCGTTGGCGAACGGCGGGCCGTCGTAGAAGACGAACTCCCCGGCGGCCGAGCCCTCGCGGGCGTCGACGCTGGCGCGGAAGGTGTCGTCGCGGGCCCAGGAGTCCAGGACGCGCTGCTCGATGGCGGGGAAGCCGGGACTGCTCGTGCCCTCACCCGGGGCCTGCGGGGTTCCTGTGACGTCCTCGGACACCGTGTCTCCTCGACTGAACCGCTCCAGCCGCGAGGACGACGCCCGCCGGGGCCGGCGGTGCCGCGGTACCACCCCGCTTGCCGTCCCGCCCCTCCCCGCGGGGAGGGTCGTGGACGACCTCTCGTCCGGCTGTCACGGGCCGCACCCGTCCGGGTCTAGTGAGCCCCTGGGGGGCCGTTCTTCCGGAGGCTCACCGGTGATGGCCGGGTCGACGCCTGTGCGGTCATCGTAACCGCCGGGACGGCCGGGGTCTTCCCCGGACGCCGCGGATCACGACGGAGCGCGAGTACTGCTGACGGTGCGTCAGGGGATCTGCAACGTTCACTCACCCTGCGTGATGACAGCGGGTCCAAGTGGCTCCTTCATCACCACAGCGTTACCTCGTGCGGCGGAACGCAGCTACTGGTGCAGCAATCGGCTACCTAACGTCACTGGTGAGCCCGCCCCACACCGCCCGTCACCGCCCCGGAGGCAGTCCCCCATGGCCGTTCAAGACCTCGCCCCCCTCCTCGTCCAGCCCGAGCCGCGGGTCGTCGAGGGCACCGTCGTGCTCAGCCCGGGCGTGCCCGCCCCCCGGGCCGGGATCGCCGAGCGCATCGCGGACGCGGCCGTGTCCGCCCGGCGCGTGCTCGAGGTCACGATCCACCGCCTGCGCTACAAGCCGGCGACGCGCCGCACCGCCCGCATGGCCGTCCTGCTGCCCGCGCACAACGAGGAGCAGGACATCGAGGCGTGCCTGGACTCCCTGCTGACCCAGACCCGCACCCCCGACCTCATCGTCGTCATCGCCGACAACTGCACCGACGACACCGTGCGGATCGCCCGGCGCTACCGCGGGGTCAAGGTCATCGAGACCAAGGGCAACACCGACGCCAAGGTCGGCGCGCTGGCCGCCGGCTACGCCGAGTTCCTGGCCGGCGGCGCGTTCGACGTCATGGTCTCCATGGACGCCGACGTCGTCCTGGACCCCGACTGCCTCGCCGACCTCGAGGCCGAGCTGCTCAAGACCCCCAGCGCCGCCGCGGTGTCGGCCAAGTACCACTTCGCCGAGGGGACCGGCGGCTGGTTCAACCGCCAGCTGGTGCGCGCGCAGAAGCTCGACTTCACCCAGTTCCAGGTCCGGGCCAACGAGCGCGCCCGGCGCACGACCATCGTCGGCGGGCAGTGCTCGGCGTTCCGGTTCAACGCCGTCGACGAGGTCGCCCGCCAGCACCGCCGCCCCGCCCCGTGGACCAACGAGACCGCCACCGAGGACGCGCAGCTGGGCCTGGAGCTGCAGGAGCTGGGCTGGACGACCGTCATGTCGGCCAGCGCCCGCGCCCAGGTCGGCGCCATGCCCACCGTGCGCGCGCTGTCGGGCCAGCGGGCCAAGTGGAACGCCGGCCTCATCGCCCTCATGACCTCGATGCCGCTGTCGAAGCGGACGCTGCCCTTCTGGCTCCAGCACATCGGCCTGGGCCTGAACGTGCTCATGCGCCTGGCGTTCGTGGCGCTGCTCGCGGCCTCGGTGTCGGTCTCGCAGTTCGTGTGGTCCTGGTGGTGGCTGACCCCGACCGTCCTCGCGGCGCTCTACCAGCTGAAGATGGCGCACCTGTCCCCGCACCGCACCGCCGCCGACTACGTGTTCGCCGCGCTGTGGCTGCCCGGTGAGCTGTGGCTGTGGTTCTCCGGCTGGAACACCGCCAAGTCGTGGGTGACCCACCTCATGGGCACCCGCCGCGACCTGTGGGCGGCGCAGGCCGCGGCCGAGGCCGGCAAGCGCAGCGGCGGCGGCGGGGGCCTGCTGGCCACGCTCCTGGGCTCCGTCGTCCTCTCCTCCGTGGGCGCCTGGTACTGGCTGACCCAGGCCAGCGTGGAGTTCCAGCGCGTGGTGCTCACCGTCGGCTGGCGCGCGCTGGCGTTCCTCACGATCTGCGCGAGCGTCCTGCTCGTCGTCAAGCTGCTGCGTCCCACCCGCGGCCTGACCGCCTGACCCTCCGACGCCCCGCCCCGCCCCGCCCCGCGGCCCCCACCGCGGCGGCGGGGCTCCGTCGTCCCCGGGCACCGGCACCCGGCCTCGTTGAACGTGAGGCCAGGCTCAGCTAACTTCGACGCGCCCGGCGGTCGCCGGACCCCTGCGAACCCCGGAGCCGACGTGCCCACGCGCCGAGCCGTCCTGTCCACCACCCCGCTGGCCGCCCTGGCCGCCCTGGCCGCCTGCTCGTCGGGCACGGCCGCCGGGGAGGCCTCCCCCACCGGCGGCGGCACCACCACCGGCGGGTTCCCCCGCACCGTCGAGCACGACCTGGGCCGCACCGAGCTGGCGAGCGCCCCGCAGCGCGTCGTGTGCGCCACCGACGGCGCGGAGCTGTGCTCGCTGCTGGCCCTGGGCGTGCGGCCGGTCGGGTTCGGGCAGCGCAACGACCCGCTGCGCCCCTGGGTCCGCGAGCTGGCCCGCGGGATCCCCAGCTACGAGCTGGCCGGGGAGACGAACTTCGAGCAGCTCGCCGCCTGGGCCCCCGACCTGGTGCTCGTGCAGCGGGGCTACGCCACCGACCAGAACCTCCCGACGTACTCCGCGATCGACCCGACCGTCGTGACCAGCTTCATCGACTGGCGCACGAACCTGGAGCAGGTGGCCCGCGCCGTGGGCCGCGAGCAGGAGGCCGCCGACCGGGTCGCCGCCGTGGAGGCCTCCGTCGCCGCGACGGCCGCGGCGCTGCCCGCCGCCGCCCGGGCGGTGACCGTGCGGACCGTGGCGGCCTTCGACGACGGCAGCCTCTACGTCCTGAACGACACCTCCCCGGCCGGGAAGGCGGCCGCGGCCCTGGGCCTGCCGCCGCTGCCGGCGCGGGCCACCCCCGACGAGGCCGTCGAGGTGCTGTCCGCCGAGCAGCTCGTGCAGCTGGAGGGCGACCTGCTGGTGCTGCTGGACTTCGGCGCGGGCCGGGCCGCGACGGACGCGCTGCGCGCCCGCGAGGGGTTCCAGCGGCTCGACGTGGTGCGGGCCGGGCGCGTCGTCGAGCTCGGCGAGGAGGAGTCGAACCAGCTGTACTTCGACTCCGTCCTCACCGTGGAACCCAACGCGGACCTGCTGGCCCGGTTGGTGACCGAGGCCGCCGGGTAACCGGGACTCCCGGTACCGCTTACCTCGGTCAGCGCGTACGGTGGGCGCGGAAGCACCCGCGACGAGGAGGTCCAGTGGTCCCCACCCCCGCCCACCCGCAGCCCGGCCGGAGCGTCGTCTTCGCCGACGGCGTCCGCACCCCGTTCGGCAAGGCCCGCCCCGACGGCCTGCACGCCCGCACCCGCGCCGACGACCTCGTCGTGGCGTGCCTGCGCGAACTGCTGCGGCGCAACCCGACCCTGCCCCCCGAACGCGTCGAGGAGGTCGCGATCGCCGCGGCCACCCAGTCCGGGGACCAGGGCCTGGTCCTGGGCCGCAGCACCGCCCTGCTCGCCGGGCTGCCCGTCACCACCCCCGGGTACGCGATCGACCGCTGGTGCGCCGGGGCGATGACGGCCGTGACGACGACCGCGGCCTCCATCGCCGTCGGCGCCCTCGACGTCGCGCTCGCCGGCGGCGTCGAGCACATGGGCCACCACCCCCTCGGGCAGGGGATGGACCCCAACCCCCGCTTCCTCACCGAGCGCATCGTCTCCCCCGACGCCCTCGACATGGGCAAGACCGCCGAGGCGCTGCACGACCGCTTCCCGCAGCTGACGAAGCGGCGCGCCGACGAGTACGCCGCGAACTCCCAGGCGAAGTTCGCCAAGGCCGTCGCGAACGGGCAGGTCGGCGCCGACCTCGTCCCCGTCGCCACCCTCGACGCCGAGGGCGCCTGGGGCCTGGCCACCGCCGACGAGCTCGCCCGGCCCGGCACCACCGTCGAGGCGCTGGCGGGCCTGCGCACCCCCTTCCGCCCGCACGGGCGCGTCACCGCCGGCAACGCCTCCCCGCTGACCGACGGCGCCACGGCGTGCGTCGTGGCCGCCGAGGACGTCGCCGCCGAGCTCGGCCTGGAGCCCAGGATGCGGCTGGTGGGTTTCGCCTTCGCCGGCGTCGAACCGGGCGTCATGGGTCTGGGGCCGATCCCGTCCACCGAGAAGCTGCTGCGGCGCACCGGGATCGGCATCGAGGACATCGGGCTGTTCGAGCTCAACGAGGCGTTCGCGGTGCAGGTGCTCAGCTTCCTGGACCACTTCGGCATCGCCGACGACGACGAGCGGGTCAACCCCTACGGCGGCGCCATCGCCATCGGGCACCCGCTGGCCGCCTCCGGGGTCCGGCTGATGACCCAGCTCGCCCGGCAGTTCTCCGAGCACCCCGAGGTCCGCTACGGCCTCACCGCCCTGTGCGTGGGGCTGGGGCAGGGCGGTTCGGTCCTGTGGGAGAACCCGAACTGGGAAGGGGCGAACTGATGCCCGTCCACGTCCGCACCCTCGACCTGCCCGCCGCCGCCGGCGGCAGCGGCAGCGCCGGCCGGGTCGCCCTGCTGACCCTCGACCCGGGCGACCCGCGCCGGCCCTTCGTCCTGGGCCCGGACACCCTGCCCGAACTGGGACGGGCGGTCGAGGAGGCCGAGCGCCTCGTGCGCGACGAGGGCCTGGTCGCCGTCGGCGTCACCGGCGTGGGCGGCGTGTTCTGCGCCGGGGCCGACCTGAAGTCCGTCGCCGGGGTCACCACCCGCGAGGACGCCGTCGCCACCGCCGAGCTCGGGCACCGCGTCCTGGGCCGGTTCGCCGACCTGCCCGTGCCCACCTTCGCCTACGTCAACGGCCTCGCCCTCGGCGGCGGCCTGGAGACGGCCCTGCACTGCACCCACCGCACGGTGTCCGACCAGGTCCGCGGCCTCGGCCTGCCCGAGGCGCACCTCGGCCTCGTCCCCGGCTGGGGCGGCACGTACCTGCTGCCGCACCTGGCCGGCCCCGACGTCGCCGTGCGCGTCGCGATCGAGAACGCGCTGGCGGGGAACAAGACCCTCACCGGCCCGCAGGCCCACGAGGCCGGGATCGCCGACGCCGTGTTCGCCTCGGCCGACTTCCTCGTGCAGTCGCTGCGCTGGACCGCCGCCGTCCTGGCCGGGCAGGTGCGCGTCGAACGGCCCGGACCGGCCGACGAGGCCGCCTGGGAGGCCGCGGTCGCCCGCGGCCGGGCCGTCGCCGACGCCCGCGTCCACGGCGCCGCCCCCGCGCCCTACCGGACGCTGGACCTGCTCGCCGCGGCCCGCGCGAACGACCGGGCCACGCACTTCGCCGCCGAGGAGGCCGCCCTGGGCGACCTCATCCTCTCCGGGGAGCTGCGCGCCGGGCTGTACGCCTTCGACCTCGTCCAGCGGTACGCCCGCAAGCCGGCCGGCGCCCCCGACCCGGACCTGGCCCGGGACGTCACCAGCGTCGGCGTCGTCGGTGCCGGGCTCATGGCCTCCCAGCTGGCCCTGCTGTTCCTGCACCGCCTCCAGGTGCCCGTCATCCTCACCGACGTCTCCGCCGACCGGGTCGAGAAGGGCGTCGCGTTCGTCCGCGACGGCGTGCAGGACCTGCTGCGCAAGGGCCGGATCACGCAGGACACCGCCAACCGCCTCACCGCCTCGGTCTCGGGGTCGGTGGACACCTCGGCCCTGTCCGGCTGCGACTTCGTCATCGAAGCCGTCTTCGAGGAGCTGTCCGTCAAGCAGGACGTGCTGCGCGAGCTCGAACCGCTGCTGCGCCCCGACGCCGTCATCGCCACCAACACCAGCTCGCTGCCGGTGACCGCGATGGCCTCGGTGCTGGAGCACCCCGGGCGGTTCGTCGGGTTCCACTTCTTCAACCCCGTCGCGGTGCTGCCGCTGGTGGAGGTCGTGCGGACCGCGACGACCGACGACGCCGCCCTGGCCACCGCGTTCGCCGTGGGGAAGCGGCTGAAGAAGACGTGCGTGCTCGTGCGCGACGCGCCCGCGTTCGTCGTCAACCGCATCTCCACGCGGATGTTCGACGAGGTCGTGCGCGCCCTGGACGCCGGCACCCCGCTGCTGGAGGTCGAACGCAGCCTGGACCCCCTCGGGCTGCCGATGTCGCCGTTCCGGCTGGCGCACTTCGTCGGCCCGGCCGTCATGCTGCACGTCCACGAGACCCTCGCCGACGCCTTCCCCGACCGCTACCGCGTCTCGGAGAACCTGCGGCGCTGGGTCGAGGCGGGCGGGCCGGCGCTCGTCACCCCCAAGGGGCCGCTCGCGGGGACCGGGGCCGCCGACGGCCTGTTCCAGGTCGGGACCGAACCCCTCACCGCCGAGCAGGTCCTGCACCGCGTCCAGGACGCGCTGGCCGACGAGGTGCGGCACGTGCTCGACGAGGGCGTCGTCGCCGGCCCCGAGGACGTCGACGTGTGCCTCGTCCTGGGGACCGGGCACCCGCTGTTCACCGGGGGCATCACGCCCTACCTGGACCGCGTCGGGGCCAGCGAGCGCGTCACCGGTCGCCGCTTCCACTGAGCGGCGGCGCCGGCCGGCCCCACGGCTCCCACGGCTCCCGGGGCCCCGTCCACCGGGCGGGGCCCCGGGAGGTCCGGCTCTCAAGTACGGTCTGTCGACAGCCGAACACCTCCGCACGACCCCTCGACCGCCGAGGTGGTCCACGGAGGGGCAGGCAGCAGTGCGCAGCATCAGGACCCGGCTCGTCGCGAGCACCCTCACGATGGTCGTGACCACCCTGACGTCGCTGGTCGTCGTCACGACCGTGAAGAGCGACTCCTTCGGCCGCGAGCAGGCCACCGAGTACACCTCGCAACTGGCGCAGACCAACGCCGCCCAGGTCCAGGAGCAGCTGGCCGGGTCCGTCCGCACCGTCACCGACCTCGCCGGCGGCATGGCCGCCCTGCGCCAGCGGGGCGCCCTCACCCGGGCCGCCGCCTCCGAGCTCGTGCGCGCCACCCTCGAGGCCCACCCCGAGTTCGTCGGGATGGGCACCGGCTGGGAGCAGAACGCCCTCGACGGCCGGGACGCCGAGTTCGCCGGGACCGCCGACACCGACGCCACCGGGCGCGTCATCCCCTACTGGTTCCGCAGCGGCGGCTCGCTGGCCGTCACCCCCCTGACCGACCTCGACGACGCCACCGTCAGCACCTGGTACTGGACGCCGAAGCAGACCGGGGAGGTGTTCTTCACCGAGCCCTACGAGTACGCCGTCGACGGGGAGACCGTCCTGATGGCGACGGCCGCCGCGCCCGTCGTCGTCGACGGCACGTTCCTCGGCGTCGTCACGGCCGACCTGTCCCTGACGAGCCTCACCGAGTCGATGGCCGCGATCGAGCCCTACGGCACCGGCTTCGCCTCCCTCATGACGGACGCCGCGACCGTCGTCACCTCCCCCGACGCCGACGCCCTCGGCGCGCCCGCCACGGGCGCGGCGAAGGACCTCGCGCTGGCCGTCGCCTCCTCGGGCACCACCGCGACCACCAGCACGGGCGACTCCCTCGTGGCCGTGGCCCCCGTCCGCGTCGACGAGGACCAGACCTGGACGCTGCTCGTCAGCGCCCCCAGCTCCTCCGCGCTGGCCGCCAGCCACTCGCTGCGGACCACGACCGTGCTGCTCGGCGTCCTCGCCGTCCTCGTCGCCGGCGTCGTCACCTGGGTCATCGGCACCGGCATCAGCCGCCCGATCGCCCGGCTGCGCGACAGCCTGGCCGACATCGCCGACGGCGACGGCGACCTGACCAAGCGCGTCGACGAGACCCGCCGCGACGAGCTGGGGCAGCTCGGCGGCGCCTTCAACCGCTTCGCCGAGACGATCGCCGGCACCGTCCGGGAGGTCTCCGCCGAGGCCGAGACCCTCGCCGGGGCCGCCACCCGCCTCGACGGCACCCGCCGCCGGCTCGGGGAGGACGTCTCGGCCACCGCGCAGCGCTCCGGGCTGGTCGCCGACCAGGCCGGCACCGCCAGCGAGGAGGTCACCGGGATCTCCGTCGCGGCCGACCAGATGGGCCTGGCCATCTCCGAGATCGCCCGCGGCACCCACGACGCCTCGCGGATCGCCGCCGAGGCCGTCGACGTCGCCCGCAGCACCGAGCAGGTCATCTCCGAGCTGTCCTCCAGCTCCGCGGAGATCAGCGAGATCGTCGCCGCCATCACCTCCATCGCCCAGCAGACGAACCTGCTGGCCCTCAACGCGACCATCGAGGCCGCCCGCGCCGGGGACGCCGGGAAGGGTTTCGCGGTCGTCGCCGGGGAGGTCAAAGAGCTGAGCCTGCAGACCGCGCGCGCCACCGAGGACGTCGAGCACAAGATCGCCGCGCTGCAGGGCAGCGTGACGCAGGCGGCGGGGTCGGTGGCCCACATCGGGACCGTCATCGACCGCCTCGACGAGATCCAGGCGACCGTGGCCGCGGCCGTGGAGGAGCAGTCCGCGGTGACCGGCGACCTGGCGACGGGGGTGTCGCGGGCCGCCGAGGCGACCCGCACGATCGCCGGGACGATCGGCGAGGTGGCGCAGGTCGCCGAGCGGACCACGGCCAGCGCGGCCGAGACCGACGAGTGCTCGCGGCAGGTCGCGGGTGCGGCCGAGCACATGCGCGCCCTGGTCGGCCGCTTCAAGGTCTGACCCGGCGACCGGGGACCCGGCGATCAAGGACACCCGCACGGCGATCAAGGACACCTGTGTCCTTGATCGCCGTGCGGGTGTCCTTGACCGCCGTGCGGGTTTCCTCGACCGCCGGGGTCAGGTGAAGGAGGAGATCCCGGTGAGGTGGCGCCCGACGATGAGGGTCTGGATGGACTCGGTGCCCTCGTAGGTGTGCAGGGCCTCGACGTCGGCCATGTGCCGGGCGACGCGGTGCTCCAGCAGGATCCCGTTGCCGCCCAGAAGGTCGCGGGCCATCGCGGTGACGGCGCGGGCCTTGCGGGTGGCGTTCACCTTCGCCAGCGACGCCTGGGTGTCGGTGAGGCGGCCGGCGTCGGCGAGCTTGCCGACCCGCACGCAGAACAACTGCATGGCGGTGACCTCGGCGAGCATCTGCACGAGCTTGTCCTGGACGAGCTGGAACGAGGCGATCGGCTGGCCGAACTGCTTCCGCTCCAGGGAGTACGCCAGCGCCGTCTCGTAGGCGGCGGTGGCGTGCCCCAGCGCGCCCCACGCGATCCCGGCCCGGGTGGCGGACAGGACCCGGCCGGTGTCGCGGAAGCTGTTCGCGCCCGGCAGCCTGTTCCCCGCCGGGACGCGCACGCCGGTGAGGGTGATGTCGGCGTTGTGGATGGCGCGCAGCGACGCCTTGCCCTCGATGGCGGTGGCCTCGAAGCCGGGGGTGCCGCGCTCGACGAGGAAACCCTGCACCTGGCCGTCCTCCCCGCGGGCCCACACGACGCACACGTCGCAGACGGTCCCGAAGCCGATCCAGCGCTTGGCCCCGTCCAGGACGTACTCGTCGCCCTCGCGGCGCGCGGTGGTGGCCAGCGCGACGGCGTCGGAGCCGTGGTCGGGTTCGGTGAGGCCGAAGGCGCCGAGCACCTCCAGGCGGGCCATCGGCGGCAGCCAGCGCTCCTTCTGCTCCGGTGAGCCGAGGAAGGCGATGGAACGCATCGCCAGGCCGGCCTGGACCCCGAGCATCGTCGCGAAGCTGCCGTCGCCGCGGGACAGCTCCATGGTGATCAGCCCGGCGGCGGTGTGGCTCAGCGGCCGGATCCCCGGCCCCTCCAGGCCGTCCCCGACGAGGTCGAGCTGCCCGTACCGCTTCAGCAGGTCCAGCGGCATCTCGGCGCGCTCCCAGAACCCGCCGGCGACCGGGACGACCTCCTCGTCGACGAAGGCCCGCACGCTCGCCCAGACCTCGCGCTCGGCGTCGGTGAGGTCGGCGGCCAGGTCGAAGTAGTCGACTCCGGTGGGGCTGGTCATGACTGCGGCGTCCTCTCGGTGGGTGGGTGGATCTCGCGCTTGAGGATCTTCCCCGTGGGGCCCTTGGGCAGTTCGGAGACGATCCAGACCCGCCGCGGGTACTTGTAGGCGGCGAGCGCGTCCTTGACGTGCTGCTGCAGCTCCTGCGGGGTGGCGGTGGCGCCCTCCTTGAGGACGACGGCGGCCCCGACCTCCTCCCCCACCAGCGGGTCGGGGAACCCGACGACGGCGGCCTGCTCCACCGCGGGGTGCTCGTAGAGGACCTCCTCGACCTCGCGCGGGTACACGTTGTAGCCGCCCCGGTCGATCATGTCCTTGGCCCGGTCGACGATCGCGTAGTACCCGTCGCCGTCGCGGGTGGCGAGGTCGCCGGTGCGGAACCAGCCGTCCTCGGTGAAGGCCGCGGCCGTGGCCGCCTCGTTGCGCCAGTAGCCCTTCATGACGTTCTCGCCGCGGACCACGATCTCCCCCACCCCGTCGGTGACGGGTGTCCCGTCGGGCCCGCGCAGGTCCATCTCGCAGCCGTGGACGGGGACCCCGATGGTCCCGGGTTTGCGGACGGCGTCGGGGTGGTTGAAGGAGGCGACCGGTGAGGTCTCGCTCAGCCCGTACCCCTCGAGGACCTGGACCCCGAAGCGGGCCTCGAAACCGCGCAGCACCTCCACCGGCAGCGAGGCGCCGCCGGAGACGCAGGAACGCCACGACGACAGGTCGAACCCCTCCGCGCCCGGCTCGTTGAGCAGGGCGACGTACATCGTGGGGACGCCCGCGAAGTGGGTCACGCGGTCGCGCTGGACCACCGCGAGCGCCGCGGCGGCGCTGAAGCGCGGCAGCAGGGTCAGGGTGCGGCCGGCGACGAGGGCGGTGTTCATGGCGCAGGTCTGCCCGAAGGCGTGGAACAGCGGCAGCGCGCCGAGGACCACGTCGCCGGCGCCGAGCCGCAGGAGGCGTTCCTGGGAGGTGACGGCGTTGCTGACGAGGTTGTGGTGGGTCAGCTCGGCGCCCTTGGGCGAGCCGGTGGTGCCGGAGGTGTAGAGGATGACGGCGGTGTCGCCGGGGCCGGGTTCGTGCGCGGCGGGGTCGGGGTCGACCCCGGCGAGCAGGTCGGCGGCGGGGTCAACGACGACGACCCGGGTGCCGGTCCCGACGGCCCCGGCGTGGGCGGCGTCGGCGACGGCGTGCCAGACCAGGGCCAGGACGGCGCCGGAGTCGGCGAAGTGGTGGTTGACCTCGCGCCCGCGCAGCAGCGGGTTCATCGGGACGACGACGGCCCCGGCGCGCAGGACCCCGTGGTAGAGGACGGGGAACTGCGGGACGTTGGGCAGGACCAGCGCGACGCGGTCGCCGGGGCGGACGCCGTGCGCGCGCAGCAGGGCCGCGACGCGGGCGGTGGCCTCGTCGAGGTCGTGCCAGGTGAGGGCGTGCTCGTCGAGGCGGACCGCGACCTGGCCGGGGCGGGTGCGGGCGTGCTCGGTGAGCATCTGGGCGAAGCTGCGCATGCGGTGCTCCTGCGGACGTCGTCGTCGCTGGTGCGTGCAGCTTCGCACACGTCACCCGGCGCGGCGCGCGGGTCCCTCCACGTCGAGGGCGGGGGCGGGAGCCGTGCGGGTGCAGTCGCGCCCGGCGTGCTTGGCCGCGTACAGGGCCTGGTCGGCGCGGGCGACGAGGTGCACGGCGTCCTCGTGCCCGTCCCAGCGGGCCAGGCCGGCCGAGAAGGTCTGCCCCTCGGGCACGACGGCCCGCAGCCCGGTCAGCAGGTGCTCGACGCGGTCGGCGCCCAGCCCGCAGCTGACGAGCAGGAACTCCTCCCCGCCCCAGCGGGCCAGCTGCACCCCCGATCCGCGCAGCGCCGCGGTCCACGCCGAGGCGGCCCCCACGAGCAGGCGGTCCCCGGCCGGGTGGCCCAGGGTGTCGTTGAAGGCCTTGAAGTGGTCCAGGTCCAGCAGGGCCACGACGAGCGCGCTGCCCTCGTGCCGGGCCCGGGTGCGCAGCCGTTCCAGCTCGGCGTCGGCGCTGCGGCGGTTCAGCAGGCCCGTCAGGGGGTCGGTGCGGGCCAGGTCGCCCAGCAGGGCGGTCTGCTCGCGCAACCGGCCCAGCAGCGCCGCCATCCGCGCCACGACGAGCACGAAGAGGACCGCGGAGCTGACGACGACCGCCCAGCCCTCCGGGGGCAGCCCCAGCGCCAGCTGGAGGGCGAGGGTGCCGGGCGCGAGCAGGCTCGCCGCGGTCAGCACGACCAGGCGCAGGGTGCTGAACTCGTGCCGGCTGCTCGGGGAGGGGTCGGACAGGCGGCGCATCGAGGGGTGCAGCGCCGCCGCGCCCCACAGGACGTAGGACACGACGAAGACCCCGTCGACCCAGGTGGCGTCGTTGGTGGTGTACGCGTCGGCCCACTGCCAGAGGGCGTCGGCCAGCAGCATGGTGGAGGCGGCCCCCGCCATCAGGCCGAAGGCCCGCGAGCCGTGCCCGGCCGCGGCGAAGACCCGCACCAGCATGGCCAGGACGACGACGTCGCCGACGGGGTAGGCCAGCGCGACCAGCCCGGCGGGCAGGTCCTGGGGCAGCTCGGCCAGCGCCGGGCGCACCAGGAAGGTCCACGACAGCAGGCCGAAGCCGACGGCGAGGATGGAGGCGTCGATGACGCCTTCGCGGTCGGCGCCCGGCCGCGCCTGGCGGGCCATCCGCAGCATCGCGACGGCGATGAGGGGGTAGGCCAGCACGTAGAAGAGGTCGGGGACGTTGGGGAAGTCCTGCCAGTCCAGCCACGTGTAGCAGACGGCGTAGGTGATGTCGCCCAGCGCCCAGGCCAGCAGGCCGGCCGTCAGCGTCCACCAGGCCGAGGCCCGCTGCGGGCGGTGCAGGCGCGTCCCCACGGCGGTCGCGACGGCGGCGGACAGGCTGACGCAGGAGAACAGGGCGTCGTGCAGCAGACCCGCGGGCACGAGCACGCACAGGACCGCCACCACCGTGCTGCAGACGGTGTGGAGCTGCCAGGGCAGCGGGCGGTAGCGGGTGCGCACACCGCAGCATCGGCTGGTGGGGGCCCCACCTTCAGCGCGGGCACCGGATCGGGCGCGCGCCCGCGGCTGGAATGATGGGGGCCATGTCCGACCCCACCCCCGCCCCGCAGTTCCAGACCCGCGTCGCGCCCGGCGTCGAGGTACCCGACCGTCCCACCGTGGACGGCCTGGAGGAGCGCTGGGCCCCGCAGTGGCAGGAGCAGGGCACCTACGCCTTCGACCGGTCCGCGCAGCGCTCCGACGTCTACTCCATCGACACCCCGCCGCCGACCGTGTCCGGTTCGCTGCACGTGGGTCACGTGTTCAGCTACACGCACACCGACGTCGTCGCCCGCTTCCAGCGGATGCGCGGCAAGTCCGTCTTCTACCCGATGGGCTGGGACGACAACGGCCTGCCCACCGAGCGCCGGGTGCAGAACTACTACGGGGTGCGCTGCGACCCGACCCTGCCGTACGACCCGTCCTTCGTGCCGCCGGAGAAGGCCCCGAAGAACGACCGCGACTTCGTGCAGGTCTCGCGGCGCAACTTCGTGGAGCTGTGCGACCGGCTGACCGCCGAGGACGAGCAGGTCTTCGAGTCGCTGTGGCGGCGGCTGGGGCTGTCGGTCGACTGGTCGCACACCTACTCGACGATCTCGGAGTCGTCGCGGGCCACGGCCCAGCGCGCGTTCCTGCGCAACCTCGCCCGCGGCGAGGCGTACTCGCAGCAGGCCCCGACGCTGTGGGACACGACGTTCCGCACGGCCGTCGCGCAGGCCGAGCTGGAGGACAAGGACACCGAGGGCGCCTACCACCGCCTCGGCTTCCAGCCCACCGGCGGCGGCGACCCCGTCTTCATCGAGACGACCCGCCCGGTGCTGCTGCCCGCGTGCGTGGCGCTGGTGGCGCACCCGGACGACGAGCGGTACCAGCCGCTGTTCGGCACGACCGTCCGCACGCCGCTGTTCGGCGTCGAGGTGCCCGTCCTGGCGCACAAGCTGGCCGACCCCGAGAAGGGGTCCGGCATCGCGATGATCTGCACCTTCGGCGACACGACCGACATCACCTGGTGGCGCGAGCTGGACCTGGACAACCGGGCCGTCATCGGCCGCGACGGCCGGCTGCTGCGCGAGACCCCGGCGTGGCTGTCCGGTGCGGGGGCGGAGTTCTACGCGACCATCGCCGGCCAGACGGTGTTCTCGGCGCAGAAGGCCGTCGTGGAGGCGCTGCAGGCCTCCGGCGACATGGTCGGGGAGCCGAAGAAGATCGTGCACCCGGTGAAGTTCTACGAGAAGGGCGACCGCCCGCTGGAGATCGTCTCCACCCGCCAGTGGTACCTGCGCAACGGCGGCCGCGACACCGACCTGCGCTCGGCGCTGCTGGCGCGCGGCGGGGAGCTGGCCTGGCACCCCGAGCACATGAAGCACCGGTACGACCACTGGGTCTCGGGCCTGAACGGGGACTGGCTGATCTCCCGGCAGCGGTTCTTCGGGGTGCCGTTCCCGGTCTGGTACCCCCTGGACGGCGACGGGGAGCCGGTCTACGACTCCCCCATCGTCCCCGACGAGGCGTCGCTGCCGGTGGACCCGGCCGCCGAGGCCGCCCCGGGCTACACCGAGGACCAGCGCGGGGTCCCGGGCGGGTTCGCCGCCGACCCCGACGTCATGGACACCTGGGCGACGTCGTCGCTGACGCCGCTGCTGGCCGGCGGCTGGGAGCGCGACGAGGACCTGTTCTCCCGCGTCTACCCGATGGACCTGCGCCCGCAGGGGCAGGACATCATCCGCACCTGGCTGTTCTCCACGGTGGTGCGCTCGCACCTGGAGTTCGACGGGCTGCCGTGGGCGCGGACCGCGCTGTCGGGCTGGATCCTGGACCCGGACCGCAAGAAGATGTCGAAGTCCAAGGGCAACGTGGTGACGCCGCTGGCGCTGCTGGAGGAGTTCGGCTCCGACGCGGTGCGCTACTGGGCGGCGTCCTCGCGGCTGGGCACGGACGCCACGTTCGACACCGGGCAGATGAAGATCGGCCGCCGGCTGGCGATGAAGCTGCTCAACGCCTCGAAGTTCGTGCTGGGCCTGGGCGTGGAGCGCGGGAACGCGGCCGACCCCGCCGCGATCACCGAGCCGATCGACGCCAGCGTCGTCGCGCGGCTGTCGGCCGTCGTGCAGCAGGCGACCGAGGCGTTCGAGCGGTACGACCACGCCGCCGCCCTGGACGTGACGGAGAAGTTCTTCTGGAACTTCTGCGACGACTGGGTGGAGCTGGTCAAGGACCGCGCCTACGGCGCCCGGGGCGAGGAGGCGGCGGCCTCGGCGCGGGCCACCGCCGCGGTCGCGCTGCGGACGCTGCTGCGGCTGCTCGCGCCGTTCCTGCCGTACGCGGCCGAGGAGGTCTGGTCGTGGTGGCAGGACGGGTCCGTCCACACCGCGCCGTGGCCGGCCGTGGCCGAGCTGGGGACGGTCGACGCCGGCGCCGCGGGGGTGCTCCCGGCGGCCGGGCAGGCGCTGTCGGTGCTGCGCAAGGTCAAGAGCGAGGCGAAGGTCTCCCAGAAGACCCCGCTGTCGGCGGCCACGGTGTCCGGGCCGGCCGCGCTCGTGGAGGCCGCGCGCCGGGCCGAGGGCGACGTGCTCGCGGCCTCGCGGGCGGCGTCGATCGAGTGGGCCGTCGCCGACGGCGCCGAGACGCTGACCGCGCAGGCGCAGATCGCCCCCACCGAGGGCTGAGGACGCCGGGAGGCCCCCACCGGACGCACCGGTGGGGGCCTCCCGCGTCGTCCCGGGTCAGCGGTCGACGGTCCCGGCGATGAACGCCTCGACGCCGGCGCGGCCGGTCTCGTCGTCGCGCTGCTGCGGCGGCGACTTCATGAAGTACGCCGACGGGGACAGCAGCGGCCCGCCGATCCCCCGGTCCAGGGCGATCTTCGCGGCGCGGACGGCGTCGATGATGACGCCGGCGGAGTTCGGGGAGTCCCACACCTCGAGCTTGTACTCCAGGTTCAGCGGCACCCCGCCGAACGCCTTGCCCTCCAGGCGCACGTAGGCCCACTTGCGGTCGTCGAGCCACTGGACGTAGTCGCTGGGGCCGATGTGGACGTTGCGGGTGCCGAAGTCGGCCTGCACGTTGCTCGTCACGGCCTGGGTCTTGGAGATCTTCTTGGACTCCAGCCGGTCGCGCTCCAGCATGTTCTTGAAGTCCATGTTGCCGCCGACGTTGAGCTGGTAGGTGCGCTCCAGCTGGATGCCGCGGTCCTCCAGGAGCTTGGCCAGCACCCGGTGGGTGATGGTCGCCCCGACCTGGGACTTGATGTCGTCACCGACGATCGGGACTCCCGCGTCGGTGAACCTCTGCGCCCACTCGGGGTCGCTGGCGATGAAGACGGGCAGCGCGTTGACGAAGGCGACCCCCGCGTCGATCGCGCACTGGGCGTAGAACTCGGCGGCGTCCTCGGACCCGACGGGCAGGTAGCAGACCAGGACGTCGACGCGGGCCTCGCGCAGCGCGGCGACGACGTCGACGGGCTCGGCCGCGGACTCGGTGATGGTCTCGCGGTAGTACCTGCCGAGGCCGTCGAGGGTGTGGCCGCGCTGGACGGTCACGCCCGTGCGCGGCACGTCGCAGATCTTGATCGTGTTGTTCTCGGACGCGCCGATGGCGTCGGCGAGGTCGGTGCCGACCTTCTTGTCGTCGACGTCGAAGGCGGCCACGAACTCGACGTCGCCGACGTGGTAGTCGCCGAACCGCACGTGCATGAGACCGGGGACGGTCTGCTCGGGGTCGGCGTCGCGGTAGAAGTGGACGCCCTGCACGAGGGAGGCGGCGCAGTTGCCGACTCCGACGATCGCGACGCGGATCTTTCCTGCCATCAGGGTCTCTTCTCCTCAGGGGATCGGGGAGCGTGCTCGGCGGTGATGAGGCGTTCGAGCCAGTCGACCTCGCTGCGGACGGTCTCCACGCCGTGCCGCTGCGCTTCGAGCGCGTAGGAGTCGAGCTGGGCCTGGGTGCGGTCGATGGAGCGGTTCATGACCTCGAGGCGTTCGAGCAGCCGGGCGCGGCGGCCCTCGAGGATGCGCAGCCGGGTGCGCGGTGCGACCCGGGAGAACAGCGCGAAGCGGACGCCGAAGGCGTCGTCCTCCCAGGCGTCGGGCCCGGCCTCCTCGAGCAGGTCGGCGAGCCGGTCCCGGCCGTGCGGGGTGATCTCGTAGACCACCCGGGCGCGCTTGGGGCTGATCGTGCCCGGGAGCCGTTCCTGGGTGGACTCGCTGATGCAGCCCCCCGCCTGCAGGGCCCGCAGGGCGGGGTAGAGCGTGCCGTAGCTCAGGGCCCGGAACGCCCCGAGGCGCTGGTCGAGGCGCTTGCGCACCTCGTACCCGTGCATCGGCCCGTCCGCGAGCAGCGCCAGGACCGCCAGCAGCACCACGTCACCGCGCTTGCGCACCACGTCTCGTCACCTCTCACACCGATGTATCGGTTCGATGCATCTGCTCGTGACAGTAGGGGCACGTCCCCCGGGGCTTCAACCCCGGCGCGCCGACCCGCGGGTACCCGCCACCTGTCGGCCGGGCTCCGGGTAGGTTCCTGGGATGGTCAGTGGCCCCGCCGAAGCGCTCGAACGCGAGCTCGCCGTGCTCCTGCGGCGATCCCGCGCGATCAACCGGGAGACCGCCCGCAGCGTCCACCCGGACCTCGAACCGGAGGCGTACAGCCTCCTCGTGCGGCTCGACGACGTCGGCGAGACGCGCCCCTCGGACCTGGCCACCTTCTTCGGCATCGGCAAGCCCACGCTGTCCCGGCAGGTCCAGCTCCTCGAACGGCTCGGGCTGGTCAGCCGGGAGGCCGACCCCACCGACGGCCGCGCCGTCCGGCTGACCCTGTCCCCCGGCGGCCTGGAGAAGGTGCACGCGGCGCGCGCCGCCCGCCGGCAGCGGCTGCACGACCGCCTCGAGGGCTGGCCCGAGGACGACATGACGACCCTCGCCTCCCTGCTGCACCGCCTCAACGACGTCATCTGACCCCGAGGGGGTGGCGACACCCCCTCGGGCGACGAGCGGGCGCCACGGGTTGCATGGAGCAACCAATCGAGCCTATGGTTGCTTGCACACACCAACCGAGCAATCGAAGGTCGCCATGGCCACACCCCACGCGTGCGCCGCACTCGTCGACGTCTTCCCGGACCTGCTCCGAGCCCGCCGGACGCTGGTCGGCACGCTGAACACCCCCGGTCTGGCCGCGCTCGCGGTCGTCCAGCAGCGCGGGCCGCTGCGGATCAGCGAACTCGCCGAGCACCTCTCGCTCGACCTGTCCACCGTCAGCCGGCAGGTCGCGCACCTGCGGGCCAAGGGCCTGCTCGTCGCCACCCCCGACCCCGACGACGGACGCTCCCAGCGCCTGACCGTCACCGACGACGGCATCGAGGAGCTGCGCCGCTTCCGGCGCACCCTCGTCGGCCGCCTCGTCCAGCACCTCGACGCGTGGCCCGACGACGAGGTCGACGACCTCACCCGGCTCCTGGGCCGGCTGGCCGGCACCTCCGACATCAGCGCACCCCCGACAGAACCGTTGCAGGAGAACCCCTTGTACCACCACACGCTGTCCAGCGGCACCGCGGAGGCGCGAGCATGAGCACCCCCGGCACCACCGCCGACGCCCGGCCCGCGACCGGCCCCGCCCCTAAGATGACCCACGCGCAGGTCATGGAGGCCCTCTCCGGCCTGCTGCTGGGCATGTTCGTGGCGATCCTGTCCTCCACGGTCGTCTCCAACGCCCTGCCCCGGATCGTCAACGACCTGCACGGCACCGAGTCCGGCTACACCTGGGTCGTCACCGCGGCCCTGCTCGCCACCACGATCTCCACGCCCATCTGGGGCAAGCTGTCCGACCTCTTCTCCAAGAAGCTGCTCGTCCAGATCGCCCTCGGCATCTTCGTCGTCGCCTCCGCGATCGCCGGCCTGTCCAGCAGCATGGGCATGCTCATCACGCTGCGGGTCTTCCAGGGCCTGGGCGGCGGCGGCCTGCTCGCCCTGGCCCAGGTGATCCTCGCCTCGATGGTCAGCCCGCGCGAGCGCGGCCGCTACTCCGGCTACCTCGGGGCGACCTTCGCGGTCGCCACCGTCGGCGGCCCCCTCATCGGCGGCGTCCTGACCGAGCACCTGTCCTGGCACTGGACCTTCTACGTCGGCATCCCCTTCGCCGTCGCCGCCTTCATCGTGCTGCAGGCCAAGCTGAAGCTGCCGCCCCAGCCGCGCCGCGCGGTGTCCATCGACTACCTCGGCGCGACCCTGATCGCCGCCGGCATCTCCGCCCTGCTCATCTGGGTCTCGCTGGCCGGGCACCAGTTCGACTGGGCGTCCTGGTGGACCGTCGCCCTCGTCGCCGGCGGTGTCGTGTTCCTGGCCCTGGCCGTGCTCGCCGAGCACCGCGCCGCCGAGCCCATCGTCCCGCTGAAGTTCTTCCGCAACCCGACCATCGCGCTGTCCGCCGCGGCCAGCCTCTTCGTCGGTGTCGCCATGTTCGGCGCCACGATCTTCCTCAGCCAGTACTTCCAGCTCGCCCGGCACGAGTCGCCGACCATGGCCGGGGTCATGACGATCCCGATGATCGTCGGGCTGTTCCTGTCCTCCACCGTCGCGGGCCAGTTCATCACCCGCACCGGCCGCTGGAAGGGCTGGCTCGTCACCGGCGGCGTGCTGCTCACCGCCGGCCTCGGGCTCATGGGCACCATCGAGTACGACACGAACTACTGGATCGTCGCCCCGTACATGGCCCTCATCGGGCTCGGCGTCGGCATGATGATGCAGAACCTCGTCCTGGCCGTGCAGAACGTCGCCGAACCGCAGGACCTCGGCTCGGCCAGCTCCTTCGTGGCCTTCGCCCGCAGCCTCGGCGGCGCCATCGGCGTCTCGGCCCTCGGCGCCGTCCTCGGCCACCGCGTCACCACCCACCTCGAGACCGGGCTGGCCGACGCGCGCATCGACCCCGCCCAGGCGCTCGGCTCGCTGGGCTCCAGCACCGGCGTGCCGAACCTGGACGTCATCCCCGAGCCCGTGCGCTCGATCGTCCAGGCCGCCTACGGCTCCTCCATCGCCGACGTCTTCCTGCTCGCGGCGCCGTTCGCCCTCGTCGCCTTCGTCATCACGCTCTTCTTCAAGGAACGCGCCCTGCGCGGGGAGTCCGAGCCGCAGACCACCGCCGTCACCGCCGGTGAGCCCGGTGTCGCGGGGGGTGGGCCCGGTGCCGCCGGGGGTGGGAAGATCAACGGGAACACGATCCACCCCGACAGCGTCGAGTCGAAGGAGATCCCGAGCGTGCCAGCCCAGTCGACCCGCACCGACGCCGGACTCAGGTTGTCCGGCACGGTCCGCCACCACGACCGCCGCGCCCTGCCGGGAGCCGTCGTCACCCTCGCCGACCAGTCCGGCCAGCAGGTCGCCCGCACCGCCACCGGCGAGGACGGCACCTACGAGCTGGCCCTGCCGACCGGCGGGACCTACCTGCTGATCGTGGCCGCCGCCCACGTCGCCCCCTCGGCCACGCTCGTCGGCATCGGGACCACCTCCCTGACCCGCGACGTCGTCCTGTCCGGTCGCTCGGCCATCACCGGCCGCGTCCTGAGCCACGTGCCCACCGACGCCGACGCGCCGCACGACGCCCCGACCCGCGGCGTCCAGGGCGCGCTCGTCACCCTGACCGACGTCACCGGCGAGGTCGTCGGCTCCACCCGGACCGACGGCGGCGGCGGGTACGCCTTCGACCAGCTCATGGGCGGCAGCTACGTGCTGACCGCGCAGAGCGAGTCGCACCGCCCGCTCGCCCGCAGCGTCGAGGTCCCCGACTCCGGCGCCCTGGCCTGCGACCTTCTCCTGAGCGGCGGCGGGCGCCTGACCGGCACCGTCGTCGCCGCCAGCGACGGCCGCGTCCTGCGCGAGGCGTCGGTGACCCTCGTCGACGCCGACGGCGAGGTCGTCGGCTCGGTCGTCACCGGCCCCGACGGCAGCTACGCCTTCGAGGACCTCGCCGGCGGCCACTACACGCTGACCGCCGCCGGGTTCACCCCCGTGGCGACGTCCGTCGACATCGAGGAGGACACCGTGTCCGCCGCCCAGATCACCCTCGGCCGCGGGGCCTCCGGCGCCACGCTGGACCTCACCCGGTTCGAGTCGCGCTCGGAGCAGCGGTGAACCCCGAACCCTCCGTCCAGCCCCGGCCCCCCGCCGGTGACGCCGGGGCCACCGGCGTCACCGGCGAGGGCCGGGTGCTGACCCGCGAGGGCTGGCCCGTCACCGGGGCCGCGGTGACGCTGCTGGGGGCGGACGGGTCCCAGGTGGCCCGGGCGGTCACCGGCGGCGACGGCGGCTTCACCCTGCTCGGGGTGCCCGCGGGAGCGGCGACCATGCTCGTCGCCGCCGCCGCCCACGACCCCCGGGCCAGCAGCGTCGTCGTGCCCGCCGCGGGGACCTGGAGCATCGGGGAGGTCCGGCTGAAGCGCCAGGGCGGCACCGACGTGCCGCCGCCGGGGATCTGGGCCATCGACGTGATGCACTCCACGATCTCCGCGACGGCCCACCACCTGGGGCTGTCCGCCGTGCACGGCCGGTTCACCGAGTTCTCCGGGGTCATCACCGTGCCCGAGGACGTCACCCGGTCCAGCGTCGAGGTCGAGATCGACGCCACCTCGATCGACACCGGCAACGCCCAGCGCGACGAGCACCTGCGCTCGGCGGACTTCCTGGACACCGCCCACCACCCCACGCTGCGCTTCACCGCCGGCGGCGTGCAGCGCGCCGGCGACGGCTGGGTCATGTCCGGGGACCTGACCCTGCTGGCCACCACCCGGCCCGTGCAGCTGCACCTGGCCTACTCCGGCAGCGGGCCGGACCCGTGGGGCGGGACCCGCGCGGCGTTCACGGCCACGGCCGAGCTGCACCGCGACGACTTCAAGATGAACTGGAACCAGGCCGTCGGCATCGGCGTGGCGGTCTTCGGGACCACGCTGAAGGTCCAGATCGACGTCCAGGCCGTCCTGCAGCAGTGACCTGACCCGCAGCACGACGGAGGGCCCCCCACCGGTCGGTGCGGGGCCCTCCGTC
>NZ_JBJLSK010000046.1:0-26465 GCF_050871965.1 Kineococcus lubricus
CCAGCATCACCGGCAACGCCCCACCGATCGCGGTCAACGGCGCCGCGGAGGCCACGACGAGGAACACGATCCCGGGAACCCCGATGGAACCGCGCAACCCACCAGCCCGCTGCTCCCCCCGCGCACCGACCGGCGCGACCGCCTCAGCCACGGGAACCGTCTCCGTGGCAGGAGCCGGTGGCCGGGCCGGAGCAGTGCCCGCCGGAGGTGGGCGGCACGTCGAGGGTGGGGTTGCGGTCGAAGAAACCCACCGGCTTGAGCTTGAACCCGGTGTAGTCGACCGGCATGATCGGCCAGTCCTCCGGGCGGGGCACGTGGGTCAGCCCGAACGTGTGCCAGACCACCAGGTCGGTGTCCTCGACGCCGTGGTCGTCGGCCACGTACTCCGGCAGGCCCGCACCCCCGTGGTGCTGGTTGACGAAGTCGCCGGCGGAGTACCGCTCGGCCGGGTCGTAGGCGGTGACCCACAGGTGCTCGGTGGCGAACCCCGCGCGCCGGGCGATGGAGGAGTCGTCGGCGGCCAGCAGCGTGGGCTGCCCCTCGGGGAACAGCGCGTACGCCACCGGGCGGCCCAGCGCGTTGAGGCGGCCCGGGTTGGAGACGTGCCACACGCGCGCGGCGGCCGGGTCGGCCTTGCGGCGGGCCTGCAGCTCGGTGCGCAGCGGGGTGACGCGGGTGGTGAAGGCGTTGCCGCGCGGGTTGTCCGGACCCATCGGGAGGCGCTGGACGTCGATCTCCTCCACCGAGTTCGCGTCCCCGTCCACGGCCATGTCCAGCCGGGCCGAGAACAGGTGCTGGTGGTACGGCGCGCCCAGACCGGGCGCGATCTCCGAGGCGTACGGGTGCGGCGAACCGTCCTCACGGGCCCCGGGGTAGGCGGAGGTGAACACGATGCCGGTCGCCTTGGCCTCGAACTCGATGGTGCCGTCGAGGTAGAGGTACCAGTAGAACCCGTAGTCGTAGTTCCCCACCGTGGTGAAGAAGGAGACGACCAGGCGGCGCTGACGGCGGACGCTGGACTTCCCGGCCCACAGGTCGGTGTGCTTGAAGAGGATCCCGTAGTCCTCCTCGTGGATGCACACCGCGTTGGGCAGGACGCGCGGGTGGCCGAACTCGTCGGCGACGACGGCGTCGAGGTAGGTGATCTCCCCGACGCAGTCGCAGCCCAGTTCCAGGGCGTTGGCGTACCGGCCCACCAGGTACTCACCGGTGTCGAAGTAGTTCTGCCAGGACCGGACCGGGGAGGGGTCGGCGTAGGGGACGACCATCTCGGCGATGGAGGCGCGGTGGACGATGGGGCGGTCGCGGCCCTGGTCGCGGTCGAAGAACGAGATCTGGTTCAGCACCAGACCCTCACGGGCGTCGAAGCCCACGCGGACGGAGAAGTTCTCCCACCGCAGCAGGTCGCCGTCGAGGGTGAAGCTGGGCCCCTCGGGCTGGGTGATGGAGATGGGTTTCTGGCTGGTGCGGTACTCCCCCCGCACGGCGGGGTCGTCGTAGTTGCCCGATCCCTCGGGGACGGGGACGGCGCCGAGGTCGAGGACCTGGGTGACCTCGCGGGCGATGACGTCGACGTAGCCGACCAGACCGTCGATCGGGTGCGCCCAGGCGTGGTCGGCGGGGTGGTCCTGGCGGAACGCCAGCCCGCGCAGGATGCGCTTGCCGACCTCGTCCTCGTACTCGAACACCCCCGCCGACAGCGGGGCGACGCGCACGTCGGCGACGTCGAGGTCGCGGGCGGCCAGCGCCGCCAGCCAGCGCTCGTCGGTGGCGAGCAACTGCTCGACGAGCTCGAACTCCTCGTCCAGGATCGGCAGCTGACCGTCGGCCGCGGCGTCCAGTTCGGTGACCTCCTCCACCGCACGGGCGTCGAGGTCGACGACCACGACTCGGCCGGCGACGACGGTGACGTCGTGCAGCAGCACGCGCGCCCGGCGCACGGGGGCCGGGCCACCGCCCTGGGCGGCGCGCAACTCGGCCTTCGCCGGTTCTTCGAGGCCGACGTACACGAAACGCGTCCCGTCGTGGAGCAGGTCTGCGCCGGCCAGCACCTCGCGCGTGGTGGTGATCTCCTCGGCGGTCAGCGAGGACAACGGGTGGCGACCGGTGGCGGTCGAGGCGACGGACTCGCTGGGGTACGTGGTCATGGAACCTCCTCTTTGAGTCTCCGACTGTAGAAGGAAATGTACTCCCTGGGTTTCCCTCGTGAGAAGGGTTCGTTACGGGTGAGTTTCGCGATCACGATCGGGGGCGTTCGACGTCGGCCGCCCACGTGGTCCCCCGCCGCCCCTCCGCGGTGGTGGGTTGATCCCGCCCGGCGGCGGATCGGGGGGCAGGTCGGTTCCCGGGTCCGTCAGGGCCGGGTCAGGCGCTCGATCCAGTCCTCGAGCAGGGCCTCCTGGGTGGCGGGACCGGCGACGTCGGAGGCCACGACGAGGACCTGCGCGCCCATCAGCTGGTTGAGCAGCTGGCCGGCCAGGACGGCGTCGGGGCTGCTGCTGCGGACCTCGCCCAGGGCACGGCCCTGCGCCAGCCAGCCACGGATGGCGTCGTACCAGGCGCGCATGAAGTCCGCGTGCACCTGCGCGAGCACGTCGTCGACGACGATGCGGCTCCACACCACCAGGACCGTCCGGGCCTCCTCGACCGTCAGGTCGTCCAGGGGCAGGACCTCGCGGCAGAAGGCCCGCAGGGCCGGTACGCCGCGCAGGCCGGCGACGGCCCGTTCCACCCGCTCGTTCGTCGCCGCGTAGACGTACTCGTACGCAGCCCGCAGCAACGACTCCTTGTCGTCGAAGTAGTGGGTGAGCGCCCCGTTGGCGAACCCCGCCTCGCGGGCGATCTCCCGCATGGTGGCGGCGTCGATGCCGCGATCGGCGATGAGGCGCCAGGCTGCGCGGATGATGCGGTCGCGGCGTTCGGCGTGGTCGACGAGCTTGGGCATGGTCCGGTCAGCCTCTCACGGGGCCCACGGCCACGTCGGCCGACGTTCCCCGGGCGTCCCCGGCGGACCGTCGCGCTAGGTTGCCGAGGTGGACCGGAACCCGCTGACCGCCGCCCGCGCCGACCTGTCCCCCGGGGACCTGGACCGCAAGCTGGGCGTGGAGGTCCTGGAGGCCTCCGCCTCCCGGCTGGTCGCCCGGATGCCGGTGGCGACGAACACCCAGTCCTACGGCCTGCTCCACGGCGGGGCGTCCGCCGCGCTGGCCGAGGCGGTCGGTTCCTGGGCGGCGGTCCTCCACGCCGGTCCCGGGCGGACCGCCGTGGGGGTGGAGCTCAACGTGACCCACCACCGCAGCGCGCGCGACGGGCACGTCACCGCGGTCGCCACCCCGCTGCACCGCGGGCGGACGATGGCCACCTACGCCGTGGCGGTCAACGACGAGGAGGGCCGTGCGGTGTGCTCGGCCCGCATGACGTGCTACCTCAGGGACGAGACCGGCTCCTGAGGGGGTGCGGTCCGCCGGTCCGCCACCCGGGGCGCCGGACCGGCGGACCGGCCGGGTCAGCGTTCCTTGGCGACCAGGGTGAGCACGTCGTAGGTGGCCACCAGGGTCTCGTCCTGGTTGTACAGGCGCGCGTCCCAGCGGACCTCGCCGTAGTCGGCGTCGACCCGGGGGGCGATGGACTTGGCGGTGAGTTCGACCCGCACGGAGTCGCCGGGGTAGACGGGGGCGAGGAAGCGCAGGTCCTCCAGGCCGTAGTTGGCCAGCACCGGTCCGGGCTGCGGTTCGACGAACAGGCCCGCCGCCAGCGACACCAGGAAGTACCCGTGGGCGACGCGGCCCTCGAAGAACGGGTTGGCCGCGGCCGCCACCTCGTCGGTGTGGGCGTAGAACCGGTCGCCGGAGAACTCCGCGAAGTGGTCGATGTCGGCCAGGGTGATCTCGCGGGGCCCGGCCTCGACGGTGTGACCGACCCGGAGCTCGGCCAGCGACAGCTGGAACGCGTGGGTCGACGGGGTGGTGCGGGGGGCTCCGGGGACCCAGGTCCCGGTCACCGCCGACAGCGCGCGCGGTGAACCCTGCAACGCGGTGCGCTGCATGTGGTGCAGGACGCCGCGGATGCCGCCGAGCTCCTCGCCGTCACCGGCCCGGCCGGGGCCGCCGTGGGTGAGGTGCGGCAGCGGCGAGCCGTGCCCGGTGGACTCCTTCGCCGAGTCCCGGTCCAGGACGAGGACGCGCCCGTGCCAGGGGGCCACGCCGAGCACGACGTCGCGCACGACGTCGGGGTCGTTGGAGACGACGGACCCCACGAGGCTGCCGCGGCCGCGGGCGGCCAGTTCGACCGCCTCGGCGGTGCTGCGGTAGGGCACGACGGTGCTGACCGGCCCGAAGGCCTCCACGTCGTGCACCTCGCCGCGGCCGGTGTCCTGCGCCAGCAGCAGCAGCGGGGCCATGAAGGCGCCCCGTTCGGCGTCGGCGCCGAGGGTCTCGACGCGGGTGGGGTCGCCGACCACGAGGCGCGCGGCGCGCTGGAGCTCGGCGACGCGGGCGCGCACCTCCTCGCGCTGGGCGAGGCTGACCAGGGCGCCCATGGTGACGCCCTCGGCCTGCGGGTGCCCGACGCGCACCTTGTCCTCGACGCGGGCCCGCACGGCCGCGACGACGTCGTCCACGAGGTGGTCGGGGACGAGGGCGCGCCGGATCGCGGTGCACTTCTGCCCGGCCTTGCTGGTCATCTCGGTCACCAGCTGACGGACGAACAGGTCGAACTCGGGGGTTCCCGGGACCGCGTCCGGTCCCAGCAGGGAGAAGTTCAGCGAGTCGGCCTCGGAGGTGAAGCGCACTCCCCCGCCCAGGACGGAGCGGTGCGAGCGCAGGGAGTTCGCCGTGTCGGCCGAGCCGGTGAACGCGACGAGGTCCTGGTCGCCGAGGACGTCGAGGACGCCGCGGGCGCTGCCGGCGAGCAGTTGCAGGCTGCCCTCGGGCAGCAGGCCGCTGGCCAGGGCCTCGCGGACGACGGCCTCGGCGACGTAGGCGGTCTGGCTGGCGGGTTTGGCGATGGTCGGCACCCCGGCGAGGAAGGCGGGGGCGAACTTCTCCAGCATCCCCCAGACGGGGAAGTTGAAGGCGTTGATCTGCAGCGCCACCCCGCGCCGGGCGGTGTACACGTGCTGGCCGACGAACTGCCCGCCGCGGCCGAGCGCCTCGGTGGGGCCGTCGAGGTAGACGTTGCCGGCGGGCAGTTCCCGGCGGCCCTTGGACCCGTAGGTGAACAGGACCCCGATGCCGCCGTCGACGTCGACGAGGGAGTCGCGCCGGGTGGCGCCGGTGCGCGCGGAGGAGTCGTAGAAGCCGTCCTTCAGCCCGTTCAGGTGCTGGGCCAGCTGCTTGAGGATCAGGGCGCGCTCGTGGAACGACAGCGAGCGCAGCGCGGGGCCGCCGACGGTGCGGGCGTGCTCGGCGGCGGCGGCCGCGTCGGGGGTTCCGGTGGCGATGTGGGCGACGGGCGCGGAGGTCGCGGCGTCCAGCAGGGCCGTGGTCGCTCCCGAGGGCGCGACCCAGCGCCCGGCGATGAAGCTCTCGACGGTGGCGACGTCGCGGATCGCGGTGGCAGTCATCGGTGACCCTCCTCGAGGTTCCATCTACTGACCGAACGTTCGGTTTTGTGACCGTATCCGGACGACCCGCCGCGGTCAACCGCCCGCGGGGCCGTGCGCGTCCGCGCTCGCCTACCCTGGGTGCGGCGAGGGAGCCCGACGAGAGGGGACGGACGTGGGCGGTCAGACCCTGCAGGTGGTGCAGGCCGACTTCGACGCCTGGCAGCAGGTCGTCTCGAACGCCTTCGTGCCGCTGTCCAGCAGCCCGCTGACCACGCTGGACGAGCCGGGGGGTTCCCTGACCCTGGGCTGGTCCGGGGGTCTGCGGTCGGCCTCCCTGGGGACCGTCCAGCTCAGCTCGGTCGCCGGCAGCGCGGCCCTGGTGCGCCGGACCGCCTCGCAGATCTCCCGGCAGGACCCCGGGTACCTCAAGCTCGGCGTGCAGGTCGCCGGGTGCTGCGTCGTGGAGCAGGACGGGCGGGAAGCGGCCCTCACCCCCGGCGACCTGGCCCTCTACGACACCTCGCGGCCCTACCAGCTCGCCTTCGAGGGGCCCTTCGAGATGCTCGTGGTGATGTTCCCCCGGGACCTGCTGCGCGTGCCGGGGGGCGGGTTGTCGCAGATCACCGCGCGGCGGGTCTCCGGCCGGCGCGGCGTCGGGGCGGCGATGCGCCCGTTCCTGGGGGCGCTGGCCCAGCAGCTGGCCGACGACGCCCTGCACGGCAGCGCGGTGCTGTCCGACGCGGTCCTGGACCTGCTGGCCGCGACGGTGTCCGAGCAGCTCGACTGCGCGCCGGTGGTCCCGGTCGAGACCCACCGCCACGCCCTGTTCCTGCGGATCCTGACCTTCATCGACGCCCGGCTGGACGACCCGGAGCTGACCGTCCCCGGGATCGCCGCGGCCCACCACGTCTCGCTGCGGTACCTGCAGAAGCTGTTCGAGGAGGAGGGCAGGACCGTCTCGGGGTGGCTGCGGGAACGGCGGCTGGACCGCTGCCGCCGCGACCTGCTCGACCCCGACCTGCCCCACCTCGCCGTCAGCGAGGTGGGCGCCCGGTGGGGCCTGAGCAACCCGGCGGCCTTCGCCCGGTCCTTCCGCTCGGCCTACGGGGTCTCCCCCAGCGAGTACCGGCAGCAGCACGCGCCCCGGCCGTGAACCCGCCCCGCCGGGGTCGCCGCCGGGGTCGCCGCTGGGATCACCAGGTGTAGAACCCCTGGCCGCTCTTGCGCCCCAGTTCCCCGCGGGACACCTTCTCGCGCAGCAGCTCCGGCGGGGCGAAGCGCGGCCCCAGGGTGCGCTCGAGGTGCTCGGCGATGCCGAGCCGGACGTCGAGGCCGACGATGTCGGTCAACCGCAACGGCCCCACCGGGTGCTTGTAGCCCAGCGTCATCGCCGCGTCGATGTCCTCGGGCGAGGCCACGCCCTCGGCGACCATGCGCACCGCCTCCAGGCCCAGCGCGACCCCCAGGCGGCTGCTGGCGAAACCCGGGGAGTCGCGCACCACCACCGCGGTCTTGCCCATCTGCTCCACCCACCCCCGGGCCCGGTCGACGAGCCCGGGCGGGGTGCCGGGCCCCACGACGACCTCCACGAGCGTCGAGGCGGGCACCGGGTTGAAGAAGTGCAGCCCCAGGAACGGGCGGTCGGCCGACAGGACGGTGGACAGCTCGCCGATGCTCAGGGACGACGTGTTCGAGGCCAGCACCGCCCCCGGTCCCAGCGCGGCGTCCAGACCGGCCAGGACGTCGGCCTTGAGCGCGGGGTCCTCCGGGACGGCCTCGACGACCAGACCGGCCGGCCGCAGGGAGCCCGGGCCGATCCCGACCTCCAAGCGGGCCAGGACGGCGTCGACGTCGAGGTCGGCGCCCCGTTCGGCGCTGGCCCGCACCGCCTTCTCCACCGCGGCCCGGGCGAGGTCGGCGCGCTCGGCGGAGGACTCCGCGACCAGCACCCGCGTCCCGGCCAGCAGCAGGGCGTGGGCGATGCCGGACCCCATGCGACCGCCGCCCAGCACCCCGGTGACGTCGGGCAGACCCTCCGCCGCGAGGGCCGGACCGGTCGTGCTCGTGGTCGTGCTCGTGGTCGTGCTCATGCGTCCTCCCGCTTCCCGCGGCGCTCCAGGAACGCCGTCATGCGTGCGTGCTTCTCCTCGGTCTCGAACAGGACCGCCTGCGCGACGTCGTCGAAGGCCGGGTGGGCGCCCGGCGGCATCCGCAGCGCGAGCTTCGTCAGGCGCAGCGCCAGGACGCCGTTGCGCAGCACCCGGTCCAGCAGCCGGTGCGCGGCGGGCAGCAGGTCGGCGACCTCCACGACCTCGGTGACCAGGTGCGCGGCCAGGCACTCCTGCGCGTCCAGCACGCGGCCGGCCAGCAGCACCTCCTTGGCCAGCGGTTCCCCCACCAGGTCCCGCAGGCGCCAGCTGGCCCCGGCCGCGGCGAGGATCCCCAGCCCGGCCTCGGGGTTGCCGAACCGGGTGCGGGCCGTGGCGATGCGGAAGTCGCAGGCGTAGGCGAGTTCGGCCCCGCCGCCGAGGGCGTGGCCGTCGACCGCGGCGACGGTGGGCAGCGGCAGCTTCGCGACGCGGTCGAAGACGCCGGAGTTGATGCCCCGCAGGGCGTCGTCGCGGCGGCGGTCGCGCAGCTGCCGGATGTCGGCGCCGGAGGCGAACACCCCGTCCCCGCCGGCCAGCAGGAGGGGTCTCGGTTCGCGCTCGAGCCGTCCGCACAGCTCGTGGAGGGCGTCGACGAGCTCGGCGTCGATGGCGTTGCGGGTGGCGGGGCCGTGCACCGTGGCGACGACGCGGTCGTCGAGCTCCTCGACGACCAGCGCGGTCGGGGTCCGGCCGTCCGTGGAGGACGCCGGCGGGGCGCCGGTCACCGGTCGAAGTCCACGACGACGCGCTCGGACAGCGGGTGCGCCTGGCAGGTCAGCACGTACCCGGCGGCCTTCTCGGCCGGTTCCAGGGCGTAGTCGTGGTCCATGCGCACCTCCCCCTCCACGACCAGGGCCCGGCAGGTGCCGCACACGCCGCCCTTGCAGGCGAACGGCGCGTCGGCACGCTCGCGCAGGACCGCGTCGAGGACCGGTTCGTCGTCGGCGGGCACCTGGATGGTCGTGCTGCGCCCGTCCAGGACGGCGACGACGGTGCTGAGCCGGCCGCGGTCCTCCCCCTCCCGGCGCGGGCGGCGCGGGGTGGGGCCGGCACCGGCGACGTGGAACAGCTCGTGGTGCACGGCGGAGTCGGGGACCCCGGCCTCGCGCAGCGCCGCCCGGCAGCCCTCGACCATCTCGGCGGGCCCGCACAGGAACCACTCCTGCACGTCCCCGGGTTCGAGGACCTCGGTGAGCAGGAGCCGGAGCTTGCCGGCGTCGATGCGGCCGGACAGCAGCGGCGCGTCCTGGGCCTCGCGGGAGAGCACGTGGATCAGCTGCAACCGGTCCGGCCAGCGGTTCTTCAGGTCGGCGAGCTCCTCGAGGAACATCACCGAGGCGGAGGTCCGGTTGCCGTAGACGAGGGTGAAACGGCTGTCCGGTTCGGTGAGCAGCCCGGTCTCCAGGAGCGAGATCACCGGGGTGATGCCGCTGCCGGCGGCGATGGCGGTGCAGTGGCGGACCCGGCCGGGGGTGAACTCGACGCCGAACCGGCCGGCGGGCGGCATGACGTCCAGGACGTCGCCCTCGGCGAGCGCGGAGGTGGCCCACTCGCTGAAGGTGCCGCCGTCGATGCGCTTGACGGCGACGCGCAAGCGGCCCTGCCCGGCGGGGGCGCAGATGGAGTAGCTGCGCCGGGCCTCCTCGCCGTCGATGGTGCGGCGCAGGGTGAGGTGCTGGCCGGGGGTGAACTCGAACTCGGCGCGCAGGTCCTCGGGGACCTCGAAGGAGATCGCCACCGCCTCGTCGGTCAGCCGTTCCAGCCGGCTGACCCGCAACGGGTGGAAACCGGCCCGGGCCCGGCGGGCGGGTGGGCTGGTGACGGCCGCACCGGGGGTGCTGGTCTCGTCGTGCGTGGTCGTCATCGACGGCTCCGTCGGGTCGAGGGGATCGGGTGGACCTCAGTGGTCCTTGAAGTGGTCGAACGGTTCGCGGCAGTCGCCGCACACCCACAGCGACTTGCAGGCCGTGGAACCGAACCGGCTGAGTTCTCGGGTGCGCGGCGACCCGCAGTGCGGGCAGCGCAGGGACAGCGTCAGCGGGACCGGTGCCCCCGGGGTGCGCTGCGGAGGCGCGATCCCGTACTCGCGCAGCTTCCGCTTGCCGTCCTCGCTCATCCAGTCCGTCGTCCAGGCCGGGGTCAGGGTCGTGCGGACGACGACGTCGGGGAAACCCGCTTCGTGCAGGCGCTGCACGACGTCGTCGCGGATGGTCTGCACCGCGGGGCAACCGGAGTAGGTCGGGGTGATCGTGACGTGCACCGCGCCGTCGCGGGCGGTGACGTCGCGCAGGATGCCCAGGTCGTCGATGCTGAGCACCGGCACCTCGGGGTCGGGGACCTGCGCGGCCACCGAGCGGGCGCGCTCGAGCTCGGCGGGGTCGAGGGCGGTCCCGGTGGCGTTCACCAGGTCGCTCCCGGGTGGGACCTCCACAGGTGCTGCATCTCGGCCAGCAGGAACCCGAACGTCTCGGTGTGCACCCCGCGCCGGCCGCCGGTCGCGACCCGCGCACTGGTGGGCCGCTCCAGGGTGGCCTCGGCCAGCACGGCGTCGAGCTCGGCGTCCCACCCGGCCCGCAGCGCAGCGGGATCGACGGCGACGCCGGCGCTCACGAGCGTGCGGACGGTGTCGTCGACCTCGAACAGCTCCCCGGTGAACGGCCACAACCGCTGCAGCGCGGCCTGCGCCCGCCGGTGGCTCTCGGGGGTCCCGTCCCCCAGCCGCAGCGTCCACTGGACGGCGTGGTCGCGGTGGTAGGCGATCTCCTTGACCCCCTTGGCCGCGACCCCGGCGATCACCTCGTCGGAACTGCCGGTGAGCCCCTCGTACAGCCGGAACTGGAACAGCGAGAAGAACAGCTGCCGCACGATGGTCTCGGCGAAGTCGCCGTCGGGTTGCTCGACGAGCTGGCAGTTCAGGAAGTCGCGCTCGTCGCGGCCGAAGGCCAGCGCGTCCTCGTCGCGGCCGGCGCCCTCCAGCTCGGCCGCCCGGCTCAGCAGCGGCCGGGCCTGCCCGAGCAGGTCGAGGGCGATGTTGGACAGCGCCACGTCCTCCTCCAGCTGCGGGGCGCGGGTGAGCTGGGCGCCCAGGCGCTGCCCGAGCACGAGGGCGTCGTCGGCCAGGCGCAGCAGGTAGCGGACGGTGGCCTCGCGGACGTCCTCCGCCGCCGTGGTGGTGGTGGTCACAGGTGTTCCACCCCCGCCGGGACGTCGTAGAAGGTCGGGTGGCGGTAGGCCTTGTCGGCCGCCGGGTCGAAGAACGGGTCGCGCTCGTCGGGGCTGGAGGCGGTGATGGCCGCCGCCGGCACGACCCAGAGCGAGACCCCCTCCTGACGGCGGGTGTACAGGTCGCGGGCGTTGCGCAGCGCCATCGTGGCGTCGGGGGCGTGCAGGCTGCCGACGTGGCTGTGGGCCAGCCCGCGGCGGCCGCGCACGAACACCTCCCACAGCGGCCAGTCCCGCCGCGAGGCGGGGGTGGGCGTCGGCGACCCGGCGGGAACCCCTTGCACGGGAACGGCTCCGTGACCGCCCTCGGCCCGGGCGGAGGAGGCGACCGGGTCCTGCGCGCCGCTCACGCCGCCACCGCCGACCGCTCGGCGCGGGCAGCGGCCTTGTCGGCGTACGCCGTGGCGGCCTCACGCACCCAGGCGCCGTCCTCGTGGGCGCGGACGCGGTGCTCGACGCGCTGGGCGTTGCACGGGCCGTTGCCGCGGATGACCTCGTGGAACTCGTCCCAGTCGATCGGTCCGAAGCGGTAGTGGCCGCTCTCCTCGTCGAAGCGCAGGTCGGGGTCGGGCAGGGTGAGGCCGAGGGCCTCGGCCTGCGGGACGGCCATGTCGATGAAGCGCTGGCGCAGCTCGTCGTTGGAGAAGCGCTTGATGCGCCAGGCCATCGAGCGCTCGCTGTTCGGCGAGGCGTCGTCCGGCGGGCCGAACATCATGATCGAGGGCCACCACCAGCGGTCCACGGCGTCCTGCGCCATCGCGTGCTGCTCGGGGGTGCCGTGCGAGAGGTGGTGCAGGATCTCGAAACCCTGCCGCTGGTGGAAGGACTCCTCCTTGCAGATGCGCGTCATCGCCCGGGCGTAGGGCCCGTAGGAGCAGCGGGTGATCGGCACCTGGTTCACGATGGCGGCACCGTCGACCAGCCAGCCGATGGCCCCCATGTCGGCCCAGGTGAGCGTCGGGTAGTTGAAGATCGAGGAGTACTTCTGCTTCCCCGCGTGCAGCAGGTCCAGCAGTTCGGCCCGGTCCACCCCGAGGGTCTCGGCGGCGGAGTACAGGTACAGGCCGTGGCCGGCCTCGTCCTGGACCTTGGCCAGCAGGATCTGCTTGCGGCGCAGGCTGGGGGCCCGGGTGATCCAGTTGCCCTCGGGCTGCATGCCGATGATCTCCGAGTGCGCGTGCTGGGCGATCTGGCGCACCAGGGTCCTGCGGTAGGCCTCCGGCATCCAGTCGCGCGGCTCGATGCGCTCGTCCGCGGCGATCGTGGCCTCGAACCGGGCTTGCGACTCGTCCTGGGTGGGCACGGGATCCTCCTCGAAACCGACCGAACATTCGGTCACATCGTGGCCCGGCCCGGCGGTCCCGTCAAGCCGTCCCACCGCGCCGGGCACCGGCGCGCGAGGGGTCAGCGGGCGCGCAGGCCGTCCAGGACGAGGGTGAGGACGCCGTCGGCCAGCCGGCTGGCGTCGGGGCGCACACCGCTGCGCGAGCGCGGGTCGCGCGGCCCCTCGGGGCGGTACCACTCGACGACGGAGTTGATCATCCCGAAGACGAGCCGGGTGGCCAGCGCGGGGTCCACGTCGGCGCGCAGCGCCCCCTCGGCCGCCGCGGCGCGCACCAGGGCGACGACCTCGGCGTCGAAGTCGCGCCGCCGGGCCAGCGCCCACTGCTCGGTCGCGGTGTTGCCCCGCACCCGCAGCAGCAGCGTCACGTACGGCAGCTCGGCCACGAGGACCTCGACCTCGCGGCGCAGGACGTGCTCGAGCCGGTCCCGGCTGGCCCCGGAGGTCGCCCCGGGTTCGGTGAGCACCGCGAACAGCGGGTCCAGGGCCCGCTCCAGGGCCAGCCGCAGCAGGTGCTCCTTGCCGTCGACGTGGTGGTAGATCGACGACTTGGAGACCCCGGCGGCCCGGGCGAGGTCCTCCATGCTGGTCCCGTCGTACCCGCGTTCGGTGAACACCCGCACGGCCACGTCGAGCAGGGAGGCGACGTCGTAGCGCTGGGCGCGGCGGGGCGCGGGAGTCGTGGTCATGCCGGCGATCCTGGCACGCCGCGGCCGCCGCGGACGCGCCCGCGTGCACGTGCGGCGCAGCGGTCGTGCGCGTCCGGCATTGACGGCGGACCCGCTCCCCGCTGTACTGAACGTTCGGTCGGTGCACCACGAGGACGAGGAGGCCACCGTGACGCAGCACGACACCCCGACCCGCCCCGCCGCAGGCGGCGACCCGAGCGCGGACCCGAGCGCGGACCCCGCGAGGGAGCGAGACCAGCAGCTCGCCGAGCGCAGCGTCACGGCGCTGCGCGCCGACGACGCCGTCGCCCGCGACCTCGGCATCGACCTGCTCGAAGTGGGCCCGGGCACGTCCCGGGTGCGCATGCAGGTGCGGCCCACCATGACCAACGGGCTGCGGACCACCCACGGCGGCTACGTCTTCGTCCTGGCCGACACCGCCTTCGCCTACGCCTGCAACTCCCGCGGCCGGGCCACGGTCGCCGCCGGGTGCGACATCGCCTTCCTCGAGCCCACCGGCGCCGGCGACGTCCTGGAGGCCGTCGCCACCGAACGCGCCCTGCGCGGGCGCAGCGGGATCTACGACGTCAGCGTCCTGCGCGGGGACCGCGTCGTGGCCGAGTTCCGCGGACGCTCCCGCGCGCTCGGGCCGTCCGCGCCGCCCCTGCCCTGACCCTCCCCCGCACCAGGAACGAGACGAGATGACCACCGCCTACCTCATCGACGGCACCCGCACCCCCATCGGCCGCTACGGCGGCGCGCTGGCCGGCGTGCGCCCCGACGACCTGGCCGCCCACGCGCTGCGCGCCCTGGCCGCCCGCAACCCCGGCGTCGACCTCGAAGCGGTCGACGACGTGGTGCTCGGCTGCGCCAACCAGGCCGGGGAGGACAACCGCGACGTGGCCCGCATGGCCGTCCTGCTGGCCGGGTACCCCCGGACCGTCTCGGGGACCACGGTCAACCGGCTCTGCGGGTCCGGCGCCGACGCCGTCGCCATCGCGGCGCGCTCGATCGTGGCCGGCGAGGCGGACCTCGTGATCGCCGGGGGCACCGAGAGCATGAGCCGGGCCCCGTTCGTGCTCGGCAAGGCCGACAAGGCCTTCTCCCGGTCGGCGCAGATGCACGACACCACGATCGGCTGGCGCTTCGTGAACCCCGCGCTGGAAGCGGTGTACGGCACCGACTCCATGGGCGAGACCGCGGAGAACGTCGCCGAGCTCGACGGCATCAGCCGCGCCGACCAGGACGCCTTCGCGCTGCGGTCCCAGCAGCGCGTCGCCGCCTCCCGGGCCGTGCTGGCCGAGGAGATCACGCCCGTCACCGTCCCCGGACGCGGCGGCGACACCGTCGTCACCGAGGACGAGCACCCCCGCGAGACCTCCCTGGAGGCCCTGACTCGTCTCAAGCCCGCGTTCCGCCCCGACGGCACCGTCACCGCGGGGAACTCCTCGGGCGTCAACGACGGGGCCGCCGCCCTGCTGCTGGCCTCGGAGGAGGCGGTGCGCCGCTACGGCCTGACCCCCCTGGCCCGCATCGGCGGCGCGGCCACCGTCGGGGTCGAACCCCGCGTCATGGGGCTGGGCCCGGCCCCGGCGACCGAGAAGCTGCTCAAGCGCACGGGCCTGTCCATCGGCGAGATCGACCTGCTCGAGCTCAACGAGGCCTTCGCCGCGCAGTCCCTGGCGGTGCTGCGCCGCCTCGGGCTCCCCGACGACGCCGAGCACGTGAACCCCCACGGCGGGGCCATCGCGCTGGGGCACCCCCTCGGCGTCAGCGGCGCCCGCCTGGTCCTCACCACCGCGCTGGAACTGCGCCGCCGCGGTGGCCGCCACGGCGTCGCCACCATGTGCATCGGCGTCGGGCAGGGCATCTCCGTGCTCGTCGACGCCGTCTGAAGAACCCCGACCACCCGCCACCCCGTCACCGCCGACCAGGAGCACACCGTGGAAGACCTCAGCCCCCGCCCCGGCGACCTCGAACCCGTCGAAACCGCCTCGCGCGACGAACTGCAGGCCCTGCAGCTGCAGCGGATGCAGTGGTCCCTCCAGCACGCCTACGACAACGTCGCCCACTACCGCAAGGCGTTCGACGACCACGGCGTCCACCCCAAGGACCTGCAGGAACTGTCGGACCTGTCGAAGTTCCCCTTCACCATGAAGCAGGACCTGCGCGACAACTACCCGTTCGGCATGTTGGCCGTCCCCCAGGACCAGGTCTCGCGCGTGCACGCCTCGTCGGGGACCACCGGGCAGCCCACCGTCGTCGGCTACACGGCCAAGGACGTCGAGAACTGGGCCCAGGTCGTGGCCCGCTCGATCCGCGCCGCCGGGGGGCGGCGCGGGCACAAGGTCCACGTGGCGTACGGGTACGGGCTGTTCACCGGCGGCCTCGGCGCGCACTACGGCGCGGAGGCGCTGGGCTGCACCGTCATCCCCGTCTCCGGCGGGCAGACCGAGCGCCAGGTCCGGCTCATCCAGGACTTCCGGCCCGACGTGATCATGGTGACGCCGACCTACATGCTCGCCATCATCGACGAGATGCGCCGCCAGGGGGTCGACCCCCGCTCGACCTCCCTGAAGGTCGGGATCTTCGGTGCCGAACCCTGGACCGACGAGATGCGCCGCGAGGTCGAGGAGAGCCTGGACATGCACGCCGTGGACATCTACGGCCTGTCCGAGGTCATGGGCCCCGGTGTGGCGAGCGAGTGCGTGGAGACCAAGGACGGGCTGCACGTGTGGGAGGACCACTTCTACCCCGAGGTCATCGACCCCCTCAGCGGCGCCGTGCTGCCCGACGGGGAGTACGGCGAACTGGTGTTCACCACCCTCACCAAGGAAGCCCTGCCGGTGGTGCGCTACCGCACCCGCGACCTCACCCGCCTGCTGCCCGGCACCGCCCGCGGCATGCGGCGCATCGAGAAGATCACCGGCCGCACCGACGACATGATGATCCTGCGCGGGGTGAACGTGTTCCCGACCCAGATCGAGGAACTCATCCTGCGGACCCCCGAGCTGTCCCCGCACTTCCAGTGCGTCCTGGTCCGCCCCGGGCGGATGGACGAGATGATCGTGCGCGTCGAACGGCGCGAGGAGTGCCCGGACGCCACCGCCCAGGACGCCGGCCGGCTGCTGGGCAAGCTCATCAAGAACAACATCGGCATCACCGTGAAGGTCGAGGTCGTCGACCCCGACGGCATCGAGCGCTCCGTGGGCAAGATGCGCCGCATCGTGGACCTGCGCCGCCCGAGGGCGGAGGTGTGACCGAGGTGACCGAGGTGACCGGCGCCGTCCGCCTCGACGTCGACGGCGCGCTCGCGCACCTGGTGGTCTCCCGCCCGCACAAGCGCAACGCGCTCGACCCCGCCGCGGCCGCGGACCTGTCCGGCGCGCTGGGACAGCTGGAGTCGGCCGTCGCGCGCGGGCGGGTGCGGGCCGCGGTGGTCACCGGGGAGGGGACGGCGTTCTGCGCCGGCCGCGACATCACCGGGGTGGACCCGACCGCCGAGGACCCCGGCCGGGTCCTGGCCGACGTGTTCAACCCCCTCGTCCAGCGCCTGGCCGACCTGCCGGTGCCCACCGTGGCCGCCGTGGAGGGCCCGGCCCTGGGCGTGGGGCTGGGCCTGGCGCTGGCCTGCGACCTCGTGGTCGCGGCCGAGGACGCCAGGTTCGGTTCCCCGTTCGCGCGGCTGGGCGCCGTGCTCGACTCCGGCGCCCACCTGCTCCTGGCCGAGCGCATCGGGCGCCCCCGCACGCTGGAACTCGTCTACACCGGTCGGCTGCTGACCGGGACGCAGGCGCACCAGTGGGGCCTGGTGACCACCACGACGGCGCCCGGGCGGGCGCTGGCCGAGGCCGACGCGCTCGCGCGGACCCTCGCCGACGGCCCGACCCTGGCCTTCACGGCCAGCAAGCGGCTGCTGGCGCGCCAGCGCGACGAGTCGCTGGGCCTGCCCGACGTCCTGGCCGCGGAGGCGGACGCCCAGCGCGCCGCGGGGTCCAGCGCCGACTACGTGGAAGGTTTCGCCGCGTTCCAGGCCAAGCGCGCGCCCCGCTTCACCGGGTCCTGACCCCGCACGACCACGTCCGCACCGGGGACCCCGGCGAGGGCTGCGCGCACCGGTGAGGACCGGGCCCTGGAACAGCACGCGCGTCGCCCGGTCGAGCTCCGCGGCCGGGTCGGCGCGGTTCCCGGCCTCCCGCCCGCAGCTCCACCGCCCGCGGCCCGCCCCTCGGTGGTGGGCCCGGGGCGACGGGCCGCCGGTCACGGCCGGCGCCGCCCGGCACGACGGGGCCGCGTGAGCAGCACCAGCACCGCCGAGACCCCGCACAGCGCCGGGACGAGCAGCATCCCGGTCCGCACCCCGACGAGGTCCCCGAGGACGCCCAGCAGGAACGGGCCCCGGCGATCGCGATGCCGAGGGCCCTCGCGCCCCAGGCCGAGGCGTCGTCGGTGCGCCCGCCGGAGGCCGCGGTGAGCCGGGCCGGTGACAACGGGAACTGCCCGGCGACGCCGAGGCCCAGCCGCGCCGGCGAGGCGAACGCGACCCAGGCGACCGGGGCGGTCCAGAAGACGGCGAACCCCAGCGCGCTCACGGCGATCGAGGCCAGCAGCAACGCGTCCACGGGGTGCTCACCGCTCAGCCTCCCGACGGCGACGCGGCCGACCAGGATGCCGGCGAGCATGCAGGCCGGGCTCGCGCTCGCCCAGGCCCCGGGGACGTCCGCCCGGTCCGCGAGGACGACGGGAGCCCACAGCGCCATGCAGAACTCGATGCCGAGCACGACGACGAAACCTCCCCAGACCCCCCGGAACCGACGGGGGAAGGGGGCTCGCCCCCGTGGCGGAGACGTCGCCGGTGGGCCGGGAGGGGCGGGCCGACCCCGGTGCCGCGAGGCGGCGGCGACCGCCACCGCCACCGTCAGCGCGACGACCACTGCGAGTCCTGCCCGCCACCCCAGGACGGTCGTCCCGGCCGCCCCCACCGCGAGCGGGGCGACGATCCCGGCCGCCTGCGAGACCGCCGACCCCTCGCTCAGCGCCCGGGCGGAGTTCTCCCCGTGCGCCTCGGCCAGGTCCGCGCAGGCCGCGGACTGGACGAGGGTCCCGGAGGAACCCGCGGCCGCGATGCCCAGCAGGGTCCCGGCCACGACGGGACTGCCGAGGTAGCCCAGGACCCCCACGCACAACCCGCCGGCGCCGGCCGGACGCACCGTCGGTGCGTACCCGTCGACGACGAACGTGGCGATCCCAGCCGGCCGCACCGGATCCACGTCCTCCCCGCCCTGGGCCGCCGCCCTCGCCGAGCACTCTGCACTGGCGGTTCGGCCGGCGCCCGCCCGGGCCGGCCAGCTGGAGCCCTGAGCGGCGACGGGGTGGTTGAGCGGGCGAAACGCTTGATACCGGTCTCAACCCGTGTTTTGATACCGGTCTCGCCCGGCGCTGCCGCCGGGCCGACCGACAGGAGACACGAACGTGCTGGGTATCGACCCGACCACCTACCGCCCCGTCGTCCAGGGCGCCGTGGACCTCGCGCCGCAGATCGCGCAGATCACCGCCGCCGTCCAGGACGCCGGCTACGACAACCTCTGGCTCATCGGGTCCGGCGGCTCCTACGGCACCATGCTGCCGTGGGAGCTGCTGGTGCAGCAGCGCTCGACGCTGCCCGTGCGGGCGGCCATCGGCGCCGAGCTGCAGCTGGTCGGCAGTCCGCTGCTCGGCTCCCGGTCGGTGGCCGTGTTCTCCTCCCTGTCGGGCACCACCTCCGAGACGGTCGCGGCCGCGCGATACTGCCGTGAACGCGGCGTCACCGTCATCGGGCTGACCGGCGAGGCCGGCACCCCGCTGGCCGAGCTCAGCGACCACGTCCTGGTCAACGCGGCCGACAACGCCACCGCGGCCGAGTCCATCAACCTCCAGCTCCTGCTCCTGGTCACCGGCCTGCTCGCCCGCCGCGGCGAGTTCGACGACTGGGACCGGCTCGCCGCCGAACTGCAGGCCATGCCCGACCTGCTGCTGGCCGTCAACGCCGACGAGGACGCCCGCGCGGCCGAGTTCGCCGAGAGCCACCGCGACACCACCTACCACATGCTGGTCGGGGCCGGGAACCTGTGGGGCCAGACCTACAACTACTCGATGTGCGTCCTGGAGGAGATGCAGTGGCTGACCACCACCCGCGTCCACGGCGCGGAGTTCTTCCACGGCTCCCTGGAGCTCATCGAACCCGACACCAGCCTGATCCTGCTGTTCGGCGAGGACCGGACCCGACCGCTGATGGACCGCGTCCTGAAGTTCGCCGACCAGTACTGCAAGGACGTCACCGTCCTGGACACCGCCTCCCACGAACTGCCCGGGATCAGCCCCGAGTTCCGGGAACTGCTGTCCCCCATCGTCTCCGGCGTCATGTGCACCCGGCAGAGCAAGCACCTCGAACGGGTCCGCGAGCACTCGCTGGACCTGCGTCGCTACTACCGCGTCGTCGAGTACTGAGCCTCCGCGCAGGACGGGAAGGAGCTCGATGATGCGCATCCTCGGTTACGGCGACAACTTCGTCGACAAGTTCGTCGACCGCCGCACCTACTACCCCGGCGGCAACGCGGTGAACGTCGCCGTCTTCGCCGCCGCCCTCGGCGCGGAGGCGGCCTACCTCGGCGTCTTCGGTGACGACGACCTCGCCACCCACGTCCGCCGGGTGCTCGCCGACCTGTCGATCGACACCACGCTGTCCGTCACCCGGCCCGGCGAGACCGGCTGGGCCGAGGTCGAGGTCGTCGACGGCGACCGGGTGTTCCGGGGCTGGAACGGCGGTGGCGTGACCACGGCCGACCCGCTGCTGCTGGGCGAGGCGGAGATCGCCCACGCCGCCGGGTTCGACCTCGTCCACTCCGGCGTCTACGGCGGGACCGCCGGCGAGGTGCACAAGCTCGCCGCCGCCGGGCCGCTGCTGTCCTTCGACTTCAGCGAGGAACCGGAGTTCCGCACCGCGGAGTTCCTGCGGGAACTGTGCCCCTCGCTGGACCTGGCCCTGTTCTCCGGCGGGGAGGACAGCGGGGACGACCTCGTGCAGACCCTGCGCGACGCCGTCGCGGCCGGGACGCGACTGGCCCTGGGAACCCGCGGCGCCGCCGGCTCGGTGGCCTGGGACGGGCGGACCCTCCACGAGCAGGCAGCCGTGCTGACCGACCACCCGGTCGACACGATGGGCTGCGGGGACTCCTTCCTGGCCGCCTTCGCCGTCCACGCGCTCAGCTCGGGCTGGAAGCGCGGCAACGACCTGCCCTCCGCCGTGGTGCGCGACGGGTTGCGCACCGCGGCGGAGTTCTCCGGCCGGCAGACGCTGACCGAAGGAGCTTTCGGGTACGGGAGGAGCTACTGATGGACACCGTGACCCCTGAAGCCCGCCCCGCCGACGGTGCCGGCACCGGCCGCCGCTCCCGCGCCGACCTCGCCGTGTACGGGGCCCTGGCCCTCGTGTTCGTCCTGGTCGCCGTGCTCGCCCCCGACCCCGGGGGGAGGTTCGGCGCCTGGAGCCTGCTGCCCCCCGCCGCGCTGTTCGCCTTCGTCCTGGCGACCCGCCGCGTCGTCGAGGGGTTCGTCTGGGGCAGCGTCCTGGCCGTCTTCCTGGCCCACCGCGGGAACCTGCTGGCGGCCTTCGGCGACCAGCTCTTCACGCAGCTCACGACCAGGGACAACCTCCAGCTCATCGTCACCCTGCTGAGCATCGGGGCCCTGGTCAGCGTCCTGGACCGGTCGGGGCTGTCCCGCCGGTTCGGGACGTGGGCCTCCGGCCTGGCCCGGTCGGGACGCTCGGCGTCGGTGGTGACCCTGCTGGCCTCGCTGGTGCTGTCCCAGGACGGGTACCTGTCGGTCTCCACCAGCGGCGCAGCGATGTCCGGGGTCAACGAGCGGCTCGGCCGCCCCCGCCTGTTCACCGCGTACCTGGTGCGCACCGGGGCCGTCCCGGGCAGCGCCTTCAACCCGCTCGCGACGGGATCGGTGTTCGTCGCCGGGCTCCTGGTCGTCAACGGGTACGTCGACGCCGACCACCAGGTCTCCGGGTACGCCGGGCTCATCCCGTACATGTTCTACCCGATCGCGGCCCTGCTGGTCGGGTTCCTCGCCGCGTCCGGCGTCCTGCCCCCGCTGGGCGGGATGCGCCGCGCGATGCGCGAGACCCCCACGGGGAACGCACCGGAGCAGGAGCCCACCGTGATCGCCGACGGCGGCCGCACCCCGCACCTGCTCAACTTCTTCGGCCTGCTGGCCGTGCTCGTCGGGTTCACCCTGGCGCTGGGCTCCATCCAGGAGGCGCTGCTGGTCACCCTCGTGGTGGCCGCGGTCGCCCTGGTCGTGCAGCGCGCCTTCACCCCCGGCTCGTACCTGCAGGCCGTGGTGGACGGCATGAAGGACATGCTCGAACTGGCGCTCATCATGACGCTGGCGTTCGTCTTCGTCGCCGCCCTCGGCGAGACGGGCTTCACCGGGTTCATCATCTCGGGGGTCTCCGGCAACGTCCCCCCGCAACTGCTGCCCGGCTTCATCTTCGTGCTGTTCGGCATCACCGAGTTCCTGGTGACGCTGAACTGGAGCCTGTACCTGCTGGCCCTGCCGGTCGTCATCCCGCTGGCCACGGGCATCGGGGCGGACGAACCGCTGACCATCGCCGCGCTGATCTCGGCGGGGCTGTGGGGCGCCACGGCCTGCATCACCTCCGACATCGGGCTGCTGACGACGTTCGCCACCAAGGTCGAGGTGTTCCGCCACTGGGTGACCAACCTGCCCTACCAGGCCATCGCCTGGGCCCTGGCCGCCGTCGCGTTCTTCGTCGCCGGTCCGGTGCTCACGTGAGCACCGCGGGGACGGCCGACCTGCTGGTGCGCGGCACCGTCTTCACCGGCCTCGACGACACCGCCCGGCCCGGCTGGGTCGCCGTCCGCGACGGCCGGGTGGCGGCCGTGGGCCACGACGGGGACGGCTCGGACGCGACGGCCTGGCGCGGCAGGGCGACCACGCTGCACGACGCCGGGGACGGCCTCGTCTGCGCGGGCCTGCACGACGACCACACGTTCCTGACGGCCACCCTGCTCGAGGAGGTGACCGTCGACCTCGCCGGCACCGGCGAGGCGCGGGACGTGGCCGCCGCCCTCTCGCGCGCCGCGGCCGGCCGGCCCGCCGGCGTCCCCGTCGTGGGCACCGGCTGGCCGGGCGACCGCCCGGTCCCGGCCGAGCTCACCGAGGTCCTCACCGAGCAGCTCGGGCCGCGCCCGGTGGTCCTGTGGGACGCCGACCGCACCGCCCCGTGGCAGAACGAGGTGGCCCGCGCCCGGTACGACCTGCCCCGGGGCGGTCTGCCGAACGAGGCGCTGGCCCCGCTGTTCGCGGACGTCGCCACCGACCCGGTCCTCGTCGAACGCGCCTGGTCGCACGCCGAGCGGGAACTGCTCTCCCGCGGCGTCGTCTCCGTCAAGGACGTCGTCTTCGACGACCACCCCGGGGCGCTGCCCGTCCTGCGCGACCTCGTCGCACGCGGCCGGCTGCGGCTGCGGCAGCGGCTGGCCTCCCAGCCGGTCCGGCGCGCCCACGACCTCGCCTTCGCGGCGGCCGCCACGGCGGCCGCCGTCCCCGGCCGGCTGGAGTTCCACGGTTTCAAGCTGATGGTCGACGGCACCTTCCCGGACCGCACCGCCGACATGCTCGACGGGTACGCCGACGGCCCGTCGCTGGCCGCCGTCGACCACGAGGGCCTGCGCGCGGCCGCCGAGGAGATCGCCGGGGCGGGTTTCACGGTCGGCCTCAACGTCGACGGGGACGCCGCCGCCCGCTGGGCGGTGGACGTCCTGTCCGGGATCCGCCGCGAGTTCCCCGACGACCGGCGGCACTCGCTGTCCGACGTGAGCTTCATCCACCCCGACGACCTGGCCCGGGCCGCCCGGGCGGGTCTGGTGCTCGAGGTCTACCCCCAGTTCCTGCACCTGTTCGCCGACCAGGACGAGTTCGCCGCGGTGAGCGGCGTCCTCGGCGACCGCGCCCGGGGGCTGAACGACTTCGCCGCCATGGCCGCGGCCGGGGTCGCCGTGGCCGCCGGGACCGACCTGCCGCTCTTCTGGCCCAGCCTGCCGGAGGCGTTGCACGCCGCGGTGTTCCGGCGCTTCCGCGACGGCGGCCCGGACGGCGGCTGGAACCCCCCGGGGGCGGCGACGGTCGCCGCGGTCCTGCGCGCGTGGACGACCGGGGGTGCCTGGGCCGCGGGGGCCGAGCGCACCGCCGGAACGCTGCAGCGGGGCCGGCGGGCGGACCTGGCGGTGTTCGACCGGGATCTGACGGCCTGCGGCCCCGACGAACTGCGGCAGGCGCGGGTCGCGCTGACCGTCCTGGACGGCCACGTCGTCCACGACGGCTGAAGCCGGCCCCTAAGCTGATCACCGTGGGTTCGGGACCGGCGAGCAGTGGACGACCGACGATCTCCGACGTGGCCGCCGCGGCCGGCGTCGGCCGGGCGTCGGCGGCCCGGGCCCTCGGCGGGTACGGCGCGGTCAGCCCGGAGTTGCGGCGGCGCGTCGAGGAGGCCGCCGCGGCCCTGGGGTACCGCTCGAACGCCCTGGCCCGCAACCTGTCCCTGGGTTCGTCGCGGACGCTGGGGGTCGTGGTCGCCGACATCGCCAACCCGTTCTTCGCCGGGGTGGTGCGGGGCATCACCGACACCGCGCGCCGCGCCGGCCTCGACACCGTCGTCCTGAACACCGACGAGGACCTGGACGACGAGGCGCACGCGGTCGAGGTGCTCCTGGAGAAGAGCGTGGACGGGCTGGTCGTCGCCACCGCCGCCGGAGCCGACGCGCCGGTCCCCCACCTGCACGAGGCGGCGGCCCAGGTCCCCCTGGTGCTGGTGGACCGCGTGGTCCACGGGCTGGCGGTGGACTCGGTGACCATCGACAACGCCGCGGCGGCCCGGGCGGGCACCGCCGCGCTGCTGGAGGCGGGGCACCGCCGGGTCGGCCTGGTTTGGGGGCCGGCGCTGCAGCCGGTCCCCGCGCAGCGCGGCCGGTTGCTCAGCGCGCTGGACTCGGCGGTCTCGACGGGCGCGGACCGGGTGCGCGGGTACCTCGACGCGCTGCGCGCGGCCCGCGTGCCCTTCGACCCCGACCTGGTGGCGCTGACCGAGTCCACGGTCGAGGCCGCGCAGGACGCCACGGACCGGATGCTCGACCTGCCCGATCCGGCGACCGCCCTGCTGACGACCGACGACTTCGCCCTGCTGGGCGTCCTGCGGGTGCTGGGCCGGCGGGGGCTGCGGCCGGGAGCCGACGTCTCGCTCGTGGGGTTCGACGACGTCCCCTGGGCCGAGCTGTGGTCGCCGCCGCTGACCATGATCGCCCAGCCGCTCCTGGCGCTGGGGACCGAGGTGGCCGAACTGCTGCTGGCCCGCATCGGGGGCCGCGACGACCCGCCGCGGGCCGTGCGGTTGCCGGCCCAGCTCGTGCGACGGGACTCGATCGGGCCCAGGTAGCCGTCCCCAGCGCCCCGCTCAGCAGTGCGAGCAGACCGCGTCCGGTGAGGGCGAGGCGACGAAGGAGGCCGGTGCGGCGGTCCCCGCGCCCGACTCCCCGTCGTGCACGACGGACCCCCCGACGAGGGTGTACGCGACGGGCACCGAGGGGAAGTCCCCGGCGGGCAGCCTGAGGTCGCCGTCGTCGTCGAGGATCCGCTCCCCCAGGACGCAGACGTCGCCCACCTTGCCGCGCTCCAGCGAGCCCTTCCAGCGATCCGCCCCGTCCTGCCACGCGCCGGCGGCGGTGAAGGCGCGCAGCGCGTCGTGGAACCCGATCGCCTCGTCCGCACCGGAGACGGCCCCGGAGGTCCCCTGCCGGGTCAGCGCGGACTGCATCCCGACCCGCCAGTCGGTCGACACGTTGGGCGAGTCGGAGGCAGCGGTGACGACCACCCCGCTGCGCAGCGCGGAGGCCATCGGCGTCTCGCGGGCGGCTCGCTCGGGACCGACCACGGCCGGCTGGCTGTCCGCGATGAGGCGGCGGATGGCGGGGTTGAAGTTCACCGCGCACCCGGCCCCGGCGAGGACCGCCAACGTCTCGGGCCAGCTGAAGTCGCCGTGGATGACGTAGTGGCGGGGGTTGCGGCCCGGTCGTTCCCGCCGGACGGCGGCGTAGGCGGCGGCGACGACGTCGATCGCCGCGTCGCCGGTGGCGTGGGTCCCGATCTGCAGCCCCGCCTCGTGGACCAGGCGCACCATCGCCGTCAGCTCGGCGACCTTCGCCGCGTCGTCCTCGCCGACGGTCACGAGGCTGCCGCGACCGCCGCCGACGTACTCCTCGCGCATCCACGCCGTGCGACTGCTGATCGGCACCCCGTCCGCGCGGAGCTTCACCCCGCGCACCGCGAACAGCCGCGGGTCGACGCCGCCGGCGGGGGTGGCCGTGGCGAGCACCTCCCGCACGTGCTCGACGTCGACCGGGTAGGTGTCGTCGGGGCGGCTCAGCAGCGCGGTCACGCGCACCGGCAACCGCCCCGAGCGGGCGAGTTCCTCGTACAGCGACCTCGCCACCGCCCCGATGCCCGGTTCGGTGACGCTGGTGATGCCCAGGGTCAGCAGGTCGGCCGCGGCCTCCTCGATGGCGGCCTGCTGCTCCTCCCGGGTGAACGGCGGGACCTGTGCGTTGACGAGGGCCATCGCGGTCTCCCGGAAGATCCCGCTGGGGCGCCCGTCCGCCCCGAGGACGACGACGCCGCCGGCGGGCACCGGGGTCGCCGCGCTCACCCCGGCCACCTCGAGAGCCTTGGAGTTCACCCACGACTGGTGGTTGGACCAGTCGAGCAGGACGACGGGGTTGTCCGGTGCCGCCGCGTCGAGGTCGGCCCGGGTCGGGGTCCGGCGCTCGGCGAAGAGTTCCTCGTTCCAGCCCTTCCCGCGGATCCAGGTCCCCGGTGCGGCGGACGCGGCGGCCTGCCGGACCGCGTCGGCGACGGCGACGATCGAGGCCGAGACGTCCCCGCCGACGTCGATGGTGCGCGGGGGCATCGCGAGACCGGTGCGCACGAGGTGCAGGTGGGAGTCGTTGATCCCGGGGATCGCGGTGCGACCGGCGAGGTCGACGACCTCGGTGCGGGGACCGATCCAGCGGCGCACCTCGGCGTCGTCGCCGACCGCCACGACGACGCCGTCGCGCACGGCCAGGGCCGAGGCGACGCTCGCGCACCGGTCCACCGTGAGGATCTGGCCGTTGACGAGCACGGTGTCGGCCCGCCCTCGCCGGGAGGAGTTCGAGGAACCGGCCCAGGCCGGTGCGGTGGAGGCCGAGACGATCCCCGCCGCGGTGCCGGCGGCGCCGGTCTGCAGGAGTCGACGGCGGGTGAACGGGCGAAGGACCACGGGAACTCCTGGGGGTCGGGTGCCGGGCGGTGTTCCCGGGCTTCTCGTCGGTGGGAGGGTGTGCCGGTGACGGCGGGAGCGGGACGCGGTCGCCGGAGCGTCGCACGTCGAGGGGAACCGGTCGGGGTTCCCGGCGGCGGGGAGGGCGAGCCCTCCC